>JASLJT010000035.1:0-15893 GCA_030747955.1 Verrucomicrobiales bacterium | reverse complement strand
GACAGGAAAGGAGACCAACGTGATCCTATGCGTCGTGGCAACATTAAACACGACGATAAGTTTGTTGCTGCAGCTAACAATCCTGAGGGAGATTCATACGGGCAATTTGCCTACAATGATTATTACGGTAAAGGCAGTCGTTGGGAGAGGAGATCAGTTCTGACAAGTGAAGGTTTTTTTGTTGTAATGGATAAGTACAGAGGTTCGGAGATTCTTGAAAATGAATATCAAGCTGGTCCTGTCTGGCATTTGGGTTATGAAAAGTCCATGATTTCAGGGGATCAGAAAGAGAGTTGGTTTGATGCTCCGCCAATTGATAATGCGTGGTGGAAGAAAGGTAAGTCCCGACTCTTACTTGTTACGCATTCTCCAAGAAAGTCTCAGCATGGAACATTGAAGCAGTCACATTCTCAGGACACTGGGGAGAATATTACAGTGTTTTCTTACCGTCCAATTAGAGCCCTTCGTGATGAATTTTTCTTGAGTGTCTTTGTTCCTTATGATTTACCGCAGGACCCAAGTGATATTCGTGAGAAAACGACTATTCAAATAAATGATAAGGGCTCATACGAAGTGACCTTTGATTCTGAGGGGGTCAAGGTATTGGTTGGAGAAACTTGGTCAGTTACTCGGAAATAAAATCAAAGGATTGGGGCTGGTTTTGGTCTAGATGAGTAAAAATACCTATAATTTTATTTGATAGGGTGAGCTTAATTTCTTTAAAATCGAGAGATGGACAATAAGAAATTAATCGCAATAACAGGAGCAAGTTCTGGTATTGGTGCCGCGACAGCGAAGGCCTTTTCAGCAGCAGGGTACCCGCTCCTTCTCATGGCTCGAAGAATTGAACTTATGGAAGCTATGAATTTGCCAAACGCTATATGTAAAGAGGTCGATGTACTTGATCTTGAGGGCATGAAAGGTGCAATTTCTGAGGCCGAGGAGGTTCATGGTAAAGTGGACTGCATGATTAATAATGCAGGAGTAATGATTAACGGAAAGCCTCAATCTCAGAACCCTGAGGATTGGCAGAAGATGCTTGATGTGAATATTAGAGGTGTCCTCAATGGTATCCATTTGGTTCTCAAGGATATGGTTGATAGGCAGGCCGGAACTATTATTAATATGGGATCCATTGCTGGCATTAAAACGTTCCCCGACCATACCGTTTATTGCGGCACTAAGTTTGCAGTTCATGCTATCACTGAAAATATTCGTGAAGAGGTTTCAGGGAGCAATGTTAGATTAATTAATATAGCTCCAGGAATGGTTTATACCGAACTCTTAGACCATGGTTGTGAAGAAGAGGCCAGAAAAGGTTGGATGGATTACGCCGAACAGATTGGGGGGGCGTTAAAGCCTGATTCCATAGCTCAGTCAGTTCTATTTTCTTACCAGATGCCGCAGGAAGTTTGTGTCAGAGAGATTGTGATATGTCCGACAGGTCAAGAGCCTTAATGATTACTCTTTCTTGTATGTTATTTTGTGTAATGAGTTTATTCCAAGTCCCTTCGAGACTGTAGTCACTTTGCCCGGCCAAAGAATTTCAGCATCTAAAGGGCCTTTTAGATTTCCCAGCCCAAAGTGAAGGGTCATTTCGCTCTGGTTGCCTTCTCCGGTACCTGTCTGAACATGTCTCGTCATGACGGAGTTCTTTGAGCGGATCTTAACGATAGAGCCAATGGCAGAACGGTTGATCTTTTTACCGTCTCCGGCCATTTTTATTTTTATCCAGTTCCCTCGTTTGCTGTTATTTTGAAATATCTTTCCTGCAGTGCAAAGATCGAGGTCCCCATCGTTATCGATATCTGCCCAGGCAGACTGATAAGTTGCTGGAAGATTTTGGAGACCCTCATTTGATGTAACGTTGGAAAATTTCCATTCTCCTTCATTGCTATAAAGGACAGGAAAGTTTTTTATATTACCGCTGCCCACGCCATAAACCGTAGTGAAATAAAGGTCGAGATCCCCATCGTTATCAAAGTCACCGAAGCTTGGTGATGCGAAGGATTCTTGCCATGCTAGTCCTGAGTCACTGCTCTTGTCTTCGAATTTGTATCCAAATTTACTGCCCTTGTTACGGAGAAACTGGGGATGATCCTGGCCCGGTCTAGGATGGCTAAAATTGCCTACAAACAGATCAATTAACCCATCGTTATCTAAGTCATCGAAGCAAGAACCTATGGTGTGTCCGCTGACCTGATACTTTATACCGCCAGTATAGTTAATGAGGCCTGATGGGTTTCCTGCTGTTCCATAATCTTCGGCCATATTATTTAATTTTCCTTTGCCGTCATTGATTAGGAGATGATTTGGTTGAAGTCTGTAATTTGAAACATAAATGTCAGGATATCCGTCCTCGTTGAAATCCGAAGCGCAGACGCCTCTTGCTGAATAGCATGCCCCGTCTTTGCTTCTCCATTCTTCTTTAAATTTCCCGTCTCCGAGATTTATGAATAATGCATCTGGATGGACCTTTTGTTGCCAGATTTCATATCCGCCCACATAAAGGTCGATGAGTCCATCATTATTGATGTCGATCCAAACTGCGCCCATTGAATTGATGGTAGGAAGTTTTGGGAAATCTAATTGTTCGAAAGTTCCATCACCTCTATTGCGATGAAGAGAGCCAGTTCCCGTGTATTGGAATAGATCAATGTTTCCATCATTATCAAAATCGCCCCAAACGACCGAGCCTCCTGGGGCATTGGACTTAGATGCAGGGACAAATTTATTCCCTTTATCATTCATGAAAAGTGATCCTGCGTGGATGTCTACAAAGCCATCATTGTTATAATCTGCGAAAGCGGCTTTACCGCCGCCTGAAAATCCGAACTTTTCAGTGGCGTCAATGAATTGTGATTTGAGTTGCGAAGAACTGAATCCCAATACGAGAATTGTCAAAATGCATTTCATTTTCATGAATTATTTTCTCAAGTACGTAAGTGTCAGTCAATTAACAATTGTATTGCAAAGTTAAGGGCCTTCACTGTTCTGTTGGGTGAATCGCAAATGAATGTCATGCCGTTGGTCTGTCCACCTCTTGGGCAGCATTGTTGCTTTCAATTACGTGTGGGGCTGTTTCGTTGAGGTTCCCGGCTACTTTTCGGGCTTCGACAAGGAATTGCTTCATTTTTCCAAGTTGCGCTTTAAATATCGGTTCTTTGGCAAGGTTGGTGTATTCCTGAGGGTCATCCTTTATTATTTATAATTCAAAGAATTAGCATTTTTTCCTGCAATAACATGCAGATCGAGCGTTAATCTCAAGGCGTAAGTCAGGTATTGCAATGGTGGGCGGTTTACTAAAGCATTGTAGATTCTGAGGAGGGAGCTGGTGGTAGAGCCGTTGATCCTGATTTCGCTCCATTTAGCCAATCATCGATTGAAAACAAATCACTATGTCCAAATTTGAAAATTACACGAACACCAGCGAAAACTATGATCTGACCAGGCAACCAGTCGGTCTGGAGTTAATCTTTGGAGCCCTAGCCTGTGGGTCTCGGATCCTAGGCGACCAAATTGTCCTCGATGCTGGGTGCGGGACGGGTAATTACTTGGCTGCCCTCGCTAGCAAGGTCGCACGTGTTGAGGGAGTGGAGCTTAACTTGGGGATGCTGGAGACAGCGCGAACGAAGACGGCGGACCTTTCTAAACTGCGTTTACAACAGGGCTCAATTCTCGAATTGCCAATTGAAGACGGCTCTTGTGATGGGGTAGTGGTAAACTACGTTCTCCACCATCTTGAGGACGGTTCAGATTTAGACTTCGCTGCGACACGAAGTGCAGTTGCAGAGTGTTGCCGTGTCCTTGCCCCGGGAGGCACGCTAATTATTCAAACCTGCTACCCTGAGCAGTATCGCCAAGGCTATTGGTATTCCGCGCTCATCCCGGCCGCGATCGATCGTTTGATCCATAGGTTCATTCCGTTACAGTTATTGGAGCGGGGCATGAGAGAAGCGGGTCTGGCGCCGGTTGGCCGCTTGGTATCCCTTGACGAGGTGCTGCAGGGAGAAACCTACCTTGATCCACTCGGGCCGACGCGCCAGGAGTGGCGTGATGGTGACTCAAGTTGGGCTCTCGTGGAAGAAGTGGAGATGGCGAGCGTGATGGCTGAAATTAAACGTATGATCGAGGACAGCTCAATGGACGAATTTCTCGCTGGACGGGAAGAGCTTCGTCGGCAGCATGGGCAAGCGACTTTCGTTATTGGCCGGAAACTTGAGTAATGGCTGCAAGGGAACGTGGACGATTGACGCGCTGGTTGTCTAGCGCGCCTTCATGGGTCCTAGTTATTTTTGCTATCGGGACTTCCTTCTCAACGTACTTCTGTATGTACGCGTTCCGTAAGCCGTTTTCTGCGGCCCAATTCGAGGGCCTTTCCCTGCTAGGGACACAGATCGAACTGAAGACGGCGTTCGTGATCAGCCAGGTCATAGGATACGCACTGTCCAAGTATTTGGGTATTAAGTTTTGTTCGGAGATGACACGCGGCCGGAGACTCTCCATGCTCATCGGCCTTGTGACTGTCGCCGAGATCGCGTTGCTGTTGTTCGCAGTGCTGCCATCGCAACTTAAAATCTTTGCCCTCTTTGCCAACGGTCTGCCACTGGGGATGGTCTGGGGATTAGTGGTCTGGTACCTAGAGGGGCGTCGCACCTCGGAACTGCTGCTGGCAGGTCTCTCGTGTTCTTTTATCCTTGCTAGTGGGGTTGTGAAAGATATCGGTCGATGGCTGATGGGTGAATATGGATTATCCGAGTTCTGGATGCCGTTCGCCACTGGTCTCATATTTCTTTTGCCCTTCATGATTTCAGCGCTCTTGCTCGATCAGCTTCCAGATCCGAGCCACGATGACGAGGCCGAGAGGACTCAACGAGAGCCCATGGACGGAGCGCAACGAATCAGCTTCCTCAAGCGGTTCTTAGTTCCGCTTTCTATGTTGTTCTTCGCTTATATCTTCCTCACCGCCTACCGCGATTACAGGGACAACTACGGTGTTGAGATTTTCACCGAACTGGGCTATGGCGGGGCACCGGGAATTTTTTCCATTAGTGAGATCTGTGTGGCGTTCGGGGTACTTGTTCCCCTTGCTCTACTATTCCTCATCCGGGACAATTTTTTCGGGTTGCTTGCTGCATTCGGGTTGATGATATTAGGAACTTTATCGCTGGGGATTAGCACTCTATTGCTTGACCACGGTGCGATTAGTGGCCTCTCTTGGATGATTCTCGTCGGGGTCGGATCCTACCTTGCCTACGTACCTTACGGATCGATTCTCTTTGACCGGATGATTGCACGGGCTCACGTGATAGGTACGGCGGTCTTCGCTATCTACGTCGCCGACGCTCTTGGTTACACCGGTTCGATGGCGATCCTTCTGTTCAAAGATCTAATTGCGGGTGAGGTTACCCGCCTAGACTTCTTCCGCTCTTTCACGTATATCCTTTGTGTCGGTTCGTCCGGGCTCATCTTAGCAAGTGCGATTCTGATCCTGAGGAAACGTAAGACCAGGATTAGAGCTGCATGAAATAAGCTAAGATCCAAATTTATATGAACGATCACCAAGGTGGTATCGCATAAAAATGGCAGGCGCGTCTCTGCGCAGTAATTCTATCTATCGCGGAGTTTGCTGGTTTTCCCATTGGGTGTCGTCTTTAAAATTGTTATGTTAGAAGAATCCCTTTCAGTTAGAACTTGGGTATTAGTTATATTTGGATTTTTTCTATTGCCGGTAGCAGCCAATTTAATTGCAGGCAAACAAGTTTGGAGTAGTGGTGGTGGTGGCTGATTTTATCAAGCACTCTAAATCTTGCTTGCGGTCACTAGCTATAATCTTTGGAGGATTTTGTAATTGGTTGGTTTGGAGTAAGGTGTTACGTTTTAAAAGTTAAATTCTTATGATTTCTGTTCGTGCTTCAATAAAATCCGGATCATTCATTTTCGTATTGGTTACCTCACTAATGGCAGGGTTGGGTAAGGCAATTGTAATAAATGAGATTCACCATAACCCTCCTGATAATACAGTTAGGCAGGAATTTATTGAGCTCTTTAACCCTAGCGAAGATGAAGTGAATCTTGGTGGGTGGCGTTTATCGGGGGCTGTTAATTATTTATTTCCTGAAAGTGTTAAGATAGGGGCTGGTGCATACTTGGTCATAGCGGAAGATCCTGACACATTGAGGGAGACTCTTAATGTGTCAGCGTTCGGGCCATATGAGGGAAATTTGGATTCTGACGGCGAAACTCTTAGGCTCCGGAATCCGAGCGACGAGGTTGTTGATTTGGTTGATTATAGGACAGGTTTTCCATGGCCAGTGGCTTCGAGTGGAGAAGGGGCTTCGATGGAGCTTCTGAATCCATCGCTAGACAATTCGTTGGGTAGCTCCTGGAAGGCCTCGGCTCCTCAAGTCAGTCTAAATGAAGCAACGCTTTTTGGTTACAAGGATGGATCATGGGATTGGAAGCCAGGTGATTCTGAAGCTTCAAATCCTATCAGTGATTGGAGGTACGAGGAATTTGAATTTGATAATGACTGGACTAGAGGGGTTCAATCTCCGATCGGATACGGGAGAGTCAACGGGGTCACTTTGAATACAACGCTCGATGACATGAGGGGCAATTATAGTAGTGTATTTTTGCGTAATAATTTTGATGTTGCTATCGGTGAAATTCCTTCGGTTATCAATGTCCATTATGTCGCCGACGATGGTTTTATTCTATGGATTAATGGCCAAGAAGTTGAACGGATGAATTATGAAGGGGATCCGTCCTTTGATGCTAGGGCATCAGGAACTGGTGACGAGGGCAAAGAGTACATCAAGGTAATTAAAAACCCTGGTGCCTTTTTAGTTGAAGGGAATAACACGGTAGCAGTGCAATTGTTTAATTCTAGCCCATCGAATAGTGACCTTGGCTTTGATCTTGAAATAATAAGGCCCAAACTCGAAGAGGCCGTTTACACTCCTAGCCCGGGTTCAAGGAACACTGCTTTTTCAACAAATGCTCCGCCCAATATTCGTAAGGTTAGGCATGAGCCGGAGACGCCAAGCTCAAGTGATTCGGTGATCGTTGGTGCTAAAGTAACAGATCCTGATGGTGTCCATTCAGTGACGCTTGAATATTGTGTAATTGAACCTGGATCATTTGTCCCGGCTAAGATTCCTCATCCGGTTCCAAATATCCCAGTCAATAATCCTCAACAGGATAATCCGGACTACGAAAAAGGGTGGGTTTCAGTCCCGATGGTTAAAAATGGGAACCAAGGAGAATTTGCTTCTGAGGAAGATGTTTACAGTGCTCTAATTCCAGCTAATGAGAATCGCTCGCTGGTGCGGTATCGTATTATTATTGAAGACATTAAAGGTGCTAGAATTCGAGCGCCTTTCATTGATGATCCATCACTTAACTTTGCTTATTTTGTTTACAATGGAATTCCAAACTATGAAGGGCAAGCAGGCTCTTCTTTGGAGTCTTTGCCGGTATATCATCTGATTACTAGAAAGTCTGATTATGCTGATTGTTATGCATATAACGGAGGAAAACAGATAAATCAGGGAACGCAGGCTCGGTTTTATTATAACTGGCAAGGAGCCATGGTTTATGACGGAATAGTGTATGACAATATAAAGTATAGGCTGAGAGGAGCTAATGGCAGATACCATAATAGAGGAAAGAGGTCCATGCGCTTTCGTTTCAATGACGGTTCCTTTTTTCAGGCCAGAGATCATAATGGGAAAAAACACCCCAAGAAGTGGAGAACATTAACCACTGGTAAGGGTTTTGATAATCGAGGGACATTGACCTATGGCCTCAATGAGGCAGTATCTATGTATCTTTTTAATAAGATTGGAGTCCCTGGGCCCAGGACCCATTGGGTTCACTGGAGAGTAATAGATGATGAAGAGGAGGCCCCAGATCAGTGGAGGGGGGATTTTAATGGTCTCAACTTTGTAGTGGAAACTTATGACGTGAGATTCATGGAATCGCATGGATTGGAAAAGGGAAACTTATACAAGTTGATTAATCAGACCTCCGATTGGAGGCAGCAGCAAAGATACCAGGCAGCATTTGCTCCCAATAACGGGCGTGATCATTCAACTATTGAAAATCAGCTAGACGGTAGGGACTCAGCTGACTTCATAAGAGCTCACGTGAATGTGCACAAGTGGAACCGGTGGCATGCTCTGGCTGAGGCGATACGGCATTATGATTTTTGGCCCAGCGCTAACAAGAATATGGTCTATTATTTTGAGCCTGATTATTTGCCTGCAAATAATTATAACGGGAAGCTTTGGATTTTACCGTGGGACACTGACGCGAGTTGGGGGCCGACCTGGAACAGTGGTCATGATGTAGTTTATAATGCTTTATTTTCTGCTGGTGGTGGTGGAGCAGATGGAAATTCGACGCCAGATCTTTGGCCTGAATATTTCAATGAAGTTCGCGAACTTAGAGATCTTCTATGGCAAGAAGACCAGATCAATCCGATCATTGATGCTTTTGCGGCGCAACTAGAACCATTGGAAAAGGCAGATTCAGCCAGATGGAAAGGAGCGCCTTCAGACGCAGGAACCTATTCTGGCATTGGAGGAGCTGGGGCATCCTCAATAGCGTCTCTTGTCAGGGACATGAAAAGATTTGCCTTCTCGGGAGGGTCTTGGCCTGGAGGAAGTGTAGGTAATGGCGGTAGAGCTGCTCACTTGGACTCATTGCAAAGATCAAACGGGGAAGGTGGGAAAGTGCCGAGAAAACCAACGATCACGTTCATTGGCGATGAAGGGTTTAAATCTAACAACCTAGTCTTTAAGTCGTCGGGATTTTCTGATCCACAAGGAGCTTCTACTTTTGAATCGATGCAGTGGAGAGTAGCAGAAATTACCCCAGTCAATGATGAGGGTGTTCAGCTATTGCCTATATTTGGTTTAGGTTCGGAGTGGAAATACTTGGATGATGGCAGTGATCAGGGAGATGCCTGGAGAAGCGTTGATTATGATGACAGTGAATGGTCAGTTGGCCTTGCTCCGCTCGGATATGCGGACAATCAGGTAGTGACTACTATAGATTTTGGAGGGCAGACTTCCGATAAGCACATATCGACTTATTTCAGAAAAAGAGTGGCCATAGATAACCTCGAAGAGATGGGGGCCATTGTGCTTGGGCTGCAACGTGATGATGGGGCAGTGATTTATGTTAATGGTAATGAGGTGGGCCGCTCTCAAATGCCTGGAGGGGCTATAGGTTTTGATACTAGAGCATCGGGTTCTCGTGAAGAGGACACGATATTTGATTTTGAACTGCCGTCTGATCTTTTTAATGAGGGTGAAAATGTTATAGCCGTTGAAGTACATCAGGCATCTCCCTCTAGCAGCGACATGATATTTGATTTTAGAATGAGCGGCAAGGCACCTACTATTACCAATCCAGATGCTATCAAGTTAGAATGGGACGCTGACTGGGACTCAGGCCCTCTTAATGTTTTTAAGGATTCAATAAAGGTGCCAAGCTCAACTGTCCGTTCCGGATCCATTTACAGGGCCAGGGTTCGTCATAAGGACAGTACGGGTCGATGGAGTAATTGGTCTGACCCTATTGAATTTGAGCCGAATACCCCTGACTTATCAGATTACAATGATTCTCTATTGATAACTGAAATTATGTATCATCCTGGGTCTCCAAGCATTGAAGAGGTAGAGGCGGGGTACCTCGATGATTATCTGTTTGAGTACATTGAAATAAAGAACATTGGGGAGATAAATCTAGATTTACGCGATTTACGTTTCACAAAAGGTATCGATTTTGACTTTCTTGGTTCAAAAAAAGAATTCATAGGGCCAGGTGAGTACGTGCTGATCGTTAATAATATAAAGGCCTTTGAGATGCGTTATGGTTCAGGGCTTCCAATTGCCGGACAGTGGGAGGACGGTGATCGTTTAGCGAATGGGGGAGAGCAGATTAAGCTTTCTTTTGGAGGTGGAGATCCGCTCATTGAATTTAATTATGATGACACTGATCCATGGCCAGAATTGGCTGACGGCTCTGGTCCGTCGATGGTTTTAATGAATTTAAATGTTCAGTCAGACTATGGGGCGCCTGAGAGTTGGAAGCCAAGTATTTCCTTAGAAGGCACTCCCGGAAAGGATGAATCTGGAATCGTATATTCTAATTGGCAAATCGATAAGTTTGGTGAAGGTGAACCAGTAGGTAGTGCATACATGGATGACCCTGATGAAGATGGGATCGTTAATCTTTTTGAGTATGCTCTTGGCAGTGATCCGCTTGATAAAAGTTCTGTTCCCGAAATTCAACTCAGAATCATTGAGGATGATGGGCGCCAATTCATTGCCTTGGAATACAAGAAAATAAATAACCGGTCTGATGTAATACTAGGGGTTGAAAGATCATTTGATTTGCAGCAGTGGGAAAGCGGTGAGGGGCTAACGAGTTTGTATTCTAATAAGAATGGTGAGGATGGTTATTTAATTGTCACTGAAATTAGCAATTTACCTTTAAGAGATAGTGTTCAACAGAATATAAGGTTGGCAGTAAAGTTAATTCGATGAGTTTATAGATTTTTAAATTGAATCTAAAAAGCGCCTCATTATTGAGGCGCTTTTGTTTTTATAATTGGCTTAGAATCAAACTTAGAATAGTAACCGCTGGATCAGTTCGTCTCTGAACGATGTGAGGGGGGCGGTGCAAACTTCTACTCTTATATTGATGGCGCAATGATCTTACGGCATTCTGCATTGAGTGAATGGTTTCAACGAGGATTAATCGTAGGCGATGAACGTGACCGATCCGGTTCAGGCCTCTCCTATTCCATGGGCTCGTAGCGGACCGCATGACTTGGCCTATGTAATGAGCTTCACGATCAATTCCTTCTAAGTTATTACTTATGTTTTGCAATGAGGAGTGTGAATGGACTGACGAATTAGTGATATAGTGGGTCGTCCTTGTGATTCGTGAAAGGCTACGCATTAAATGTGTAAATTCATGAGTGTGCCTGTAATGATTGATTAGTTCCTGACGTAATTCGTGCGAAATGGAATTAATTCTATGAGCGTGTCGAGCAAGAGTGTTGCCTTGAATGGTCCTTGCTTCAGTGACAGTTGAATTCAACGTGGTGATTGAAATGATAGTTGCGGAAACGCGAAGCATTATTGTTTTCATGGTCTTGTTGGTTTTAATTTAACAGTGTCAGTAATTGGTTTGACCATGGGCAGGACGCGTTTATTCAATCAATTTTACATTTACTGAAATTTATCGATGGATTATCTGGATTATTTATTCGTACAAGACTCAATCCTTTTTATATTCGGCTTGTATCAGTCAGTTTGAATTTGAATGTTTAATCTACTAAAGAGAGCCAGAATCTTGCCCCTTATTTTTTTCCAGTTCATGGATATTGGGTTCAGTGAAGAGGCGAAAATTTCTGAGATTTCTGTCACGGTTCAATGCAGTGATAAGGATGCGGGCTGGGTCTATGTTGCTCTACATAATAAGGGTAAAACATTCCCTAAGAAGGGGAATGACGCGGCTTATTTGTCCAAGGCAAAAATATCGAAGGGCCAAGTAAAAGTGATTTTTAGTGAAATTCCTCATGGCACCTATGCGATTAGTGCATTTTATGATGAGAATGGAAACGGCAAGTTAGACTGTAACTTTCTTGGCATTCCAAAGGAGAGAGCAGGGGTCTCTAATAATTATTCTGGATTGCCAAAATGGGAAAAATCAAAGTTCGATGTTAGTTCTACTGTCCCATTAAAAATCGCAATTGATCTTAGAGGGTAGATCTCTTTCCATCGATTTTAAAGTCTGCTCTTCTTCTCTGTCTGTTAGGCGATAACGTCATGAATGACATTTCCGAATACATCAGTGAGTCGAACGTCACGACTGTTGTGCCGGAAAGTGAGTTGTTCGTGATTCAGCCCGAGCAGGTGAAGGATCGTAGCATGGAAATCGTGAAATGATACGGGATCTTTGATGGCATACATTCCGAGTTCGTCAGTCTGTCCATAGCTGAGCCCGCCCTTAACGCCTCCTCCGGCCATCCATAAGGTGAAGCCCTTATGGTGATGACCTCTTCCCAGTACAGATTTCTCTTTTCTTTCTTCCTCGAATGGAGTCCTTCCAAATTCAGTTGCCCAGACAATTAATGTTTCATCCAGCATGCCCCTAGACTTGAGGTCAGTGATGAGGGCTGCTATTCCCTGATCGGTCCGAGCAGCATTGTTTCTGTGATTGTCTACGAGGCCTCCTCGGTTCCCGTGCGCGTCCCATTTTCTACCCTCAGCTCCATCCAGAATTTCAACAAAACGAACACCAGATTCGATGAGGCGCCTTGCCGTAAGGCATTGCCGAGAAAAGAGGTTTTCACCATAAAGCTTATGAATACTTTTAGATTCGCGATTCAGGTCAAAGGCCGACTTCGCTGAATTTTGTAATTCGTATGCCATTTCGAATGATTCGATGCGGCTTGTAAGCTCGGGTTGGCCGATGTGTTTTTTCTGATGCGCTCTATTCAATTGCTGGAGTTTTTTGAGCTGGTCGTATTGATCTTCTTTGTTGATCGATGGGTCGGGGCTTAGGTATGGGAAAGGGGGCTTGCCTCGTTCGGCTGCCGCAACAGAGGCCCGGTGACGGCCTGGTAACATGCCCTGCTGGAAGACAATGTCGCCGGCCGTTGAGATGCCGTCCTTCATGACAACGTAAGGTGGTAAGGTGCTGGATTTGCTTCCTAGTCCATAGGTGACCCAGGACCCAAGGCTAGGGAATCCGGGCCTTCCGTGTCCAGTGTGCATCAGAGTTTCCCCGACAGAGTGAATTGCCGAGTCAGTATGTAAAGATTTGATGAAACATATATCATCCACTACCTCTGAGAGTCTTGGGTAAATCTCGCTGACCCACGATCCGCTCTGTCCGTGCTGTTTAAAATTAAAGACAGGAGGTATGATTCTTGAGTTTTCGAAGGACTTTTCGGGATTGAATCCATCAAGGTCTTCTTCGCTGAAAATCTCGGAAGCTTTTTTGCCTGCATATTTTTTAAGGACGGGCTTGTGGTCAAAAGTTTCCAAATGGCTGGCTCCTCCGCACATGAAAAGAAAAATTACATTTTTGGCTCGAGGCGCTTTGTGGGGCATCGTTGGCTTAGTTGAAGCCACGGAGTTAGCAATTGAATTCAGTGAAGCCCCGCTGATGCTTAAATTTTTTATAAATGACCTGCGCTTCATTGCTTCATTCAATTAATGGATATAGATGAATTCATTTAGCCCGAATATGAGATGGCAGAACCTGATTAAATTAACATCATCTTGCCCCTCAAGTATACTCTTTCCAATTGTTATTTCTTGTTCGTTAGGGGGCCTGGAAAGAGCAATCATGTATGCTTTTTCGATTCTGTCCCTCGGGTCCTCGGTACTTTCCTTTTTAATTCTTTCAGCAAAGTGCTCGGAGAGTGTCCACAGGAACTTTGAATTTAAGGAAAACAGTGTACTTGATTCACCGGTAGAAGTGCTCCTTGCTCCTACACTTGCAGAACTGTCCGGATAATTGAAAAGGGAGAGGGTCGGATGATGAACTGATCGATGCGCCTGCAGATAAATTGAACGGCGCCAGCTCTTTGGAAGGTCGGGAAGAGCTTTCTTATAGTCCCCGACCGGAGCGCTTTTTCCATGCATCTCTTTCTTCAATACCCCCGCAACGTCGAGTAGTCGGTCCCTTATTATTTCCGCTTCTAGCCGCTGCGGTTTTTTGTGCCAGAGGAGGCGATTATCGGAATCTATTGTGAGGTATTCTGGGGACGATGAGTTTCTTTGTGTGTAGGTGGCGCTCGTTAATATTAATTTATGGATGTGACTCAGTTTCCAATTATTTTCAATGAGCTCCAAGGACAGCCAGTCCAGTAGCTCTGGATGAGTCGGATCTGAGCCTATTTCACCGAAATCATTTGGGGTATTAACTAGTCCTTGTCCAAAATGGTGATGCCATAATCGGTTAACGATGACTCTCGCTAATAATTGTCCTGAACCATTGACCGTGTCGGTGATCCAATTGCCCAGCCCTTCCATTTTGTTGCTTTCACTTAACCAGTGATCGGCGGATTTTTGCATCAGGACTTTCAGAAATCCTGGAGAGACTGATTTTCCAGGAGACTTCCAATCGCCGTTGATCAGAACCTTAGGCTCAGTGATTCTGAGGGGGATCCTCTTCGAGGATGCTATTGGATTTTCATTGAACTGGTCAAAGAACAGAGACGTGAATTGGTAATATTCTTCAGTCGACATTGGATCGACTGGGTGGTCATGGCAGCGGGCGCAGCCGAAAGTAAAACCAAGGAAAGCGCTTCCGGTCGTTGACACCATGTCGTTTAACCTGTGAAATTGCCGGTCATTAGGATCAGCATTGTTCTGCAATTTGGTTCCGAGGTGAATAAATTGTCGCAGTTCCTTGTAATCTGAACTGATGTTATCGGATCGGGGATTCAGTTGATACTTAACAAAAAGATCGAACGGCAGATCATTGTTGAACGAATTAATGACTGCGTCCCGGTACTTCCAGGCATTCTGGCGAATCCGGTCCTCGTTCACGGTCAATATCCCGTCACTCTCACCATACCGAGCAACGTCGAGCCAGTGCCTGGCCCACTTTTCCCCGTAATGGGGATCCTCTAAGAGTTTCTCGATCAGTTCGGTGTAGGCGTTGTCCGATTCGGTGTTGATGAATGCATTAATTTCTTCCAGATCTGGGAGAATGCCCGTTAAACCTGCATGGAGTCGCCGCATCAAGGTGTAGCGATCCGCTTCTGGCTGGGGCCGGAGATTCTTCTCCTTTAACTTTGCCAAAACAAATTGATCGATAGGATTCTTGATCCAAGGATCCTCAGAATCATTCACCGCGGCGATCTTGATGGGGGAAAGGCTCCAGTGCAATTTTTCCGCTGCATTAGCGAACAACAACTGTGCCGATACAACTATTACTATGATTGATGCTTTTAGCGTCATTTAAGATTGAATCTTAAAACAAAATTAATGGTACATGGTTTTCAGGTCAACAATACTGAAAATTGATAGCCATAGAGTATTTTTGGCCATCAAAATGCACAAAGCCATAAAAAAGGGTAAGAGGATTTGCCATGTGTTCAGATAGGTTGTTTTTTATACAAATGTTTCTAAGAAATAATGGAAGTTAATCAGTTTCATTCTATCTAGGAAAATATGAAAAAATTTGCGATAATATATGCAGCTAGTTTTTTTCTGAGCGTAGTGACATCACTTGGCCAAGGTTTTTTCTATAGGTCTCAAGCTTCACCAGCAGAGGGGGGAACCATTAAAGAATCCATCGCTTCAAGGGCAGAAGACGCGATCGTGGAGCATTATGAGGCGGTCCCCGCACCCGGTTACTATTTTGATTCATGGAGTCTTAATCCGCGAGGAGCACAAAGAGAGAGTCTCTATGTTCATACTTACGACCCGAGGCTCTCCTTTACTTGGGAAGGGGGCCTGATTACTGCTCATTTTGTTAAAGAGAATACCGTCACTGGCCCCGTCGGAGAGAGCCTAGAGATTCGTCTCACGGCCAATGATCAAATGGAACTAACTTTTCCTACCAAGTGGGGATCTTCGTATATAATCCTTAGCTCGAGCAATCTGAAGGATTGGGTGCCTGCAGCAGTGGGTGCTTTGGGGGATGGTAATGATAAAGCATATACTTTCCCAGTGACGACAGGAGGAAAGCTATTCTACCGCCTGGCTGTGTATGGTCCTGAAATACTAGAGAATCCGGAGATTGCAGTTTCTGGAAGATTGTCGAATGAATGGTGGCCGGGATGGCCAGGTGGCAGTCTTAGAATTAGATTATGGGAATATGACCCTCGGATCGCTGATAAGGGCGCGGAT
>JASLJT010000034.1:0-12750 GCA_030747955.1 Verrucomicrobiales bacterium | reverse complement strand
ACTACGGTCGGCGGAAGGAGTTATAGAATTCACAACGTAAAAAAAACCTACGCTCAATGGGAAGTTGTAAATAACTACGGTGACAAGACTTGGCGAAGGATGATTTATCAGGAGCGGATGAGAAGAGTCGACGATAACTTGTTTTCTGCATTTGACTTCCCTGATTGCGGTCAAGTCAGAGGTAAGAGGCCCGTTTCAACTACGCCTCTTCAAGCTTTGAACCTTTTGAATAGTAAGTTCGTTAATGAGCAGGCTTCGATAATTGCAAAAAAATGTAGCGATGAAACAAATGATATGAGTTCCGCTGTGAGAATGTGTTTTGAATTACTTTTGAATCGGGAGCCTGAAAAAGAAGAGCTGAAACTTTCACTAAAAGTTGCTGAAAGTGATGGTCTTAGTTTTGTAAGTCGAGCCCTCATTAATTCTAATGAGTTTGTATTTATCCCATGAATGGAATTAATGAGTTGAGTCCTATTGGTGCCGGCCTAATGAATCGTAGAACGATCATGGCAAACGCTGGCTTTGCTTTAGGTGGACTAGGGCTCACGAGCCTTCTCGCTCAAGAAGGAAAGTTAAATTTTAGTGGAAAGTCTACTATTGTACCTCGAATTGATCCTAAAAAGCCTTACCTCGCACGTTCTTCGCATTTTCCCGCTAAGGCCAAAAAGGTGCTTATGATTTATTGTCCTGGAGCCGTTAGTCATGTTGATACCTTTGATCATAAGCCTGCCCTTGAGAAACAACATGGAAAGAAAGCAGATTATATACCAAAGGTTACCTTTGAGGGGCCTCCAGGCAATGTTGCAAAATCATTTTGGGAGTTCAAGCCACGGGGTCAGACCGGTAAGATGGTGTCCGATTTGTTGCCCAACATGGCTGAGCTAGTCGATGACTTTTGTTTTTTTCATTCGCTTCACACTGAAACTGCTGCTCATCCCCAAGGAGAAAACTTTTTCAATACTGGCTTTACGATGGAAGGGTTCCCTTCGTTTGGCGCATGGGTAACTTATGCTTTAGGTACAGAAAACTCTGAGTTGCCTGCTTTCGTTGCTATAAATGATCCTCGAGGCCTAGCAAGGTCTGGCAAAAATAATTTCGGTAGCGGTTTTCTCCCTGCTGCCTTTCAGGGCACTAATTTCAATTCGAAGAATCCCCCAGTCAATTTGAGGCGCCCTGATGGCTATACTCTTAAACAGGATAATCAGACCATCGATTTACTCAAAGTCTTAAATGAAAACCATCTTAATAAATATCCTAATGACGCTAACCTAGCTGCTAGGATAGCGAGTTATGAGCTGGCCGGGAAAATGCAGACTTCGGTTCCAGGAATAATGGACCTTACTGACGAGCCTGAATCCATTCATCGTGAATATGGTACCGATCAAGGCACTGATCTGAAGAGGGAATATGCTAAGAATTGCATGTTGGCTCGAAGACTCATTGAGAAAGGGGTCCGCGTTGTGCAACTCTTTAATGGGAGCGATCCTTCAGGCGGTAACGGTATTACTAATTGGGATTCTCATTCTGACATTCTAAAAACTCATGCTATGCAAGCCGAAATTATGGACCAGCCAACGGCTGCGCTGATCCATGACATGAAGAGGAGAGGGTTGTTAGATGATACTTTAATAGTTTGGTGCACTGAATTTGGAAGGATGCCTTTCCTGCAGGGAAACGGTACTGGCAGAGATCATAATCCTGGAGCGTTCACGTGCTTCTTGGCTGGTGCAGGAGTCAAAGAAGGTTTTAGTTATGGAGAAAGTGATGAGTTTGGATTTAAGGCAGTTTCAAATAGGACCTCGGTCTTTGATTTTAATGCAACGATTTTACACTTGCTTGGCATCGATCATGAGAGGCTGACGTATTATCATAACGGATTAGAGAGACGTTTGACAAATGTTCATGGTCATGTCGTGTCTGATGTTCTTTCCTAACGGACTAAATAATTATTTTGGTTCCATTGTTGTAGTGTAATGGTATATTTTAAATATGAAGCTCATCTATTTGTCCCTTACGCTGTGCTTCTTATGTTACAATTCTTCTGCCGATGTCGTTAACGCAACGCCAAATCGTGCCATCTTTCATTCTGATGAGGATCACTTATGGAACCGTTTGCATTCTGTTTTCTTTGTTAGGGCGGACAAGCAGGGGAACGAGTTCGGGGGAGACCTAGTTGACCCTTATTTGTGGCCTACAACTACTGACTTTTTACTCAAAGGCAGCACTCACGCCAGAGCCATTTCATTACTTGATGAATTCATTAAAGATAATGGTCACCGATTAATTTCGGAACCCTTAAAGCGAGCGGTCCTTCAGCATGACCTTTGGTCCATATTTGATTGGACGGCAAACTATGATAAGGGACTTCCTTTTGGAGGAAATCCAAAAGCTTTGGCTAATTCCAATGACCTTAATGAGTCTCGCAAGGCATTGAGGGAAAGGCTATCAAAGGTCATCAATCTTTTAGCTTTAGATGAAGTTCAAGCCTTGTCCTTGATTAACAATTATTCGAAGGCCGTGGGCTCTAATTCATATCTGAACGCTTTTGATGACTCTGAATCAGAGAAGCCTTTTTTGCCCACGGATCTATTAAGTGATAATGGGGACTGGGTATGCATTAGAGGAGCTCTTCAGGGTCCGAGTGCGCCAGTGCACATGAGATACTATGGAGGAAGGTCACCGTTTCTCGTTTTTCTAAATATCCCTGGCGGTAGAACCGAAACATTTAAGTACATTAACTCTTTAAACAAAGTAACTGCCGCCAAATTTGCTGAATCCATTGAGGTTAAAGATTTGCCTCAATTCCCTAAAGGCACTGCAGTGGCGTTGGTTAGAAAAATGTCCTTAATAACTAAGGCTGGGAAAATCCTTACGTCGTCAATAGTTCAAACTGTTCAGATTCGTGTTTACGATAAGGTCGGTGAAGATATTAAAGACCACAATACAAGTCAGCACGTTTACAAGTTTGTATTAAATAGAAAGGATCTGTTTGAATCTATTAATGGAGGTCTAAAACCAGTCAAAAAGAATTCTATTGAAGGTCTATCTCTTATTTATAGTTCGGATTACTTCGAAAATGAAAAGCTGAAGCCTAACAGTTCTGTAATGAAGTCATGCATAGACTGTCATTCATGCGGTGGCGGTACCATACACAGCATATTTACCTATAAACAAGATGATTGGGTCCCTGAAGCCGCCGGGATGGGTTCTGACAAGTTAAGGCTTCTGCCTACTCGGATCCTAGATGAGCAAAAAAGAGCTATCAGTTGGAAATATAAACGTCATGACTGGGGACTTCTACAGGGTTGGATCGAAACTATTTCCAAGAGATAGCTTTTATAATAAGGCAAGTGCCTTGATGTAATTAAATTTTTGTTTCCGAAATGTCCTTTTCTTGGTAAAAATAATATCATTGATTATTAAGTAACTAAAAACTCGAATGAAATTTCCTATCACTCTATTCTCTACTGCATTCACCTTAAGCGTTTTGTTATTTAGTGTAATAAGCACTACACAGGCTGCCAATTACCAAGCAACTGTCATTAAGCTTAAGCCAACGTTCTACTACGAATTGAACGAAACGGAAACAGATGGAGGAGCAATGGATACAATGGGCAATGCTCCTAAGCCAGGTGTCTTTAATGGTGATTATGGTTTCGGTGGTCCAGAAGTCGGTGGTGAGGGGCCATTAACTGTATTCAGTGCAGATGATTTCGAGGGGATTCCAGTGCCAGGTCTTGGTGGTACAGATAATCTTGCTCATTATAGCAATAATTCAGGACACGTTACTTTAGGTGACGGTAATCTTTATGGTTCAAGCTCCATTACTGTAGCGCTTTTCTTTAAGGCTGGACCTGCCCAGGGAGGTGATCGGTTATTTACTAATAATCTTTCAGACCCAACAAAAAGCTTTCAGGTCAACGTTGCTAATGACGGTTTAGTTCTCGCTGTTGATCCGAGCCAAACTGGTTTCAATGCAGAGAGAACGCTATTCATGGAGGACAATAGCGGTCCAGACCGGCGCCTAATTCAATCTGATTCTGGCTGGTTTCACGTAATTGCTTCAACTTTTGGTGCATCTGGTAGAGAACGTGCAAGTAACTTCAAGCTATGGATCAATGGTATTGATCGGACTGACAATCTTCAGCCGAACGTCACGGGATGGGGAATAGATACTGGACTGGCAAAAATTGGTGGCAGGAAAGCCGATCCTGCAAATTCTACGACACATTCCGGAGCTCAGGATGAGGTGGCAATATGGCTTGATCGAGTATTAACGGATGAAGAAGCCCTTTCTTTGTGGGAAGCCGCTATAACTGAAAAGAAGATTCCCCTAGTCATCGAAGACGTGCAGCTTCATTTGGGTAAATCTTCAAATGCAGTTACTGTGACTTGGAACTCCCGTAGGGGTAGGGTATATGGAGTTTATTCTACGACTAACCTTCAAAGCGGTGAGTGGGAAGAGCTCGATGATGGAATCGAAAGTGAGGGAGAAAGCACTTCATTTAGAGACGAAGGGATCCCTTTAACTGATCAGAAGAGGTTCTATAAAGTCATGGAACTTGAGTGAAAATTACAAAGCTCTTTACAGTATAAAGTTAATCATTGTTTGTTCAGATCAAACTCAAGCACTTATGCATTGGTATTTTTTTTCCAATGTACTTAAATTCGTCCTGCTCTCATCTGCATGATGATACGGGTACCGACTTAAAGGTTGCTTCTTTATCCACAAATGACGCTGAAACTCCAAATGATCTGCTCCTTTTGATTGGTAAAGACCCAGCCCTTAGTCCAGAGCAATTCATGCTTAAATTTAGAGCTAATGACCGTTTCAATGACTGGGTACGTACTCACCCGTCACAAATGGTTAAGGCCATTGGATTTTTCCCTTTAAATTATAGTAATAAGCTGACTACAGAACTTTTTACGTATTGGGTGGATAAAAGTTATAATGCATCAGAGTCATGCATTGAAAATGATCTCAAGGATTCTCCACTAAGGGATTCAGCCATTGAAGGCATGGTAAATGGCTTAAAGGCCGACCAATTGGCAACGGCGGTAGCATGGGCGCATGAAATTAAGAATGACTCGAAGCGACATCAATTACTTGAGTCATTAGCCACTCAGTGACAGATGACTTAAGCGGTTCTTATTTTTTTTCCATTTAGGATAGTTCCTATGAAAGTATATCTGACGATGTACCGATAAGTTAACAGCAGAATTCCTGCAGTAATTGCACAGATCAATGGAAACTTGATGAAAATGGGTATGTCCCAGTCCGACAGAATGATTTGTAGCGCTATGACTAGTGGTTGATGGGCGAGGTAAAGCCAGTACGATGAATCGGAGACGAATCGCACGAGTTTACTTTCACCAGAAAAGAAGAATCGGAAAAAGCCGACAAATGCAAATGTCATTAGCCAACAATAGAGGGTAGTAATTATTGCGCGTTTGGCAATGACTCCGTCTTTTTCCTTATCCAGTTCATTAAAGGAGTCCTGGATGGACTGAATTGTTGGGGCGAGAAATGCAATTGGTCCATCTAGTCCTTTTTTAAGATTGATCCAGTCAGGGCAAGGTTTTCTGTATTCGCTAATTGCGATTATGAATATGATCGAAGAGGCAAAAAATAACATTGGCCATGCGTACTTAGAAAATGACCCGAAGCCTTTAATTCCGAAGAAGATGGCTCCTGCCAGAAAGAATAAGGAATAGTGGACTAGTACGGCCCAGGCTGATTTTCCATCAAATCCCTGCAATGTGAAAAAGTCATGCAACTCTTCTGGATCAAAGAAGACTGCAGTAGCAGGTCCAAATTCATCAGTACCCATGTATATTTGGGAGTAGAATGTTGAAAAGACGATAGCTGTTAGACTGATGGCTCTAATTATTGACTTAACGAGTTCGGGTAAATTATTCCAAAGGCTATTAATTGAGAGCTTTTCTATTATTAAAGTGAGGGAGCAAAATATGAATATGATTGAGAATAATATATAAAGAAACCACATGTGGTGGAGAATGATCACATCTCTTCCAAAGAAATCGATGACGTAGTTCGTTACGAAAAAATCACCGATCATTGCCATGACCTTAGATGCTCCAGTGAAGTTCTTGCCGCGTAAGGTAGCCTTAATTTCAGACCGTTTAGACATTACAACGTCCAGATCAGCATCTATTCGAAGAATAGACATGATGAACTTCATTGTTTCGCGATTGATATTTGTTGCATCGATGGGAGTGCTTCCGTCTCTGCTCTTATGTTGTGTAGATGCTCCTGCATCCATGAGAAGCTTTGCAGTTCCTGATTCACTCATGAAGGCGGCCCATGCGAGTGGAGTCGAACCGTTGCCGTCGCCGATGCTGTGATCAGCTCCGTTATTCAGAAGTAATTTAACACTTTCCTCATTACCGTAAACTGCGGCCCAGTGAAGAGGAGTTGCTTGCATTGAGTCCTTACGGTTAAGGTCTTTTCCTTCACTGATTCTCTTTTTTATTAGGTCAATGTCACCTCTCTTGGATGCTGCCCAGATCGTAGTGCCTTTAATTTGCTTCTTATCGTATTGCTCTTTGTTTTTATCACCCTTTCCTAATTCATTCTTCCAGTCCTTGAGGCTCTCCATATTGTTTAGGAGTGGGGCAAAAACAACCATGCCCAGAATAAGAGGAATCAGAATACGTTTAGTTCTATGAGTAAATAGTGATAGTGATCCTTTTTTTTGCCACATCATTGCGGTGAAGAATCCACTCACTAGAAAGAACAGCGGCATACGGAACCCATGGATAAAATCTAGAATGACTAAATATTGTGGGTTCTGATTGACGTCTTGAGCTGACCATATGGGTGTGCCTACGAATGAAAGTACGCCATGGATTACAATGCCTAGAAGCATTGCAAAGGCACGGAGTGCGTCAAGGTCATGATGCCGGACGCTTGAACTTAGCAAGACATGCTCTGCTGGACGTGCATCTTCGTTCATTCAATCAAAGTGATTAACACTTTCCTCATTAAGAATTCATATTCAAGAAATATATATAAGTCACATTTTTAATATGTTCGGTAACGTATCGTTAATGATTGAGTTCTATAATTAAGATAATGACCAGCGTCACTAGATACATTATCTACCTTCTTGTAATATCAACTACTTGCCTAAGATCAGAACCACAGTTGACTTCTTGGTACACTGAAAAAACAGGCAAGTATGCTCGTATATTTACTAGCAAGGGAACTGAGGCTTCGAACACCAGTGCAATTACCTGGAGCCGTGGACAGGGGATTCAAAATTCTCCAACATATGCAGGCATACATGAAATATACGATTCCGATGATTGGGTCTATATCAAGACCACTGGCCTTGGTTTTCACGTCATGGGGCCTTGGTACCTTAACGAGGCTAAAACGCGCAATTTCCCAAATTTTCCCAGTAACACGGCCACGACATATCGAGTCCCTAAAATACCGAGCTCTTATAATGGTAATGTGACAACCTCAGCCGGAGCCATTGGTTATTTTGTTGATGGTGTTGCACTCTTTGATGCTACTGACACATTCTCATATATAACTAGCAGTGGAACCGATGGAAGTCCAATCGGTGGAGGACGCGGTGATGGGGTCTGGAACCGTGATGCTTATGTCAATGAGGGTGTTACTTTCGATGCAGCATTAGCTCATCAGGCAATGAACTTGCACCATTACCATGCCAATGCGCCGGCAGTTAGACACTTACTTGGAGGCAGTGTTGACTACAATGAATCGACCAACATATATACAGAGAATTTCAACGGATCACATTCTCCAATACTGGGCTGGGTCGCTGATGGTCATCCAGTTTACGGGCCATACGCATACGACGAACCTAACAACCCAGATTCAGGCATAAGAAGGATGATTAGTGGATATCAGAAGAGGGACGGAACTAACGGTTCAACGAATTTAAATTCTACTGGGCGTCGATCATTGCCTAGGTGGGTAAGCACTTTAGAAGGCAGGTCCATATCAATTTCTTCAAATCGATACGGCCCTAACGTCTCAAATCAATATATTCTTGGTCATTATCTCGAGGATTACGCTTATAAAGGACACTTAGGTTTAATTCAGGGCAAAGATTATGATCTGGATGAACACAATGGCAGGTTCTGCGTAACGCCGGAATTTCCTGAAGGTATCTGGGCCTATTTTACAACAGTTGAAGATGATGGGATCCCTGTTTTTCCTTACAACGTTGGACGAAACTATTATGGGACCCCTTCTGGAGGAAGAGTCAACGCTGTCCCTGCTCAGGCAGTTAAGGTTTTTAGTGGAGGGCCAAATAAACAGCACAAAGCAAAAACGGTCAATGCATCTGGTAACGTTGTTACCTTTGTTTGGGACACCGTTGAGGGTGCTAGCTATAGAGTTGATGCGAGTTCTGACCTTAAGATTTGGCACGAAGGCAACGTTGCTTTTACTGCAGATTCCACTAACAAAAGTTCTGCCTATAATAAGCCCAGTTCCGGCGCTGACCGGTTTTACCGCATGATTCGTACCGGTATAGAGGATTTTGATAATAATGGATTTTCCGATGACTTTGGAGATGGCCCTGATCCTAATGATAATAATGCTGGTGGTGGAGGACCTGGTGGAGGACCTGGTGGAAGGCCAAATCCTACTGGAAATGATTTAGTCGTGTCCCCAGAGAAGGGTGATGCTGGTAGTACAGTTGTTCTTCAAATCCGTCTTACTATTATCGGCGGACCCCCAAACTTTGCCACGCCTCAGTCAGTTTCGATTGGAGAGTATCGAGGCACTAATATTTCAAGGAATTCTGCTAATGGCATCATTTCAGCGAGGGTCCGAATACCCAATTCGGCTGAAACTGGAAAGGCCACAGTGTTTGTAAGATTTGGAACTGGTCCTCGAGGTGAGCCCCCATTAAATTTATCGCTCATTAATGGATTTGAAATTGAGTAATTCAATCTCAAGCCTTATCTCAGCTTGCCAATGAAGTGCTAGCTGTAATAAATTTGTTTTGAATGAAAACAGTCTCCGTAACAAAGCCGGGCCAAGTTTCTTTAATTGATACACCCATCCCAAAACCGAAAGCTTATCAAGCACTAGTTAAAACAGAGGTTGCCTGTATTTGCAATAATACTGACAGCGAACTCGTTGCTGGACATTTTCCTGGAATGGAAGAGGCATTCCCTTTCGCTTTAGGTCATGAAAGTATTGGTAAAGTTATTGAAGTCGGGCCACGTGCAAAAAACTTTACTGAGGGGCAAAGGGCTGTCAGTGGCCTGGTATTTGACGATGAGTTAGAGACCGAAGGTCTTAAGTCGGGATGGGGAGGCTTCTGCGAATACGTGTTAGTCAATGACCATGAAGCTATGGTTGAAGACGGTGTAGATTCAGATGAACATGGATGGGTTGAAGTGTTTGAAATTCAGACTCCAGTCCAATCTGGCATTGAACCGAATGATGGTGTTCTGCTGTGTACTTGGCGAGAAGTTCTCGGCGCTTTTCGTGATTTTCACCTAAAGCAGGGTGACAATATTCTCATTGTTGGGGGTGGCCCAGTGGGCCTCAGTTTCGTCAAATTGGGCAAGCTCTTTGGGTTGGGTTGGATTGGCCTAGTGGATCGCCATAAGGAAAAAAGAGACCTGGCAACTGCATTTGGTGCTGATGCAACATTTGATAGGGACGACAAAGGAATTACCGAGCTCTCAAAGATTGATCCAAGTAAAAAGCTTGATGCAGTGATCGACGCGGTTGGAAAACCTGAAATTATCCACTCTTCATTACCATTGATTAAACGAGGCGGTTCTATTTGTGTCTATGGGTTTTATGCAGGCCTCAAAGAGTTCACTGTTCCAAATTCACTCGGAGACTTTAATTATAATATTTATATCCATCAATGGCCTACGAGGCTTTACGAAAAAGAGTCCCAGTCAGTACTATGTGAATGGGTAAAGGATGGCAGATTGAGTGGTGAAGAATTTATTTCCCACAGGTTCCATATCAATAATATTGCTGACGCATTGAGAGCTGTTCAAGAAAGAAAGGTAATTAAAGCCTTACTTTCCTACGATTAAAAAAAATCATTATCAAGTCATCGAAGTCTTTACGTTAAATCCTGATCGGTTTAAAATCTTCTGATGCCTTTTCGCCGCTACATGAGATTGAGTTTCGCTCTCCTTCTTTTGCCTTATTCTGCGTCAACGATCTTTGCTGATGTTGCATTTGATTTTCATGAGGTTCGCGGCCGTGAGGCCAGTGCATCTAACCTTGCATTGCTGCAGGCACAGGTTAAAGGAAACACGATCGAGCATCTCAGTGCTGATCACGATGGCTTTTATTCGATCTCTTTCGATCCGGTTCCAGGTGCTACAGGAATAGAACTGAGTTGGGACAACGAGGGTCATTACAAGCACTGGACTATCCGTGAGATCGAAGCTTACGCAAAGTTCGGAACAAAAGTAAATATTGTTGCCGGTAGTGTTGATCCGGGTCCGGCACGCACATCGGATCATGCGTTCCCTAATGCCTTTGACGGTGATGACGAAACTTTTACCTATACTACGCAATCTAGTACGACAGCGACGCCTCAGAGGACACTCCTTGAGCTAGGACCTAATACTAAGGAAATTGATCGGATTCGCATTAACGATGTTGCCGGAAATGGTGAAAATGGGCGCATGAAAAAAATCACTGTCCGTATCACTACTGACACTGACAAGGATTTAAAGACTCGTAAGTATGTCGATGTTAAAAACCTATCTGTACAGATTTTTGGAGAAGATTTAATGGAGGGGGAGTTGCTGCCCATGAAGGGCCGCTCACGTGCGCAAGGCATGAAGAGCTATGGTAGTCAATGGAGCGGTGACACTCATCTACTATGGGACGGTTTGGTTGGCGACTCTATGGAGACATCAATAATGGTTGATAAGACTAGTGAGTTCAACTTTCAGATTCAACTGACTAAGGCCCGTGATTATGGGCAATTTGATCTTTATTTAGATAATAAAGTCATTGCTAATAAAATAGATTTGTACTCTCAAACAGTTTCTCTGGCTGAGCAAATCAACGTGAGCGGTTTGAAGATAGATAAGGGCCAACATAAGGTCAGCTTTAAGCTAGTTGGAAACAATATAAAGGCTACGCCTTACCAAAAGAACCGGTACCTGCTCGGATTGGATTACATAAAGATAGTAGATATGCGGCCCACTTCCAAAGAATCAAAGTCCAATCTAACTGATCATAAGTTGCATCAGGCCAATGATCAATCAGTTGCAACTAACAGGGAAACGCAGCTCAACAGTCAGCCCAAAGTTTCATTAAATGAAGCCGTTCCCATACTCGCTTCACGTTGTTACGGATGTCATGGAGACAAAGGAAAAGTAGATCTTAAAGCTGTGACCACTAGAGAAGGCTTCCTTAAGGACATTGAACTAACTCAAAAGATAGTTGATGCGTTAAACTTTAAGGAGATGCCTCCTGAGGATGAGAAGCAATTGTCTCCCAAGGAGCATCTAATTTTGACTTCGCTCTTCAGTGGTTATCTCAATGATTACATTAAAGAATCAGGCACTTTGAAGTCTACGGTCATGAGAAGAATGAACCGCTATGAATATAATAATTCTGTACGCGATCTATTGCAGCTCAAGGGTGATGTGTACCCCTTGCCAGAAAAAGTAATAAGGAGCAGCTCTTATTTCAATCCTTCATCTGGCAGGTTTCCCAAGTCCATTAGGTTGTCAAATAGGGCACTCGGAAAGAACCAAATTGAGCAACATATACTCACTGGAGTTAGCCCTTTTGCGATCGATTTACAATCTGAACATGGTTTCAATAATAGGGGCGACGAATTGAGCGTTTCACCAATAATGGTTGAAACATTTTTAAAGCTCGGTCGATCCATTGTAAATGCCCCTGAATTTGACGGTTACAGTAACTTAACAAATAGCAGTTTATTTGAATTGCCCACTAAACAAATCGATTCGAAGCGACTTAAATTACATTTGTCCGGGTTTCTTGAAAGAGCATTCAGGCAACCAATCAGTGAGGACGTCATGAATAGATATGTAAACTATTTAGAGGCAGAATACGGGAAGAGTAAATCGTTCAAAAAATCAATGAAAAAACTGATCACGGCGGTCATTTCATCGCCAAGGTTCTTTTACATTAATGAGACAAAGAACGGAAACTTAAAGGCGCAAAGTCTTACCGCGTATGAATTGGCAACTAGGCTGTCATTTTTTCTCTGGAGTAGTATACCTGATGAGGAATTAATTGCTCTTGCTAGGAACGGGTCACTTCTAGATCCGGTTGTTTACAAGGGTCAAGTCAAGCGATTGTTGGAGAGTCCAAAGAGCAAATCTATTGCTGAGAATTTTGCTCGGCAATGGCTTCGCCTTGACCAGTTAATAACTGCAGTCCCTGATTTTGATCGCTTTCAGATCTATTATTCCAGGATCGGATGTGAGCAGTGGAAATTTGGGTTACAAACCATGATAGAACCTCTATTGCTTTTTGAAAGTATTATGGTCGAGGACAGATCTGTGATGCTATTAGTTGATAGTAATTACTCGTACCGGTCTGATGAAATGCAGTCATGGTACAATGACTCGGTTCCATTTGGTAAGAGGCAGAACAGGAATCGCTTCAGCACAAATAGTCAGACCTTCACGCGACGATCTCTCCCGAATCGACGAGAAGGCGGAGTCATCACATCGGCCGCAACCTTAACAATGACGTCTGAACCTCTGAGGACAAGT
>JASLJT010000033.1:0-6747 GCA_030747955.1 Verrucomicrobiales bacterium | reverse complement strand
GTGAAACAGGCCGTAGCTGAACTGGTTAAAAACGAGGATAAGAAAAAGCCTCTAAGTGATGATAAAATTGTCAAAAAACTCAAGGAATCAGGTATCAAATTGGCCCGAAGAACCGTCGCAAAGTACCGGGACGAAATAGGAATTCTCCCCAGCCATCTGAGGAGGACCTACTAAGTCTAAATTTTAATTCACTATCCCTCGAGATTCACTTGACCCAGTAAATCAGTTGGAGGAGATATCATTCGTGATAGATGAGACAGACATCCTAAAGACTCTAGAAAAGGTAAATTATCCTGGTTTCAGTAGAAACATCGTCTCGTTCGGACTCGTTAAATCCGTTTCCATTGAAGGTTTCGATGTGACAGTGAAAATTGAACTGGCCACAAAAGACCCTTCAATTCCCCAATCCATACATAACGAAGCTCAGGAAGTACTCTCAACGATTAAAGGGATAGGCCAAATAAAAATAGATTTCGATATTAAAAATCCCCCCGAACCTGCCACCGGACTCGATACTAATAAAGCCTCATTGCCTGGTGTAAAAAAAATAATAGCAGTCGCTTCTGGCAAAGGTGGTGTTGGCAAATCAACGGTCGCTGCGAACTTGGCTCTTGCCCTTTCTTTATCTGAGGGAAAACCAAGCGTCGGCCTATGTGACTGTGATCTGTATGGACCAAGTATACCTCTAATGTTTGGTCAGGACGAGGTCAGGCCAATGGCCACCGATCAAAACGAAATCATTCCGATCGAAAGTCACGGCATTAAAATTATGTCAATGGGATTCTTACTAGATGACAGCTCTCCAGTAATCGTTAGGGGGCCCCTCGCGACACGCTACACTCAACAATTCCTTAGAGGATGCCTCTGGGGTGAACTTGATTATCTGATACTAGATTTGCCTCCCGGCACTGGTGACATCCAATTGACAATCGTTCAATCAGTCGCTGTGGATGGAGCTGTAATTGTAACAACTCCTCAGGAAATGGCTCTCATCGATGCAAGAAAAGCAGCCTCTATGTTTACTAAAGTTAACGTACCAATCATTGGGATAGTTGAAAACATGAGCTACTTCTTGTGCCCATCGGATGGAGAAAAATATGCCATTTTCGGAGAAGGCGGTGGCAAAAAAGAATCCTCAAGATTGGGAGTCCCTCTAATTGGTCAAATCCCAATAGAAATGAAGACGCGAGAAGCAGGAGACACGGGAAATCCAGTCGCTTTAGGAGACTCTGAAACAGCCAAAGAATTCGGTGATCTTGCAAAAAATGTCATCTCCGAATTATCATAAAATTCAGACATTAGTTGATCAAGCCGCATTGACTTAAGGATCGTAGCCGGCCAACAATGTAATCATGGGTATTCGTAGATTCTTTATAGGCTGGGACCAGCCAATAGTGGAGCTCGCGAATGAATTTTTACTAGAGGAATTAGACGAAGAACTAATCAGTAAGACTCTGATCGTTGTTCCTTCCAAACAGGCAGCGCGCAAACTAAAGAACCGATACAGAGAAAATTCTAAATTTGATAATTACCCCATTTTCGGAACTCCCGAAACAGCGCTCAATCTTTTCGAACAGGATTCAGAAAGGCCCGCCACCAAAACTGAAAAATCGTTAGCCTGGGCCCTAACATTAAAAAATATCAAACTCACACAACTACGAAATATATTCCCGATATCTCCTCCTGATCGCTCAATGAACTGGGCCCTCAGGACATCAAATACTTTCATATCATTAAAAAATTCATTAAACGAAGGCGGGCTAAACATTTCAGATGTAATTGAAAATGAAGGTCATGATTTTGTAGACCTCTCACGATGGAAGGAACTCGAACACTTGGAGAGCACCGTTGAATCCTCACTCAAAGAAAACGGCCTCAGCCATCTATCAAAATCCTTTTTAAATTCCCCTTCCAGCGTCGGTGACATTGAACAAATTATTTTAATTGGTTTACCTGATCCTCCAAAGATACTCACCGACGCGCTGCAAAGCATCTCTGAATCACATAAGATCAGCATTGTCATTTATGCACCAGATTCAGAGCAATCATCATTCAGTGACTGGGGAAGACCAATGACCGAGAACTGGTCAAATCATAGGATCAATATTCCAAATGCTGAGAGCTCAATCAGGCATGTGTCAAGTCCTGACGAACAATCGCGTGAAGTGGGATCCATCATCTCAGAACATTCAGACCCACATGGAATGGTAGGAATTATAAATAATGACACTGAACTCATTCCGAGCCTCAAGTCTGAGCTGCAAAAGCACAATCTGAATGCGTATAATCCCTCCGGAGAACTGTGCTCAAACCAGGAAATATACGCCACACTATCATTGTTCAGAGACCTAATGTCTTCAGGCTCATTTGAATCAGCCATTGAAGTCCTCAAGCACCCGGAAATCATTAATCACATAGTTATAAATAAAGAGGATATCCTGATAGAAACCACGGATCAGATAGACACCGTCAATAGTAATGATGATCCCGAACTTGCGGCCGCAAACATTCTCGTGAGTTTAGATCGCATTAATGACAAGAACATCCCCACCAGTTTGGATACGGCTCTGGAATTCTCTAGCAAAAATGAACGACTAAAACTCACCAACTCAGCACTAAAGCAACTGAAGGAATGGCTCGATCAATTACAGGATAATCTTATTGAGAATCTACCTGGAATTTTACAATCAATATACTCTGAGAGAGAATTTGATTCCGAAGAAGATAAAGGATTTAGTCATACCGCTGAATGCCTCAATTCCATTCTGGATGAGATTCGTTCCAGTCCCTTACAATCAATGGACGGTAGCGAACAATTGAATTTTATCCTCAGCGTTTTGAAAAATGAGGGAATCCCCGAGAAAAGAGAGCCGGCTTCACTGGACATTCAGGGCTGGCTCGAAGTTCTCTGGGAGGACAGTCCTCATTTAATCATAACAGGAATGAATGAAGGCTCTGTTCCTGATCGAATCGCCGGAGACATTTTCCTGCCGGACAGTCTAAGATCCAAGATGGGGTTAAGAAACAATGAGTCCATCCTTGCGAGAGACAATTATATTTTTAACGCGACCCTCAATTGGAGAAATTCCTGCGGAAGAGTCGATATCATTCTAGGAAAGGAATCGCTGGAAGGGAACCCTCTAAAACCCTCAAGGTTACTTTTCCAATGTGATGATAGTGAATTAGCGGACAGGGCACTGAGTCTTTGTTCAAGAGTCAATTCATCAGAAATTATCCACCCATGGACTTCAGCATGGAAACTTCGACCAGAGAAAATCGACAAGAGTGCGAAAATTTTTGAGGAAATATCAGTGACTCAATTCAGCGATTATCTTTCCTGTCCATTCCGTTTCTATCTCAAAAATTTGATGGGCATGAATGATAACCGGCCCGTTGAAATGGAAATGGATGCAATGCAATTCGGAACATTTTTTCATCAATTTCTTGATGATTTCGGAGTAAATGATGGGATCAGGGACAGTCAGGATGAATCGGAAATTTATAAATTCTTAGAAGAAAGAATCAATTCCAAAGCGACTCACGAATTCGGAACAAAGCGCACCGTTCCATTATCATTCCAGATCAACTCAATCAAGGAACGGCTCAAATGGTTCTCTGCCATTCAGGCCAATGAAAGGTCCCTCGGATGGAAAATCATTCATTCAGAATTTAAAATTCACATAAACAATGAAATCAAAATCGGCAATTTGAAACTTAAGGGTACGATTGATCGGATAGAACAGAACGAAAATGATGGGGCCTTGAGAATCCTTGATTACAAGACCTCGGCAAAAGCAATAAACCCAGACAGGGCCCACCTCAAAAATATCACTCAATCCTCCTCAGATTCTATCCCGGATTGGCGCACATATATTAGCGGTAAAAAATGCCGCGAATGGATCAATCTCCAGATACCGCTTTACGTGCACGCAGCGAAATTAATCTTTGAAAAAGAAAATATAGGATCGGGATATTTTAATCTGGGCAACACCCAGAGCTCAATGAAAATTGAAATGTGGGATGACTTGAAGGAGAACCTAATGGAAAGCTCTATCACCTGCGCAGAGAACGTTTCAAAAGAGATCAGCGATTGCAATTTCTGGCCTCCGTCTGATTCCCCCAAATATGATAATTACTCGGAAATAATTTTTGGCGACTGTGATTCAAGCTTTGATCCCAGCGAAATTCTGCAGAAATAAATATGAACCCTCCAGTCACATTTATTAACGAAGTCATCCCCGCCTCCGCAGGCACGGGCAAGACCTTTAAACTGACAGATAAATTCATTAGCTTAATGAATGAGGGAGTGAACCCCGAGAACATAGTCGCCCTTACCTTCACAAAGAAAGCGTCAGGGGAATTTTTTGAGGGTATCCTCGATAAATTGGCCAGAAGCTCAAAGCACTTTGACGATCCCGAGTCGATTAGCAACATCACTGCCGTTCCTGAACTCGACAGCGAAAAAGCCATTAAATTACTTCGGGTTTTTATTAATGCGATGCCGTCGCTTGAAATGGGGACCCTGGATAGTTTTTTATACAAAATGATAAATAATATTCCTTTTGAAATGGGAATAGCTGGTGAATTTGAAATCCTTACGGACCACGAAACTTTGGTCGCAAGGGAAAGCGTATTCAGAAAAGTTTTTGATGGGAAATCCTCATCAAATGAAATTTTTCTGAAAGCATTAAAATATTCCTCCTTCGGCAAGGAGGAATCCAGAGTGCAGTCCCGACTCAATGAATTCATTGAGAAAATGCATAGCAAATTTATTTACAATCCAGAACCGGAGCTCTGGGGAAAAAAATCATCCATATGGCCTGACGAATTTCAATGGAACGTCCTTGAAGAGACCATATTGAAAGAGAAAATAAAAAGACTCCTGAAGCTAAATGAAACAATGGAGATCAGAGAGAAAGTCTCCACAAAATTAGAATCATTTTTTTCATGGATCGTTGAAACCAAAACCGGCAATCCTGTGCCAAAGGATTACGAGACAGTTTACAATAATTTTCTCAAAAACTTCAATGACATCCAGTCAGGAAATGCCCGAGTCAATGTTGCCGGTTGTGCATACGAAATATCCGGCGAGCAGACTGGACTTTTTCTGGACATTATTTCTCATTTAGTCGGGATTACATTGCAAACTCAGTCAATGAGGACACTTGGCCTATGCGAAGTACTTCAATCATACGAAGATGAATATGGCAAAAATGTTAGACAAAAAGGACGACTGACCTTTTCTGATTTCCCATACTTTCTGTCCAAGAGGAATAAGTTAACCTCTGGACTGATTGACTTACTGGAATACAGAATGGACGCCAAATACGACCACTGGCTCCTTGACGAATTTCAGGACACTAGCCGTGAACAATGGGATGCCATCGAAAATCTTATCGATGAATGCGCAATGGATCCTGGGGCGGGAAGGAGTTCATTCATCGTTGGAGACATAAAACAATCCATCTATGCTTGGCGAGGCGGAGACTCTAGAATTTTCAATGAACAGAAACGTAAGTATAAGAATCTTGGCCCCGAACGTTTTAGGGAAACTAATCTGGATGAATCACGACGATCCTCTGAACCTGTCATCACAACAGTAAACTCAATATTTGGGAGTAAGGATGAAATACAGAGCTTGTTCCCCTCAATTGAGGGACGGTGGGAATTTAAGGAACATACGACAGTTCATAAAGACAGACCCGGTTTCACTTCATGGATATCCGCAGAGAAAGCTCCCAGATGGAAGGAGCTTGATGCAAAACTTGAACTGATCGCAGAAGTAATCAGAAAAATAAACCCCTCGGAAAATAAACTCAGCATCGGGGTCCTCGTCCAGCAAAATAAAACCGGCAATCTCATCACAAAATATTTAAGAGAGCATACAAATTTAAAAGTAACCAACGATGCGAAAATTTGTATCGCCAAGGACAATGCGGCCGGAATTGCCCTACTTTCAATCTTCCGGTTCTCTGCACACCCCGGAGACAAGTTCTCATCGGGTCACATAATGATGTCACCATTCAGAAAAATAGTGGAAGACAAGTTTTCGGACATTGAAAGGTTTGGACATTTCATTCGTTCATCAGTTTGGAAGAATCAATTCACGGAAACTGTTAGAGAATTGGTTTCCTACATTGATTTTGATGATTTTCATTCAATGAGAGTAAATCAATTACTGAAAGCAGCGGCAATATTTGACAATCGTGGCAGTCGATCCATTGACGAATTTGTGCGGTTCATGGAAAACTTCACACTGCGTGAAACTGGTGAACCGGGTTCGGTCCAAGTCATGACCATTCATCAATCAAAGGGACTCACCTTCGATTCCGTTATATTACCGGAACTTGGGGGCAATACATTTTTAAGTACGGACCTTGGAACTGAAATAAAATACAATGAAAATCATGAACCTCAGTGGATACTGTCAATGCCTAACAAAGGCATAGTAGAGGCGGACACCCAATTAAATCAATATAACACCGAAAAAGTCGCCAATGCCACTTACGAACAAATCTGCAAATTTTATGTGGCTTTGACCAGAGCAAAATACGCAAATTACCTCATCACTGAAGAGTCTGAAATTGGGAAATCAACGCGTGATAATTTTGTAGGCCTTATTTCAAAAACGATCAAACCAGAGAATCTCAATAACGGCACACTCTATTCATGTGGAGATCCCGAATGGTACGAAAAGATTGTACAAGAAGAGGAAACTCCACCGATTCAGAAAAAATCCCTTCCATT
>JASLJT010000032.1:0-8186 GCA_030747955.1 Verrucomicrobiales bacterium | reverse complement strand
GTTGACCACCAGACCTCGGTCTGGCCAGTCGATATGGTCACATCATCACCGACATTGAAACCAGCGACTATTGGATGGTCTTCGAGTATCGTTATCACATGATCCTCAGCGACATTGTCTTTGGTCCTGCCTGCAGTGACTTGAAATTCTCCTCCACCATTGTCCGCGATAGCCTCTTCCCAGTTAACGATTGGCGTTGTGGAATTATGGAACTTATTCCGCATGTCTCCTGATCCAGGAGTTGAGGAAATGATAAGTACCGCATACTCTGCCTCTTCTCCTGCAGTAGTCTGATTGGCCTGTTTATAAGTAATATTTTGCGCACCATATCTTTCTTCAAGGAAACTCATCACGGTCCCGTCAGCTCCCTGAGTCGCATCGCCTTGGCCACCAATAAACAGTATCGTCTGCCCTAACTGGGGAAAATCATTTTTATTTGTAGGGTCAGTTCCCTGACTAATTTCTACGTTGTCATCAAAACCGTCCCCGTCAGTGTCTGGTTTATTAGGGTCAGTTCCACCTGTTACTTCAGCACCGTCAAGAATTCCATCTCTATCGGAGTCCGAATTTAGTGGATTCGTATTGGTGACAGTCAGTTCTTTATTATCATCCAATCCGTCCTCATCACTATCAGCCTTGTTGGGCTTTGTCCTTGCTTCAAACTCATCGGCATTAGTTAGCCCATCGTTGTCATCGTCTCCTTCAGGATCATCGACTCCGTACTTCTCCTCCCACGAATCAGGCAAACCGTCTCCGTCTCCATCTTCTTGCGTCGCACCTATGGGGCTCGTTCCTTCCGCCAGTGCCTGAATCGTTGCCTCTGGAAGCACTTCTCTCCAGATTGCCACATCATCCAAATATCCATCATATTGCTCGCTGCCATTATTACGCGCGCCGAGCAAGAATGACCCTCCTCCGTTAGGGGCTCGTTGAGCCTGTGGGCCTCCATCAAGTTGACCGTCCAGATAAATTGCAGCCGTGTCATTAGCGCCGTCATAGGTCCATACCGCGTGAACCCATTTTTCAGCTTCTAGGGGGGTAGTCGCGTTCCAGTCAGCTCCCCAATGAGCGCTATGTAATACGCCCCCATTGCGGATGCCATTATGAATTCCTTGTTGAGTCTGGCCCCAGATAAATCCTTGGCCTCCGGCCGAACCGATTGGTTTTAACCAACAGGCAAAGGTGTAGCTGCCATCCTCAAAGTCACGAATCATTGAATTCATATCGATATCAAAGAAATCAAGGTGACCGCCCGTGAAGTTAGCGCCAGTCGTTGGTGTGGAACCTGAGGGCGCGCCTTCAACATCAAAGCTCACTGCGCCATCGACTTCACCATTATAATCATTTCCACTCATGTCTTCCGCATTCGCTTCGAAGTCCACGTAGAGGAATGGAGGAGGGATTGCTCCTTTACTGTTCTCATCATTAGGATCAGTTCCTCCAACGATTTCACCACCGTCCGCGTACCCGTCACCGTCCGTGTCTGCGTTATTAGGATCCGTGCCGGTATCATCGTTATCAACTAATTCCCCGGTATTTGTTTCGACTCCATCCGAGAGACCGTCACCGTCGGTGTCTGCGTTCCTTGGGTCAGTGCCTGTGTTCGTGGCACTCACATAAGTCCCTGTATCCGTTTCGACCCCGTCTTCGAGTTCGTCACCGTCCGTGTCTGCCTTGGTCGGATCAGTCTTCGTTTCCTCATACTCATCGAGGTCAGTGAGACCATCACCATCAAAGTCTCCAGTGCCTGCACCTGGTCCGGGCCCGGAAGCTAAACCATTTAAATCTTCAAGGTTATCAACGAGCTTCTCTTCCCATGCGTCAGGTAACCCGTCCTCATCATCATCTTCTGAAGGGCCTCCGGGAGTCATGGCTCCACTGGCAAGAGCAGCAATGTCATCCTCGGATAATGCCTCATCCCAAATGGCTAAGTCATCAATGTTTCCTGTAAAATTACAGCAGTCAGATCCTCGAAGAATCCCACCAATGGTAGTCGTGTCCGGAGTGAATGCGCCGATTGCGCTGTGATCGAACTGTTTATCAAAGACGCCATCGATATAAAGATCAAGGATCCCATCATTATCGACCCACGCCACGTGGTGCCAGGCACCGTCGAAAGCTTCCCCATTTGAGTACTGGTGACCCGTTGCTGCTCCGTTCCTCACATACAAATCCACGGTACCATCAGCACCATTATCTTTGGTTCCCATATTAAATAGAGGATTATTATTAGTCGACATTGCTTCGGAGAAGATCCGGTCATCAGCATTATCTATTGTTCCATCGGCTTGAACCCACATTGACACCGTGTAAGAAGCAACGGTCGTAATTGCGATTCCTCCTTCACCATGATTAATGCTACCATACGTTCCGGCTGTCCCATCAAAGGCCACTGACTGGCCATTCCCTAAAGTATCGGGTACAGAGTCAGAATAGCTTGATCCACCAAAGAGTTCTCCATCATTGCCGTTCCCAGATGAATCAGTAAAGTCCCCGTCAAGTTTCCAATAACCGACCAACTCGGCTCGAGCAGTAATCTGAGTTAAAATGAAAATGAGGATGAATTGTGATAAAAATAATTTCATTTAATTGAGTGGTTTTTTATTAAATAATTTTAGTCGCGAAGTCCGACCTGTTGCATGAGGTCATTCGTTGAATTGTAGGCTTCTTCGACCCATTCTACGATTTTTGATGGGTCAGGTGAGTATTCGAGTTCTATTGAAACTGTACCTTCAAATTCCAATTCCTTGATGGCTTGCAGATAAGGAGCAAATTTAACGACTCCTCTTCCAGGTGGTAAGTCCCCATGAACTTTTCCATCACAATCACTGATATGGACATGAGTAGCTTTATTTCTCAGTTTTTCCAGTTCCGCTGGGGAAGTATCTGCAAGGACCAAATGACTCACATCAATGTTAGCTTTCACATTTGGCATTGCGCAATCATCAATGAATCGAACCATTTCAGGTATACTGTTAAGCAGGCTCAATCTGAAAGGTTCAAGTTCTAGGGCAATGTCCAGACCAAGTTCTCCAGCATACTGCCCCAGTTCTTTGACTCCCTCGACGCCCCATTCCCACTGAGCTTCCGGTGGAATCACTTCGCGTTGCCAAATATATTCTCCGAGGACAAGGAGAAGGTTCTTTGAATCAAACTTCTTGGCTAAGTCGAGAAATTTCTTAGCTCTGGTTATATGATATTCTCTGACAGGATCATTAAAATCGATCAGGCCCGCTGAGACGACCACGGTCGATGTAATAGGGAGACTGTTTTCCTCGCAGGTGCTCTTGATAAGATTCACTTCATCTTCGGTAATAGTCATTGCTTCAGTGAAGATATCGACCGCATCAAAGCCTATCCGTGAGATGTGCTCGAGGCCCGTTTTCGTATCGACTCCTGCCTGTCCAAAAGCGCTGTTTATGATTCCAAGTTTCATATTTTAGTTAATTGAGTTTTAGTTAATTTTTTTCGAGGCTTTTTGCGCTCTGATCGTCTTCGACGAGATTTGCAAATTCTGCATTTGATCGTATCGCTTCGTCACGGCCCACAATGAGGACTTGATCATCAGTCACTTTGTCTAGCTTTGTGTATGACGGGTGGTGAGATTCTTTGTATGGATCGTTTGATCTTGCATTATAGCAGCAAATTAGAGCCCATCTCGCTTTGTCAGAAAGATTAGCAGCAGAGCAGTGAAGTGTATTTGGGTGAAAGAACAGTGCGTCGCCCGCACTCATTGTACATTGCACTAACTCTAGCCTATTCTTTGCTTGCTCAACTGGTTCCATATCGGCTCCGGCCTGATCTCCTGAAAGAATGTGATTGATGCGGCCCATCTTATGCGAACCTTTCAGGACCTGCAGGCATCCATTTTCTTCGGTGGCTTCGTCAACGGCGATCATTACACTGCAGAGATTAGGAAAGAGGAGTCCGTTCTGATACCAATAACCATAATCCTGATGCCAGGCCCATGCGCCACCGACCTTGGCATCCTTGAGTATCATTTTGGAGTGGTAATGGTAGGCTTCGTCTTCAAGTAACTGTTCGACTCTGTCAACGATCCTCTCAGAGCGTGCAATCATTCCGTAAATGCCATTGCCTGGATGATTCCATAAAGATAAACGCACGTCATTACCTTCGCCATCATCCATTGTGGATGCAGCCTTATCCATTGCATGATCATTACGGGCCGTCTCACCTAGTAGGCCTATTTCTTCGGAAGTGAAAAGGCCTCTTTCGAACACGAATCCGTCTTGGTGGTATGCTTCGATGTCGTTGCTTTGAAAGGTAGGCATTTAATTAACGATCTATGAATAAAGGTTTCTCCCTAAGTTAACTAATGGGGAATTATTATATTGAGCAATCTGAGAACAATACTCAAGCCTGATTCACTAGAGAAAAAAGATTCCTTTCGGTTTTGTTAGTAATTATCCCTAGTTATATAAATGACACCGTGAAGACACGGTGAAGCTGATCATAGAATTCAAAGTCTTTGATCCGTTCATGCCAAGCACTGTATAGGCTCTATAAATTGTAGGTATATACTACTTTTTGGAAAATGGATTCTCATACCAAAACACCCCCAGCTGATCCCGTTCTTCGCAGCAAATTGCATCAAGATCCCCATCTCCATCAATGTCATGCATCACAACACGGTCATATTTTATTCCTGGCTCTCCTGAGATTTCATAGTCTTTCCAAATTGTTTCGGTAGGTGAATTCGTCCACGACAGCCACCTCATCCCGGACAGTTTTCCTTTGGCTCCCTCGCAACTAAAAACGATATCTTTTTTCCCATCGCCATTAACATCGCAAACTGCTGTGCTCTTACCGCCGCCGACTCCCTTCGGTAGTGGAATTATATATTCTTTCCATCCGATCTTTGTTCTCCGGAACCAGATCACTGATTTTGAATCGATGGCGATGACGTCGGTTGCTCCGTCCTCATCAAGATCACCAGTAGAGATAAATTTAATTTCTTTATCGGATCCGCCGATGTTATGCCTTGACCATTGATTGAGGTTTTTAGCTTCTTTAATCCCTGGATATTTTAACCAGTATACGCCTCGTTTTGGTCCCCTTCGGTCACTGACTAGGACATCCTTATGACCGTCTTGATCCATGTCTATTGAGATTAATGACATTATCCATCCGGCATCCTGTAATTTATGAAGTTTCCAAGCATTAAGATTGTGAGGATCTTTTGGAGCCTGCAGCCAGCTCACTGATGCTCCATTGCCCTTGGAACTTACAATGAGATCGTCAGCATTTTCTCCGTCTATCTGCATAGGGAGAGCATACATCCATGATTGTTTTCCTTTTGTGGCCGGTATGGCGGAGGTCTGCCATTTTGTTACGTCTAGATAATCTTTTGCGGATTGAGGTGCCCAGTGTATAAACATGGATCTGGTAGATCCCTCACAAGAACTGACTAGGTCCACGGCTCCATCCTTATTGATATCAATGAAGACAGCATCTTCTGGTGACTTGACCTCACCGACAGTGACTGCGGGCCATAACTTTTTTTCTTGTCCTCTTTGCGGATGAAGGTAGGCCCTAATAATTCCTCCCTCTTCCCAACCCGTGGCAATGTCCATTAGTCCGTCACTATTTACGTCGAGGAGTCTGACTCCATCAGCACCTTGGGAGCTTTTGTCAATGGTATGGATTTTCCATGGATTTTTCTTAATGCTTGCAAAAAGATTAGTATTCAAAGAGCATGCGATAATGGCTATGGCTACTTTTAGGTAGTGTTGCATCGAAGTAGGTTAGCATAATTGTAACACCTAAGTCTCAGGTAATATTGGAAAAACTAACGAGGATATTGGTGATATGGGAGAATAAGTATCAGGCTGTGATTCGGAGACAAGATGAGGATTTTGATCTTTTCAAGTATCAAGCGGAGCAGTAGATTTATTTTTATGAGAAAATATATCATCACATTCTTTTTCTTTCCTTTTTTAGTTATTTCTTCATTTGCGGAAAATAAAATAGAAGGAACCATTGATGCTTTCCTTGGAAAATCTTCTCTCGATATTCAACCGGTTTTTAAAGGTGAAAGATTTGGTAATATTGTAGTGACAATGAAAGGAACGGTCTTGGCGACTTGGGGGACCAGTCATGTCAGGGCCAAGCGAAGTGAGGACGGAGGCAAGACGTGGGGTCCTGAAATTGTTATTGCAAAGCCGGGATTTCAAACGGGTGGTCTAACCGTAAATGAAACGAACGGGGATATTTTCGCATTCATTGAGGATCGTCATCCGCCTGCTTCCATTACAATTTACAAGAGCAGTGATGATGGTAATTCATGGCAGAAGATCCCCACTAATATTAAACCTGATTCAAAAGGAAATGCTCCTTCCATGCACATGAATGAACATGGAATCACTTTGAGGCATGGCGAGAACAAGGGCCGGTTAATTAGGCCGTCGCGTTGGTACGCCGGCAAGAATGACCGTAGCCTTTGGCCTAAGCACTATACGAACGCAATTTACAGTGATGATGGAGGAAAGACTTGGCACACTAGTGATCCTTTCCCAGCAAATGGTACCGGAGAGGCTACTTTAGCGGAATTGAGTGACGGCACCATTTATTACAATTCAAGGCGCCATTGGGCCGAGGAAGGTGCAAATCCCAGAAGGCGCTGGACCGCCACAAGTAAGGACGGCGGTAAGACCTGGAATGATCTTAAGTTCTGTGAAGTTCTTCCAGATGGCCCACAGGATACAAATTATGGTTGCATGGGTGGTCTGACCCGCCTTGCCATTAAGGGCCGTGATATTTTGATTTATAGTAACTGTGACAGTGCAGGCGGTCGTAAGCAGGGAACGGTCTGGGCAAGCTTTGATGGCGGAAAGACCTGGCCAATTAAACGGTTAGTATTTGCCGGTAGTCATGCCTATTCATCAATCACATCAGGACGACCCGGTACCAAGACCGAAGGCATGATTTATCACCATTTTGAGGGTGGTCCCAAGCGAGGATCGGCCGTTGCAAGTTTCAACCTGTCTTGGGTACTTGGAGGAAAGTTGACAGGCGATGGGACGGTCCCGTCATGGGTAAAGCCTTAATTTATGATTAATTTTTAGGGGAGCGGCGTGTTCGGAGGAACCGCATTTTCCGGATACTTTCCGTTAAACACCATCATTTCCTCCTGCGTTTGAACTTTAACAAAAGATTCATCAATTTTAGCGTCCTTGCCCTTAACGAGTTTGAGGTCAAGGTTCAGATGCTTTGCAAGGAAAGGGTAAGCTGCCATTCTTTTTGATAAGCCATAGTCATGCCCCTCATTTTTAAAATGCGCATTTTCTACTTTGTTAGTTGCTCCATAAAGGCCATAGACATGCTTAATGAATGGAAATTCGGTTTTGGGTGTCATTAGTGTCCAATCCTTCCCGTTCGATACAATGAGTTGAGGTTTGGGTGCGGAAAGGGCGGCAATTTCTGCATTATTTGTTTTATGGGTTTTGCTCCAGTGAATAGGCATTCCGCTCTCACAGACACAACCCCCGAAGAAATGTGCAGAGACCTGACAGACCGGCACGGACACTTTGACTCTTTCATCCAGTGCGGAGAGAATGAATGTCTGCGTCCCTCCGCCAGAGCACCCCGTCATTCCTATCCTCTCTGGATCAACATTTGGAAGGCCTAAAATGAAATCAACAGCACGCATACTGTTCCATGTTTGCATTCTGAGAATTTCCGGCGTTCTCCTGTGATCCCAACCAACCTCTTTTGAATCACCATATCCGATCATGTCATACTGAAAGACAGCACAACCCATCTTAGCCAGGACTGCGCACCGAGTTTGTCTGGCGGCATTGAATCTTCCTCCGTGTCCGTGTGGGCAGAGGATGCCTGCTAATGAGCCTTTGAATTTTGTAGGACGGTAAAGGGTCCCTGTTACGAAATGTCCCGGCGAGCTTTCTATGGCTACATTTTCAGTGGTATAATCTTCGTGGATTTGTTTTTTGACGTAGCGCGGATTCAGTGGCTTGCGCTCAGGCAGTTCACTAAGTTTCGCACCTTTTAAGATTCCTTTTATGACTGTATTTCTCCTTTTTTTCCAACTCTCAAGGTCCTCGGTACTTTGTCGGATAGACTCCAGTTCCGCTGAGGCCTGGCCTGGTTTTTGAGCATGTCCAACTCGCAGCTTTGGTTTTGAAAGTGTAATGCCCGGGCCGATAAAT
>JASLJT010000031.1:0-8013 GCA_030747955.1 Verrucomicrobiales bacterium | reverse complement strand
TGCGCAGTGATAAGATTAAACCATGTCTTTGCAGTGTTGGCTGCGAGTGATAATCTGGCCGCCTCATAATCAGCTCTGGCCGCTACCAGATCCTCATATTGGGCCCGGTCCAGATTCCTTAACCTTCCCCAAAGATCTATTTCCCAAGAAGCAGCTAATGTTAGACCGTAGTTCGAAGAATAATTAGGTGGTTCTTGATTGCTTCTTGATCTGGAACTTGATCCTCCGAGATTAATGGAGGGGAAACGAGCTGCTCTTCCTATGATGGTTCCTTCTTTTGCTGATTGGAGTAAGAGTGCGGACACCCTAAGGTCATGATTGTTATTGAGTGCTTCTTCAGTGATTTTAATCAATTGAGGATCGCCCAAATTCTTTAACCACCCTCTATTAATCTTTCCTTGGTTGGCTTTGGAGGCGCTGATCCATGATTCGGGGGTCATGAGAGGAGCTTCCCGATGAGGCCTTTTGATTCCCCCAAACTTACACCCCGAGAAGAGCAGGGCCGTAACAATTAGGATGGGGAAAAAGCGGATCATTCCGCAGGTTTCTTATCAGAGTGTGAGGCTAATGTCCATTTCAGGATAAGGAATTCTTTTTTTAAAGATAATAACTTTTACGCTTAACACTTGGCCTGACATCTCATACTCTATTTCTTATGTTATTTTTCCGTTATTTGATATTGTTCTTTATTCTCACTTTCACGACACAATTGGATCTTGCAATCGGATCAGAACCTAAATTTGAGAGACAAGTGATCGATGCTAAAATTTCAATCGGTTATGGTTTGTCAATTGGTGACGTGGACGGTGACAAGAAGTTAGACATTCTACTAGCAGATAAGTCGCAGATTGTCTGGTACCGGAACGGGGACTGGAAACGTTTCGTGATGGCAGAGAACCTGAACCCGCGCGTTGTTACTCGTTTCCTTGACAATGTTTGCATCGCTTCGAGGGACATTGACGGTGATGGGAAGGTTGAAGTGGCTGTAGGTGCTAACTGGAACCCCGGTGAAACGACTGACGCCGAGAAATCAGGTTCAGTTCATTACTTGATTCGTCCAGAAGATCCGACTGGGCTCTGGGGATCAGTAAAGATGAGTGCTCATGAACCTACCGTGCACCGGATGCACTGGATGAAGGTCGGAGAAAAAGAGTACAGATTACTTGTCCTTCCCCTTCATGGAAGAGGAAACAAAGGGGGTCAGGGCGATCCTGTGCGTCTATTGGCTTATGTTCCTGGAGCAAAGCCTGAGGAAGGAAATTGGGGTAGTGAACTCGTCGATGCTAGCTTTCACATCACACACAATTTTGATCTGATTACTTTCAGCAAAGAAACGGAAGAAGAGGTAATTATCCTCGGTGGTAAAGAAGGGGTCAAAGGCATTCGTTATTCTAGTAAGGTCACTGGTGAAAGTCCTTGGAAGTCGATTCATATGGTCAAGAATCCGCTCTCTAAGGGCGTTGGTGAGGTCAGAGCCTACCGCGGAAATGGCAACGATGGTCTGATCACCGCCATTGAGCCATTTCATGGTAACGAGCTTGTAGTTTATGCTCCACCCAAATCTAATGATGAAGAACCCAAGAGAACGGTACTTGATAACACATTAAATCAGGGCCATGCCCTTGCTCTAGGGGATGTATTAGGTACAGGTAATTTACAAGTTATTGCAGGATGGCGTAATCCCGACAAGAATGGAAAAGTTGGAATTAGGATATATGAAGAGGAGGATAAGGGCTGGAAGTCCCACACTTTGGATGATAATGGGATTGCTTGTGAAGACCTGAAGTTGAGTGACCTGAATGGCGATGGAAAACTTGACGTTATCGCTGCCGGAAGGGCGACTAAAAACGTTGTCATTTACTGGAACCGAGGATCCAAAGAATCAAATTAAAGTTTTGTCTTGGTTGGGGATTAAAGTCGTCTTGTGAATTTCATGTTATTCCAGCGTCTTTCACCATTACTCATATTCTTTTTTGCGCTCTTATGCCCGGCCCTTTGCTCTGAGAGAATCAATCCTGCCGGTATCCGGGGCGCTATCATTTTGTCATCCGAGCCTGTTAATGATGAATCATTACAGAAGTTTTATGACTTTTCTGGCAAGGAACCGAAGATTGTGATCTTGGTCTTGGATGGTTCTGAGACTTCGAGGAATTATGCTACTACAATCCAGGAGAAGATTTCTAAGGAAAATGTTAAAGATAGCAAGTTACTGACATTAGAGTCAGACAAAGTTCAGGAGAATATTCAAACTGCCACTGGTCTTTGGCTAGTTGGCCAGGGCACTCAATCCCTTAAAAATTGTAAGTACCTTGACTCGATTAAATCTTTAATCAATCGACGAGCTGTGCTCGGTGTCGGGGGGCAACTCATTGAAGGTTTTGGAATTTCAGGCGCTGATATTTTCCCGGGCGCTGAGATCAGACATTCGACAGCAAAGGAATTAAAACAGAAAAGAGGAACAGTTCGTTATGATTTTGCAGAAGGTTCCTCACTTATCCTTAGGGGTCGTGCCATGCGGTTACTTGGTGAAGGTGAAATTAGCATTTCTTTGGCTGTTTCTGATACCCGGAAAGAGAAGAAGATTATTTTAAACGAGGATTCAAGGGTCGCTGATCTTACGGCATTGAGGTTTGCTGCAACTGCCCGGAATGGTTCGGAGTTTCCTTCGCAAAAACTTTCTGATCCTAGAGTTGAGAAGGGGACACTAATTATCATAGGAGGTGGACCTATGCCCAGATCCGTGACGAAGAGATTCATTCAAATAGCGGGAGGAGACCAAGCTTCTATTGTTGTTTTACCGACTGCAGTTCCGGATTCGATGGTCAAAGATAGCGGGTCCATTGCAAATGCGTTCCGAAAATTAGGTGCAAAGGAAGTGACTGTCTTATCAAAGAGGACTCTAAGCGAAGTCGATGGGAATGAATATCTGCAGATCCTTAAAAGAGCGACCGGAATCTGGTTCGGTGGTGGACGTCAGTGGCGTTTTGTTGATGCATATCATGATACGAAGGCTCTCGGACTCATGCATGAGGTTCTTAAAAAGGGTGGAGCCATTATGGGTAGTTCTGCTGGGGCATCGATCCAAGCAGAGTATCTGGTTCGGGGCAATCCGCTCGGTAATCAGGATATGATGGCTGAGGGCTATGAAAAGGGCCTAGGATTTTTGAAAGGAGTTGCTATTGACCAGCACTTTGCTGAGAGGGATCGTTTCAAGGACTTAGCTTCAGTCGTGGACCGTTTTCCTCAGATACTGGGTATTGGGATAGATGAGGGAACGGCTCTAATTGTCAAAGGGCCGGTCGGTTTGGTTCAGGGCAAAGGGCAGGTCCATTTTTATGATAGAAGAAAAGAAACGGAGGATGCAGATAAGGATTATGAGTCCGTTGGGAGGGGAGGAAGGTATCAATTGGTTCAGCGAAAAGTATTAAATCCCGGAAAAGCAGAGGAGAAGAAGGACCAGAAAGATTAAAACTTCTTGCAAATACTGCTCTTTTCAGCTTTTATCTCAGCCCCCACCAATTAATGGGTAGGTACCGAAGCGGTCAAACGGGGCAGACTGTAAATCTGCTGGCTATGCCTTCAGAGGTTCGAATCCTCTCCTGCCCACCATTCCCCTATTTTCCTGGGGATAATTTTTGAACTCTTATTTAGATAATTAATCTGAACTCAATTCTGCAGTTAGCACTTCAAGCTTTTCTTTTGATGACCCTGAAAGGATGGCTCATTTTAACCTGGCGTTAATTCTATTCTTTACGGACCCTGAAGAATTTAACTTTTTCTATAGGGTTTAAGGTTGGTTTATGAAGGGTCTTGGATCCCTCGGCCACAATCTTTTCTACAGTGGTCCATTTGTTCAGATCATCAGAAATTTCAATGTGATAAGCGTTGCCTTTAACGCTATTGAATTCGAACCGGAAAGGATCTTCAAGAACGATTAGGCGTAGGGGAGGTTCTGCTTTAATTGCTATTGATCCAGGAGAAGCTGAACCAGAGTACCAAGAAACGGCACTTTCGTGATTCTGAGTATTTTCCGGGTCCTCAAGGTTCAAACTGAAACCGTTCCCGTCCGGTCCTTCTGGCCAGGGGTCCGTGTCATCATAGGTAAATTCAATGATTGGAATTCCGGCACCGTAGGAGAGCTTAAGGTTCTCACCACCATTATCGAGTCGGTTCCCTTCTTGCCATTCTCCAGCGATTGGAAGACCAGCACCGAAACGGGACTCGAAAGCGTTACGATTTCTTACCACGAGTAGATATGCTTTACTTTTGATAACGGTTCCATCTTCAAAGTCAAAGTTCACTCCTTTCGTGAGTCGTAAGTTTGTAAGATTAAGGTCCGATCCACTGACATTTTGCAATTCAATGTACTCAAAGTCAGATGTGCTCCATCCCTTTTCCTGCTCCGTAAGGTTTGCCTCGTTAGGGTGGTAGTGAATTTCTGTTATCCTTAGTGAATCGACATAGGTACCGGTCTCTGGGCTCGTGACTTCGAACTGGACAGGATCTGACCAGTGACTCCACCGGCCTTGAGTGTCCTTGTGCCGTACCCGTGCACGGTAAGTGTGACCAACCCTAGCAGATGTTGGTATGAACTGATAATTTGATTCGAAAGTTGTCAGTTCACCAGAAAGGGTAGGATTTTGGATTTCATAGATGTAAGGATCTTTTTCCACATAACCTTTTACAGTGGGATTATAAACTTCAGCCAACCGCCATTCCATCGCAGAGAATGCGGTGTTCGATTGGCTCCTGTAATTATTAGTGGAGAAGCGAAGATCACTTGCTTCAAAGTTCCCGTTACCAGTGAACTGTATCGTGGGTTTCTGTGGAATCGAATTTCTGTCTGATAGGAGGCTAGAGCGCATCCAGTTCCCTCGCGAAATAATGTATTTTTTTACGACTTGAATCATTCCAGCAAAGTCACGCGTCGGTGAAATGTCATAGTAACGGTCCTTGTGATTTAATCGCGGATGATTGTCCCATAACCGGCGGTCCGCATCGACTAGGGTCGGACCTTCAGGGGACCAGACATCATGGACCATTTCATCGATGAGTTTGTAGCCCTCGTCTTCGTTATAGATTAGGTCCATGATTTCACGGACACGGTTCCTATAATCGGTTCTGAAAGCGGAATTATTGGCGACTTTGTTTTTAAAGTCATGGTTTCCATTCCCGTACATGTTATTGGCCCATGTCAGGTCCAGGTCCCAAGGGTGAACCTGAAACTTATTGGTTTCAGGATTATGGTAATAGAAGTAATTCTTACCATAGGCGATGTCGTAATGATGGATCCCCTCCACGATCGTTCTGTAACTCAGGTATTTTTCAACGTCCAGATTTTCTCTCCACCAGTCTGCGCTGGGGTTCTTGTTTCGGTAACCGCTGATGAATGAGGATACATCGGATCTATTAGTGACTTGCGTTGGGCCTTGATTATTGGATGACCCACTGTGTCCTTCAATCTTGTACAGGTTCCCGTCCGGCATGTCATGTTCGTCCAAGAACTGCCCGTCCATTTGTTCGATGGCGAGGAATAGACCATAATAATCTGTGCTGTACTGGTTCGATCCTGAGGCACTCGCATTGTCGATTACGTAAAATTGTACGTAATGAGTTTTGCATGACTCGACTCCGCAAAGCTCGAATAACTTGAATCCAACACTCTCGAATAGGCCCTGCTCACCCCTATTACCAAAGTTCACCTGCTGGACGATTGATGAGAAGTTTAACTTATCCCACTTGGTTTTATATTTTTCACCTGCCCGGTCACGGGCCTGAAACCGTCTTCCACGGTTAAAATCAAATTTCCAGAAATTTTTTCCGAATTGGAACCGATGAACACCGCCCCTGGGCCGGTACCGGATATGATCATAGACCTTACCGTCGTAAATGAGCGTTCCTTTCCATTTGTATTCTGATCCCCCGTATCCTCCGAACTGGGAAGAGGTCACTGATGATTCCTTGGTCAGCAAGAAATAAGTAGGGATGCTCGACATGAGAGAGCCGGGGAAGGTTGTCTTTGGGCCGTTCGAACGGGCCGAACCAGTCCAGTCCGGTGTGCCGTCATAAACGAAATAAGCAAAGTTGTGACCCATGTCATTTTCATAAGGTCCCCTGATAGAGACTCCGCTCACGTCAGTGGCAAGGATTCTGTAACGGATTAGGTGCCGGTTCTTTTGAACACTTGTTGGTATAATGACTGAAAAAGTATTGTCCGCTGCCGTAGTGTCTCCTCGGGTCCCGTCATCAACCATTTCCATAACTACCCAATCATTATTGTAACGTTGATCATCATATTCGATATAATCTCCGGGTTTTACGATCTGGTATTCCAAACTAATCTGAGCCACGCCTTCAGGGTCAGTGGCCTTGACGCTGACTAGAACCTCTTCACCTGATTTTATAGTTTTATCTCTTTCAAGTTCTCGTCCTACGGGACCGTGTTTGACCTGCCTTAATTGTGGAGGCGACTTCGAGGAATAGGATCTGTTCCTTGAGCCGGGCGTGGGTGCTGCATTTGAAACTGCCCCTCCGACTTCACCGATCAACTCAAGATCGAAACTCATGTCACTGCTGCCGGTACTTCTTTGGTGAACTTCTACACCAATCACGTTAGTTCCGTTTATGAAAAGGCTTGGCGAAACACTATGATCATAGAAGGTCCTCTCAGAGGATCCTCCCTGACTCCTACTGGCCAGAGTTTCTGCATCAATTTTTCCTTCGGGCATTGAGTCCCTGAAAGCTTCTACGCCGTTTACATACACGACGGCCCCGTCATCACGTAATAGCTTGAATAACATGCTGGAGAATCCTTCGACTTGATTAACTTCAATGCTTGTACGGAAATAGGTCGTGACGGCACGTGGAGCAGTACTAAAGTCTCCATCCCCGTCTCCGACTAGGGTTGCCTCGTCACCCTCATTGTAACCGAGTTGGGACGGTCCGCTCTTCCAATTATCAGTGTTAGAGGAGTCCGTGGCCCAGTCAGATTCGGTAAGGTCACTGTCGTTATCTAAGTATTCCCAGGTATCGCCCGAGCTGATGAATTTTTTTGGCCCACCAGCAACAGTTGCTGTGGTTACAGGAAAACCTGAAGCTCTCCAGTTCCCTCCAAGATCATTATCCAGTCCCGGATTGATGAGTTCGATCGATGGACTGGCCGAAGAAGACCCTCTCTCATCTCCGACCATGGGCCATGGGAATCCAAGCGAGTAATTTACCTCATCTACTTTATTTCCATCCGGATCACGCAGTATAATTTTTTCACCGGAATTCTTTAAGGTGGTACCGTTCTCGAATGGGCCAAGAGCATCACTAATTTTAAACTGAGACTCAATGGATTGAGGATTTTCTGCGATGACGAGATAATTTCCAGCTCCTAAAGTGGTCCCTTCCTGAAAATTAAAATCGATGCCTTCGGAAAAATACCATCCGGACAAATCTACGGTCTCTTCGCCTGAATTATATAGCTCGATGAATTCGGCACGTACAGTCTTATCACTTTCATCATAATGGATTTCATTGATGACGATCGTCTGGGCAATGCAAAGGAACGGACAAATGGTAAGGAGTCCGGTCAATGCAGACTTTAAAATGCGAGGAATAGACATTTTTTACTTTGAGCAGTTGAGGTTTTTTTCGTGAAGCTTTTCTTTCTTACCATAATCCCTATTTCAGTTTCTGGGGAGGGTTAATTTCTTAAGAGCAAAGAGTGCGATATTGGGCTATAAATGGCCATTAGGAATGGATATAAAAATGAAGCCATGCCCGATCCTTTGTATTTTCTTGCCTCTAATGTTTGGTTCATGTGGTGGTGGATCGGGGCCAGAACAGATTGTCTCTAAGACTGAAACGGAATGGGAACCCCTGCCTTTTCAGCAATTAGATCAATGGGTAGAGGCTAAAAGGCTGAGGGAAAATGCAATGATCGCCACTCAAAAGAAAAGTTCTGGACCAAGGTTCTACCGGAGGAATGGTCCATCGATAGGAGTAGATTTTAGTAATCAACTCAAT
>JASLJT010000030.1:0-10417 GCA_030747955.1 Verrucomicrobiales bacterium | reverse complement strand
TATCGCTACCATACACGTCCATTGCTTCCTGATAAGTGAGTCTAGGGAAAGGAAACTCAATTTCAATTCCGGTCGCCTCTTTAAAGCATCTAGATAATAGGCCCTCTATGATCTTTATGATATCATCACTGTTCACGAAGGATGCTTCTATGTCTACTTGAGTGAATTCAGGCTGACGGTCAGCGCGGAGGTCCTCGTCACGGAAGCAACGAGCAATTTGGAAGTACTTTTCGACTCCGGCGACTTGGAGCAATTGCTTGTACTGTTGAGGGGCCTGAGGAAGTGCGTAAAATTTTCCGGGATTTAGCCTAGAAGGGACAAGGAAGTCTCTGGCTCCTTCGGGCGTACTTTTACTTAGGATCGGAGTCTCAATTTCCAAGTAACCCATTTCATCAAGATAATCTCTGCATGATTTTGCGACGCGGTGCCGGATCTGTAAATTTCGAGCCATTCTGGGTCGACGCAAGTCAAGGTACCGGTGCTTGAGTCTTAGGTCCTCATTGGAAAGCTCCTTGTCGAGTTGGAAAGGGAGTACCTCAGAATGATTGACGATTTCCAGGCTATTAGCAACGAGCTCAATTTCTCCAGTATCAATGTTTGGATTGGTCGTGGCTTGGCCTTCGATCTCAGGTCTTTCCGATACGGTCCCAGTGACGCGGACGATATCTTCCTGTCTCAGTCCATGAGACATCTTCGCTGCTTCGGCGTCCTCTTCGCTCCTGAACACGGCCTGAGTGATTCCTTCTCTGTCCCTTATGTCTATGAATATTACTCCATGATGATCACGCTTGGTATTGACCCAGCCAATGAGAGTTGCAGTTTGGCCAATGTGTTCTTTGCGGAGTTCGTTGCAATGGTGCGTACGCATATTTTTTGGAGGAAAGTTATATTTGGGGGGCTATTTATTCTGCTAAGAGCGGCCCTTCGGGCGGAGTATTCTTGATGGATCCAATGAACTTAAGGATCTGATCAGTTTCAATCTCTATTTCTTCCCGCTGGATTAAATCTTTTACTTTAATTTTGGGATATTCTGATCCGATAATCACTGCGGTCCTGGATTTGAGGTTCTCGGCATTTCCAAATTGTTTGCCGACTTTTGTTGGGGCGAGTGGATAAGAGACTCGGTAACCGTTATTTCTTAGTAGTTGAGCTATGGAGAGCGCATCGTTCCGGTGATTTTCATCAGCAATTATAATGTAAGCGTCTGAAGAATCCTCAGTTCCTAAGTAATTTAATAATTTAGTATTGGCTGATTTTGTTTGTTTAATGAGATCAGTAATTACGACATCACCCATCGCGAATCCGCAAGCAGGGATGTCAGCGGCGCCGTCACTAATGAGCGAGCACAGTTTGTCGTACCTTCCTCCTCCAGCAATTGCTCTCATGTTTCTATTCGTATCGAACACTTCGAAGACCGTGCCAGTGTAGTAAGCTAATCCTCTTACAACGTTAAGATCTACCTTAACATAATCGGATAGTCCGCGAGCATGCAGGTTGTCTATTACTGATGAGAAGTGCTTATTGTCAGCGGCAGTGTCTATAAAATTCTGCACAGCTTCTCTTGTCGTTCCGATTTTTACTAAGGCCGCATTAGTTGCCTCGTCTTTTTCTCTTTCAATTTTATCAATCGTTTGAAGAAAATATTCTTGAGATGAGCTGTCGATGGATTCTTGGCGCATGAATTCTAACCATGCTTCGCGGTCGCTGAGGCGTATGATGAAGTCTTCTTTAGTGAAGCCAAGTGCTAACATTAAATCTATTGCAAATGCGATCAGTTCCGCGTCAGCCTCTTTAGATTCCTCGCCTAATATATCGGCATTGAGCTGATAAAATTCTCGTGTCCTGCCTTTCTGGGGTTTTTCGTATCGGAAAAATTGCCCAATGCCAAACCATCGCAATGGCTTCTTATAGTCTCGTTGGCGTGCCGCTGCCATCCGAGCCAGAGTAGGAGTGAGTTCGGGTCGCATAGCGACTCCTCGTTCGCCTCTATCATCAAAGTGAAAGAGTTGTCCTAGGATCTCATCGCCACTTTTTTTCTTATATAAATCGGTTGGTTCTAGAACAGGGCCATCATATTCATGGAAGCCATATAGGCGCGAAATCTCGCGCCATTTCCCGAAAACGTAATTTCTGACGGCGCAATCTTCCGGGAAAAAGTCCCGGAATCCGGGGAGTCTTTGTATTTTTTCACCCATTTTTTGTGTTATGACCGACCAAGTTGGCCGCTTAACAGCGAAATTCAACCGATTTGGGCATTGAGGCTTCAGCTGATCTGGTCAAAGTGTTCTATAAATGCTTAGTGAGCTAAGAATAAGCAACTTTCGTTGTTTTGAGACTTTTGACTGCTCTTTAGAGGGTGGAACTACTCTATTTGTAGGAGAAAACGCTCAAGGGAAGACATCAATTTTGGAATCTATATGTGTTCTGATGCGCTTACAGTCGCCGAGGAGCAATAAAGTCAGTGACCAGATAAGGTTCGGTTCAGAATCTTGCTCGATCGAAGGAATCTTATCAGGAAAGCGGCTTCTTTTTTCTGCAGCTGGTCCGAGGAGGCGAATGAGAGTTGATAATGAATCTTTTAGTAAGCGTAAAAACTATCTGGCGGAAACGGGACTAGTGGTCTGGATAGGTAATGATGACATTGACCTTGTTAGGGGAAACGCTGAGTCAAGGAGACGATACTTGGACTTTGGAGCCTCTCAGCTCAGCACAGGCTACTTGCCGGCTCTGAGAGCTTATACGAGAGCACTCCGTGCAAGGAACTTTCTCTTGAAGCGTGACGCTAATCCATGCTGGGATCAGATAGGATCATATACGAAACTCTTGGTTCAGCATGGTACCTACATTGCCGAACAGAGGTCAGCTCTAATATCGTCCCTTGCTCCTTTTTCAAAAGAATTACAATTGGATGTGAGCGGGAAAGATGAAATTCTTTCCTTAAATTATGTACGTTCAGGGAATGAAGATTTGGAACTTGCTTATGAGGAGAAAAAGGAATCAGAGTCCAAGCGGAGAATCACCTTAGTTGGGCCTCACCGTGATGATCTTGAGCTGTCTATTAATTCATTGCTCGCTTCTAAGTTTGCTTCCGAGGGGCAGCAAAGAACAATTGCTTTATCTCTAAAAATTGCACAATCGCATGTGCTTCGTGAGAGTAAAGGATCGAACCCTATATTGTTAATTGATGACATTTTTGGAGAACTTGATTCATCCAGACGCAATCGACTCTTGGCTAGTTTTCCTGAAGGAGCTCAAAAAATTATTACGACTACCAGTTTGGACTGGGCCTCGGATGGATGCCTTCAAGGTTCGCAGTGCTATTCATTGAACAAGGGTCTACTTGATCAGTTGTAATAGAAAATAAGGAAAAACGTTGAAATAGATCAGAACTTATGGAGATTATATGCTTAATATATTTTAATATTTAGCTAACATTAAATTTTCTAACTTCTGATAACTTTTTCAATTTCCCATGAGAATTCTTTATTTGATGATTGGTGCGTTGGTATCCTGTTTCTTTTGTAACTCTTGCAGTTTTTCCGGGTTCTCCTTATTCAGTCAAGCCGCAAAGATAGAGCCAACGGGTCCTACCTATACGGTAAGGACAACGGCATATAGCCATAAAGAAAATGAGCTGGGAGGTAAGTACGGAGCATTAACTGCTTCTGGTCGTCGTTTGAGGTACGGAAAGATTCGTAGTGCTGGGGCAGATTGGTCAAGGTACCCGCTCGGCACTAAGTTTAGGATCGTTGGTCAGTCACATGTTTATGTAGTTGAGGATTATGGTAGATCTTTGGTAGGGACCAATACTATTGATATATACAAGCCGACACTCAGGGGTATGCGTAATTGGGGCACTCGTCGAGTTGATATTCAGATCATTGAATGGGGAAGTTTGCAGCGGAGCGCTGAAATTTTGAAGGGCCGACTCCATTACGCGCACGTGCGAAAGATGTACAATGCGATTAATGCAAAACGTAATTGAATATAATAACTGTTCGGGTTCATGATTTTAGATGATTAACGTTCTCTCAATATGACTAAGAAGGAACGCGCGGAATTTGTGCTTCAGAGATTAGACTCTCTTTATCCAAAGACTCCTATCCCTCTTGATCATTATAGTCATTATACGTTATTGGTTTCAGTGTTACTCTCAGCTCAGTGCACTGATGAAAGAGTGAATAAGGTTACCCCGTCCTTATTTTCTGAGGCGGACACTCCTTCATCAATGGCTAAAATGACCGTTTCAAGCATTCAGAAAATCATAAGACCTTGTGGACTCTCTCCTCAAAAAGCTAAAGCGATAAGATCCTTGTCTAAGATCCTTCATGAGCAACACGGGGGCGAAGTTCCTCGGACCTTCGAAGAGCTTGAGACCTTGCCAGGGGTCGGGCACAAGACGGCATCAGTTGTAATGTCGCAAGCTTTCGGGTTTCCTGCATTTCCTGTCGATACTCATATTCATCGTTTGGCTCAGAGATGGGGCCTTAGTAGTGGGAAGAATGTTACCCAGACAGAGAAGGATCTTAAGAGACTCTTTCCAGAGAAGAATTGGAACAAATTGCACCTCCAGATAATATTTTATGGCCGAGAATATTGCACTGCAAGGGGATGCGACGGCAGGGTCTGTGATATATGCAGGTCCCTTTATCCGGACCGCAAGAGACCAAAGAAGACGAACCGCGCCTAATTTTCCTTTGTTCTATTTGTCAGATTGGGTAGTTTTTTTGTGCTCAAGGTGATTGAATCTTCGGCAAACTTAACACTGTTTATTTTTTTCAAAGAATCTGCGAAGTGATCATCATTTTTATACATTTCAAGTTGATCCTGGGTCTGCCATTTTTGTAATAAATTCTCGGGCATTGATGAGCCGTTGATTGATTTAAAATTAATGACGCGAAGGAATACTGCTCCATTTAACACTTCTAACTTTAGAGTCATCTCGCCGTTCCAATATTTCCTTTCTTGCCAAGGAAGGAACTTACGCATTTTTCTTGAACATAGCGCAGTGATGGTTCCGTCAGTTTTGATTCCTTTAAAGAAGTACTCTTTTCGTAGGTCCGATAGATACTTATCGTTTGCGATAAGTATATTGATATCTTTGACTGATAGACTCAGCTCAGTCATTTCAGATGAATCGGAATTTATCTGCTGATCGAATGTTTTTATTTTTGATCTTATGCTATTAAGTTCAGCTTCTGTTCCCTGCTCTTCAGGTATGTCAAGGGGTTCGGTGTTGCTGTAAGGAACCAATTCTTCTAGGTGCCTCGCTCCACTCACTATGATTTGTATGACTATTCCTGTCATGAAGGCGAGTAGGAGACACATGATGACACAGCCCAATTTTGGGGAATTACTTCCCTTTCGTTCATTGTCCTTTATAATTATTTCTTCTGTGCTCATTGAGTGTACTGGTATCAAGTATAGTCGATTTCAAGAATCGTCCACTTGAACCTTTTAACTTAGGGAGGAGACTATTTTATTAATGCGAGTTTTGGTAGCCATGTCAGGAGGAGTGGACAGCAGCGTAGCTGCTGCCCAGTTAATTGGTGAAGGGCATGAAGTGGTTGGGGCGTACATGAAGAATTGGATTAATGAGGAAAATATTATTGGGGACTGTCCTTGGCAACAGGACATTGTGGACGCTCGAGCAGTCGCGGACCATCTAGGAATTGATTTTCGGGTAGTGAATATGATGGATGAGTACCGCCAAAGAATCGTAAAATATTTATTAGAAGGGTATCAGTCTGGGATCACGCCTAACCCAGATGTGATGTGTAATCGTGAAATGAAATTTGGGGTGTTTCTTGATTATGCTAGGACCGAAGGTTTCGAGGCCGTGGCCACTGGTCATTATGCGAGGATCAGATCAAATGATGACGGGACTCGTGATATTCTTTGCGGGACTGACCCTAATAAGAATCAGACATATTTTCTAGCTCTGTTGAATCAGGATCAGGTCCTTCATGCTCTTTTCCCGATTGGACACTTACTCAAACCCGAGCTCCGCGACCAAGCAGATCAACTAGGACTTCCAAATGCGAAGAAAAAAGACAGTCAGGGCATTTGTTTTATTGGTGAGGTGAAGATGTCTGATTTTTTACAAAATTACGTTAAGGATAGTCCTGGTTCAATCGTGAGTCTTGATGGGGAGGTCCTCGGAGAGCACCGTGGTTTACATTTATACACTCTGGGTCAGCGCAGAGGGATAGGCGTCCCGTCGAACACTTACTGCGAGGCCTATGTCGTAGTGGGGAAGAGGGCAGAGGAGAACGAATTGATTGTGGGCTTTGATCGAGAGGACACACCTTACCTTTATGCTTCAAGATGCAGCATTGGAAGTTTGTCTTTCGTTAACAGGAAACCAGTGAATGGAGAAAAAATATTAGCTCAACCGAGATACAGAACACCAGCAGTGCCTGTCTCTTTTGATTATAGGGGAGAAGATGATAAATCGATCGATTTGATCTTCGAACAGCCTCAGCGAGCAATTACACCCGGTCAGGTGTGTGCGTTTTACTCTGAGGATGTATTATTAGGAGGCGGTATCTTTGAATCTGTCGACTACACAAAATGAGTCTCTAATAATTTAAGGAGCTTCAATTTCTGCGATCGCTTCAATTTCAATCCTGCAATCGAGGGGCAAGCATGAGACTTGGACCGTGGACCTCGCAGGTTTATGTGATTCAAAATGCTTTTCATATACACTATTAAATTGTGCAAATTCTGACATATCCTTTAAAAATACGGTTGTTTTTACAACATTCATTAGTGAGAGTCCTTCATTCTCAAGGATGGCTTTAAGGTTCGCCATGACTTGGTTAGTTTGATCTTCGATCTGATCAGCGACTAGTGAACCATTTGATGGATCTATGGGGATCTGGCCGGAAGTTATTAGCAGGTTCCCGGTCCTAACGGCGTGAGAGTATGGCCCTATCGCTTTTGGGGCATTTTGTGCGTTGATGTTTTTCATTGCAGGTTCTTTATGTGATATAAAATCAATTAATCCTTAAGTGCGTCATTGAGGCCCTTGCGCATTTCATTAATAGGAGCTTCACGATTGAACCAAGTCTCAAATGAGATGGCGCCTTGATGAAGGAGCATAGAAATCCCGTTAGCGGACCGGGCCCCAGTCGATGTGGCGTTCCTTATTAATTTTGTTTTTCTGGGGCTATATACCATATCGTATACGAGATGGTGTGGTTGCAATAAGCCGGCAGGGATGAGTTCAGGGTCAGAGTTCTTCATGCCGAGTGAGCTGGCATTAATGATGAGATCAATGTCTCCGAGTTCCTCTTCGAGTTCAGTTTTGGACCATCCTATCATCTTTAAGCGAGATGAGGAGGAATGAATATGTTTTTCCTTCAGGTCCTTTGCGACTTCATCATACACGGGCCTGACCTTTTCTTCTGTTCGGTTGACAAGGACTAACCTCTCCACCTCTTCAATTGCGCATTGGATGGCAACAGCGCGTCCGGCACCGCCTCCGGCTCCGAGGATCATTACTCTCAAATCGCCTAAATCGATTGAAAATTCTTCCCGTATTGCACGGACCAGACCCGGCCCGTCACTGTTACTTCCTAAGGACTTTCCGTTCTCGAAGCGGACCGTGTTTACGGCTCCCATTCTGCGGGCCGAATCGTCAACAATGTCGCATGCGTTAATGGCTTCGAACTTCAAAGGGACAGTGCAGTTCGTTCCATAGAATCCGTTCTCCTTAATTAAGTTTAAGGCTTCTGAAAATTGAGCCTCTGGAACTTTTATTTTTACGTATTGAGACTTTATGCCGCAGAAATTTAATGCCGGGTTATGAAGTTGTGGAGACAATGAGTGTTCTACAGGGTTTCCGAAAACAGATAGTAATGCCGGAACATCAAATTGGTCATTTATGGTTGCCCAATCTTTGAGGTCACTAACGGTAAATGTTTTCTCTGAATCGTTCATAGAATTAATTATCAGTATAGATTTTATCGACCCTTTCTTTGATTCTTGCAACCGTTGAGACTCTTCCAATCGCTTCTAGAGTAGGCATAAGGTCAGTTCCTTGCCCGACCCCAGTAGCGCAAACGCGTAGAGGAAACATCAGAGCTCCCATTTTGATCTGTTTTGTGTCCGCAAAATTTTTGATTGTCGTCTTTATATTTTCAGCGGTCCAAGTATCGAGAGATTCAAGGACGCTGCTTAGTTCCTTGATTCTTTCACCAGTTTCTGGATCAGTTGAAATCTTTAGAGATGCGTCGTGGTCTGTGGGGTGCGTGTCATTTAAAATTGGCTCTAGTATTTTTTCTATTTCTGAGAGGTGCTGGACTCTCGGTTGAGTTAATGAGATGACCTGATCCGTTGCATTACTTGAGAAGGGGAGGGCCTTTTCGAGATATTTTTCTTCAGTCAGATCGCTGATGTATTGCCCGTTAAGCCATTTGCATTTATCCAGATCAAAACGTGAATTGCTTTTGTTTAAGTGATCAAAGTCGAACAGTTCAATTATTTCACTCGTAGTTAATTTTTCTCTATTGTCTTTTGGAGACCAGCCAAGTAGTGCAATGTAATTTGTCACGGACTCTGCTAAGAATCCTTCATTTTTGTACCATTCGATTCCGGCTCCGGCGTCCCTTTTGCTCATCTTAGAACCGTCTTCATTAAGGATCAGGGGAATGTGTGCAAAGACTGGGACGGGGAAATTTAAGGCGTTAAACAGAGCGATATGCTTTGGAGTATTGGACAGATGATCTTCCCCTCTCAGGACATGCGAGATATTCATTTCAATGTCATCAATGACGTTGACGAAATGAAATAAGAAGGTCCCATCAGGTCTTCGTATTATGAAATCCGGATTCGATTCAATTTCTATTCCCTTTTCTTTGTCCCAGGCACGATTGCCTGTCGTGCTTAAATTAATATTCTGAGGCCCACAAATTTCGTCATGAAATCCAATGTCGGAACTTGGCACCTTGAAGCGGACTGCTCCATTGTCTTCATATACCAGATCGGATCTTTCTAATTTCTTGAGGTGTTCCTCATAAATGCTTTGGCGCTGGCTCTGATAGAAGGGTCCATTGCTGCTTTCTTTTCCTGGGCCTTCGTCCCAGTCCAGATTGAGCCATTTCAAGCCATTTAATATTTCAGCGCATGATTCTTCTGTGTTCCGTTCATGATCAGTGTCCTCTATTCGAAGAATGAACTCTCCATCATTGTGCTTGGCGAAAAGCCAATTAAATAATGCAGTGCGGGCCCCTCCAACATGAAGATATCCTGTAGGGGAAGGGGCAAATCTTGTTCTGACTTTAGAAGATTCCATTTTTGATTGTTGTCATGATGCTATCAGCATCGGCTCAGGTCAAAAGGAACTGTTTAAATAAACATAAGTTTTCTTCTTTTGAGTCTTACTCAGGCAGAGTTATGGTATGAGTCATGTTCAAGTTAAAGTTGCACTGGCAGATTTTAATAGCTCTTCTTTTTGGCGTTATTGCAGGGACCCTAATTCAGCGTGAGTTTGGTTTGGATGCAAAGGAGACTGTCTATGTTGGCACACTGAAGTTCCTTGGCAATACGGTTTTTATAGGGCTCCTGAAGATGGTGATCGTTCCTCTAATATTCTCTTCTATAGTGGCAGGGATTGCGGGGAGGAAGAAGTCAGGGGGATTTGGGCGACTAGGACTAAAGACGTTGGGATATTATATGCTTACGAGCTCTGTGGCTATTTTGATTGGTCTTTCGATAGTTAATCTGATGAAGCCTGGACTCGTTAATGGTCAACCAAATCCTGAACTAGTGAAGTTCATGAGTGAGAACAGTAAGGAATTTGAGAAGAAAGGAGCATCGGTCGGGAAAGATGCGACTGGGCTTCAGGATGAGCCCCATCCTCTCGGAGTTGTGGGTTCTTTGGTTGAGAGAATGATTCCTGAAAATGTTTTTCAATCAGCTTCAGATAATGGATCCATGCTCTCTCTAATATTCATTAGTATAATCACAGCATTCGGTCTCTTGTCTTTGCAAGGGCCGGCAGTAGAGACTCTCACTGACCTGATCGTAGGGGTCAATGAACTCATGATTAAAATAACAGGATGGATCATGAAGCTGGCGCCTCTTGGAGTCTTTGGTCTGATGGGTTGGACCATTTCCCAGACAGGTCCTTCTTTCTTGTTCTCTATGAGCAAGTACATGTTTTCGGTAATTCTAGCGCTAGGAATACACTTTTTTATTGTTCTTCCTCTGATGCTTCTTTTGTTGGCAAAAGTGAATCCTATTAATCATTTCTCTGCCATGAAAGAGGCCCTGCTTACTTCATTTTCAACGGCGTCTTCTTCTGCAACTCTCCCAGTTACGTTGAAGTGCCTTCAGCAGAATGCAGGAGTCTCAAAGCGAGTCTCAAGTTTTGTTCTTCCTTTGGGTGCTACTGTAAATATGGATGGTACTG
>JASLJT010000029.1:0-8801 GCA_030747955.1 Verrucomicrobiales bacterium | reverse complement strand
GGCCTGTACCTTGAAGATATTTATGTAAGGCCCGAGTGCAGGGGGCAAAAAATTGGGAGAAAGATACTTTTCCGTTTAGCTGAAATCGCTAAACAGAGGGGATGTGGACGAATGGAGTGGACTGTCCTTGATTGGAATTCGAGAGCCATAGATTTCTACAATGAAATGGGTGCTGAGCTTTTGACTGAATGGAAAATTGTTAGATTGGACGCACGAGGAATTCAGAACCTTTCAAATAAATCACAGTAGTTAATTCATCTTTAGAGAATGCCGAATCAGATTAAGTTGAGATAACTTTCCCTTCGGATATTCTAAAAACAAGTTCCCCCATGAGGTTCGCCTCAGACGCGGAATGCGTTATATGAAGGACAGTAAAACTTTCCTTTTCGTGTAGGCTTTTTATCAAGGAGCAGGCCTTATCTCTGGTATCTTCATCAAGCGCGCTCAATGGTTCATCTAAGCAAATTACTCTTGGCCTCGAGGCTAATGCTCTGGCAAGTGCGACTCTCTGCGATTCTCCGCCACTGAGGCCCAATGGTTTCCTGGATAACAAATGTTCTATTTCTAGTGATGAAGCTAATTCATTAGCCCTCTCAAAAGCATCTTCTTTATTCCATCCTCTAACTATTGGCCCAAAAGCAATTTGATCCTTTATAGTCATAGTGGAAAAAAGGACACCTTCTTGTGGAACATAACCCAAATGACGATCTCCAGGTCTCAGATTTGTTACATCAATTTCATCGAGAATGATTTTTCCGGATCGGATCTTTTTTAAGCCACAAATAGCTTCGAGTATTGTTGTTTTTCCAGAACCAGAACTTCCCATAAGTACCCCGTACTTTGACTCAGGTATTTCAAAAGACACATCATCTAAAGCGAAATCGCCTAGTTGAATGGAGATGTTTTTCAATGATACCATATTTACCAAATTCTATTCTTAGACCCCAACAATCGAACCATTACAAGAACAATTAGGGCGGCACTGACCATAAGAAATGAAACAGCGACGGCCCCTTCTAGATTGCCAATTGATATTTCAAGAAAAACAGTAGTAGCTAGAACTTCAGTCTTTCCTCTAGTGGCTCCAGCAAAAACTAGAATTGGACCAAATTCTCCCAATGCTCTGGCCCAAGCTAAAATGCCAGCAGTCATTATGCCAAAACTGGCCTGCGGCAATACAACTTTCCAAAAAGCTTTGCTTCTATTGCAACCTAAAGTGAGAGCGACATTTTCTTGTCTTGGATCTAAGCTCTCAAAAGTGTTTCGCATGGTCCGAATGGCAAATGCGCATGAAACTGTAAATTGGGCAAGGATGATAGCGGGAACTTTATAGGTTATCCCCGTAGGAAGGTCAAAGATTGGACTGTTTGGCAAAATGGACCTAAGTGACTGAAGGGAGGCCGCGCAAAGCTCTTCAATGGATTTTTCAAAGAGGGTTACTTGATTAAATAAAATTAACAAACTTAAACCTATGACGAGCGGAGGAAGAACAATTGGAATATCAATAATTGAATCAAAGAACCTTTTAAGCGGGAACTTAAATCTTGTCAGTATGTAGCCAGTAGGTACTGCTACGATTATTGAAAGGACAGCGGTTATCCAGCATGTCTGCATCGTTAACCATATCGAAGCTCTGATTGATTTATTATTGAGAGCTTCACTTATACTCTGCAAAGAGGTGTAACTAGCATCAGCATATAGTAGTGCGATTATCAGCACAAAATACATGCCTCCCGCTGCCCACATCGCAGCGTAAAATGGAATATCTGAAGGTACCTTTTTCCTGTGCACAGAGTTAACTTTTAATTTCCCACTTGAATCCGTACTTTAGAAAGTCCGCCTTAGATTCATCTCCAGTCAATGCATCGAGTAGCCTCATCATTAAATTTTTATGATTTGAATTTACACCAATGGCAAAAGGCTGAATGGCGACAGCCATAGGCTCATCAATGTCAACAATGAAAGCGTCATTGAGGGTTGAGGGGTTTGCCAATGCGTTACTTCTATAGACGATAACAGCGTCCAATGATCCGGCCCTCAGTTGATTCACTAAAAAGTCCCCTGTCGCAGAGTCCAAAAGTTTATTGCTGTTCACATCAATCTTCAGATGGTCTAATAATCGTACAGTCAAAGCGCCTAAGGCTGACTTTTCTGGATGAGCTGTTCCGACCCGCATCTCTGGCTTAGTAAGGTCATTCAATGATTTTATAATTCCTCTCATCTCATTTTTAACCAGAATAATCATATCATTCGAACTGACATTTGTGGGAGAATCAAAAAGACTACTCACATCATCCATGAATGATATGTCACATGAAAAGTATGCATCTGGACGTGCGCCTGCTTTCATCTGTGACACCAATACCCCGCAGCCATTTGGAACAAGCTGAATGCTGACTCCCTCACGAGATTCAAACTTCTCTATTCTTTGCCTAATTGCAGGTGACAGCATGGCGCCTGTGTACAATAAAATTTCGGGGCTCTCTGACCACTCATCGCCTTCAGTAATTTTATAGCCCTCTTCAGCAAAGACTCTTTGACCTCGATCCTTCGAGGTTACGTATCTAGCAAACTTAAGTGAAGCTGAAGGAGTCTTCGTTGAGTTTAATATCCCTATAGTGACTGATTTTTTTTTGGATTCAAATTCAGGCAAATTTACAAACTCCAATTCAGCGTACTGGTTAGCTATCGCATCCCAAGCGAAACCGACATCGGCAGCGTTTAATTTTATGTCGTTAGCGACTTCATTTACTGTTGGTTTCATTACTACTGCCTTTGATGATAGAGGTGCCCAATAGTCAGACGTGGATAGTACTTTTTTGGTGAACTTGCCAATGGACGCTGCATCCGGATTAGCTAGCACAATCCTGCACTTATCCTTCTCAATAAGTTCATCGAGACTTTTAATTTTCAATGGGTTGCCTTTTTGGACGATGAGTCCAGCCGTGAGACTACAGACTGGAACTGACTCATTGGAAAGTCCCTTGTCTTTAGCGATCTCAATGTAGCTAGTGTCAGCAGCAAGATACAAATCGCCAATCTTTGATGCTTCAATGTTCCCAAGCAAAGTTCCAGATCCTGCGAACTGAAGTCTAATTTTAACACCGTAAGTGTTTTCGTACTGATGGGCTATACGCTCCATAGGAACTCTCATTCCAGCAGCACAATATACAATTAGTTCGGAAGTTTCATTCTCCTTACCGTGATCGATAAAGAAAAATATTGGTACTAACAATGTAATCAACAAGGAAACGAATATGACTTTTGATCTGTTCATTTTTACTGACTGTTATTACAGGCCAAACAATCTTCCCTCCTAGGAAGTAATTTTATTTTCTCAATGTCCATTAATGATGCATCAATTCTTATAAGATTGCCAAGTGAAGGTCTGTCAAAATTACACAACAATTTGAGCCCTTCAATGACACCGAGCTGAGCAACTAGTCCTGACATCGCTCCTATCACGGGGAACTTTCTTTTCCATTGAGTCGGCACGTCAGGATAAATGCACCGTAAGCAGGGAGTCATGCCAGGAAGTATCAGCATTACTTGTCCCTCCATTGAATACATGGCACAGTCCACTAGCTTTTTATTTCCCCTAATTGCAGCATCATTTAAAAGAAAACGCTCTTCAAAGAGAGGAGCACAACTGAAAATTATATCAGCATTTGTTGCAATTTTATCTATGTTATCTTGATTAACGTTTTCATCATATACTTCAAGCTCGATGCTTGAATTAAACCTCTTTAGTGTTCGAGCAGCGCAGTCCACTCTTGACTCCCCTAGATGGTCTCTAGACATTAATATCTGCCGATTAAGATCATCTTCACGGAGATTGCCAGCATGGGCAAGAATCAGCTTACCAATGCCGGCTGCTGCAAGACTCAATGCAACTGGACCGCCCAAGCCCCCTACCCTAGTTACCAGTGCTGTGCTGTTCCTAAGAGTCAATTGCTCAGGTTCTCCAAAACCTGGCACATCGAGTTGCCATGAATAGGTGAGCTTCTCACTTTCAGTTAACATTATTTATAACTAACCTCCTGCAATCGGAGGTAAAAGTGAAATTACGCAGTCATCCTTAATTAAAGTGTTTTGGAAATCAATGACCTGCTCTTCATTAATGACAATAAGCAAAGACCTCCTAGGGGCACCGTCATCATCAAAAATGAAGTCACTGACCGCGGCCGCGGCCTTAGAAGAGAGGGCCTGAAGAAGATCGAGGAGCGGCACTGGTGCATCAAAACTCAACTCTTCAATTGCCTGGCCAGCTACCGTTGCAATTTGCCCCTTATAATTAATTGTTACCTTCATTTATCAATCATGCTAGAATCAAACCGCGATCCATTTGAAGGTGCTTATTTCCAGAACTCAATGCATTCCTGTCATGAGTAGCCATCATCACAGTGGCCCCCTCATTTGCATAGTTTGTAAGGTGATCTAATACTCTCTGACCATTTTCCTGATCAAGGTTACCAGTAGGTTCATCAGCAAATATAATGGCCGGTTCAACTAGCAAGGCCCTAGCGAGTGCAGTTCTCTGCTTTTCTCCGGAACTTAGCTGGTCAGGGTAATGACTCGACCTAGCCGAAAGACTCAACGATTCGATAAGTTCAGCAGTACGGCTTTCCCAATCCTTAGTAGGATTAACGATGCCCGGGCACAGAATATTTTCCCTGACCGTCAAATAAGGCACAAGATTGAAGTCCTGAAAAACGAATCCAATGTTTCGGGATCTAAATTGAGCCCTGTCTTTTGAACTCAGATTGTATGGTGAAACGCCATCATATACCAAAGTTCCACTGTCAGGTTCGTGCAATGCACCGAGCACCGATAGCAATGTTGATTTGCCGCAGCCGCTTGGTCCAGAAATAGTGATAAAATCACCACATGATAACTCCAAATCAATTTGATCTAAAACCTTAATTGGACCTGAACTTGAAGAATAACTTTTAGCTATCCCTTCAGCTCTGAGAGTCATTTCTGAAGCCTTATTATTCATTTCTTAAAATTAATGCCGGGTCCTTTAAGGATCCCTTGACTGCGGGAACCCATGCAGCACTGCAGGAAAGTAAAGCTGGAGCGCAAGTTAATACAAGTAGGTTAACTGGGTCCGTGAATATGGAAACAAAGATTGTCGTTCCCCAAATAGTAGGGACCAAAGCAAATGATAAGGCAAAGGCACACACAGTTCCAATAACCCCCATCAGCATCGCTCTTGAAATGATAAGCAAAATTAATTTAGAACCACCGAATCCGATTGCACCTAATATACCAATTTCAACGGATCTGTTAGCAACATTTGAAAATGTTAAATAGGTAATCCATCCAATACTTAGAGCTGCTATAATTAGAACAAATAGTGTCGCGGTTATTGACTGATTAAGAATTAACTCTTTTTGACTCAGAGCGAAATTTTGTATCTGCTTTTCACCGGCCATCTTGACTTTATTTCTCGCTTCTGCCCTTGCTAATGCCTTGCTCTCTTTTTCGATAATTTTAGTATTTGGCAAGATTTGACCAATTTCTTTCTTAATCTCTCCGAGACGATCTATCGATTCGCAATTGCATTCCAAAGCAAGGATTCCATTTATTAGAGATGGTTTTTTTAGCAGTTCTTGTACCGTAGATAACGACATCCAAGCTGTAATGTCATCGACGGTTCCGCGACTAGGGTGCGTGGCTGTGACTTTAAATTCTTTTCCCATGAACGTAACAATATCGCCAGTGTCGAGTTCGTGTTTGTTGTGCAATTCATATCCTAAAACAATGTTACCTTTTTCGACTGGATCGATTAGTGCCTTTTTCCTGTTTTCACCTCTGAACGCAATGGGGACTTCTCCCCTGACACCAATGAGTAAAACGGATTGATCTTTTTCTTCCCACTTGACCATCTGAGTTAATCTAGGCAAGAGATGATTGACCGTCACGATTTTGGAATTTGCTAATGTTTCGACATATTCTTCTGGCATCGTTTGTTCTCCATATCCCTGCTCATAAATGACAGCTAGGTCCTGATTCTCCGGATAAATATGAATATTAAAACCTAAACCCTTCATGGATTTCCGAATTCCGTTCTCAAGTTCAGTAATTTCTTTTTTTAGATCATTACTCATTACCTGCATCTTGTTCCTGAATGAAGCTTCAGCATTGCTGAGTATTGAAAGAGAAACAATGTATGAAAGGACAGAAACGGTGACAGCAGCAACGCCCATGATGAAGGTGCCTTTACTGTGTCTGATTTCTTTTATTATTATTCTGAAAAGGTTCATTCAGAAAATTTGATTTAGTTCATTATGATGATGGCCCACTAAAACAATAGATATGACCCAAAGTTGTGCTGGCCATTAAATTACCACCTGAGAAAGCCAAGCCATAAGTCTTTCCTTTAACTTTAGCTGACCATAGTTGCTTCCCAGTTCCAGCGTCAAATCCCAATACCGAATCCTTAGCTCCCATAAAAATGATATTGCCAGCGAGTATAATATCGTATGGAGCTGGCGCCTCAACTTCCCATTTATAACTCTTCAATAACTTATTTTTAAGTTGAACATTAAGAACTTTGAGTCCGGACAGTGACTTTTCCATGCTGCTAATCTCAGAACGAAGTTGAGTGATACTTTGTTCATTCTTTGATGCTATAGATTTTTTTAAAGCAGCTTTAACTTTACCAATTTTATCACCAATGGATTTAATGTTTTTGTTATTAGCACCAATTGAATTGGTTGCTTGGCCATACTCAATCCTATTAAGTGACTTGAGTTTTCCTTGTTGATGGATGTAAGCAATGTCTTTAGAAATTAGCAATCTGTCAGCACCAGCAAACTGCAGCATAGCTGAGCTTCCTGAGGGGTCAGCAATTTGAATCATATTTCCTGAAGCTTTTTGACTGCTTGGTATAGCTACGAGTTTATCATCTTCGGTCAGAAGACAAAATGTTCCTCCTGCATTTGCTACACTTTTAATGGCATTTCCTGCCTTCAGATCAAACAATAGCGGGACGCTCCTTCCCTGAGGAGCATATAGAGTCGTGCTACTAGAAAGCAACGAACCCTGTAGCGTCATGTTTGGGTGCTTTGTAATGTACTTGGGAGTACCAGTTATTTTATCAACTGAGCACATGAATGATGGTTCCCAAGGAACTAATGACGCAGCAAAATAGGCTAGACCGTTTTGAATGAGCACTCCAGTCCTCACGGGCCAAGGTGAGATGAGTTTACCGTTACTCGATATTAGCCTCTTGTCCTCGGCCGGGCCTTGCTTCCATTTAATGTTTCCATTATCAGAACTGACTGCGTATGCGTAACCATCATCAGAACCAAAGTAGCAGAGCTCCCCATCAATTGTGGGCGGCATTCTGACGGCTCCAGTCACAAAGCTAGCCCACTTCTCTTTACCGGTGACAATGTCTAGACAGTGAATCCCATGATCGACTGATGAACCATAAAAAACCGAATTACCTTTGACAGTGACAAAGAATACAGGATCAAAGTTTCGCATTGATTGGAGATCCTTATTGCCCGAATAAGCGTCCCATTTTGCTGGTCCTGACCAGGCCATCATTGGTGGGTGAGGAGAGGCCCTGACCCAGTTTTGCTTCAAAGGCAATTCTGGAACTTCATTGGTGATACCGGAACGTCGATTGTCATGACGATAAGTGGGCCAATCTTCAGCAAGAATTAAATCAAGTGTAAATAGACCAAAAATTATACTGAGGGCTGAAAATCTCATCATGTAGTTCAATCTTTAGCGGTATTTAATAAATGTTTTCTTGGAATGAAACCGAGAGATGTTTCCATCCAGCCACCGCAAGAGCATCCGCCGCCTCCCTCGGGAATGAGAATCATACCTGAGGCTGGTATTGTATTGAGCCAACAACTAGGACGTAGCCGTGGCCAGCTGGTAGTTGATTCAGTTTCTTTTGACCACATTGATATTTGGCGAGCCTTCCCTCTATATAGTAGCGCGTCTCCTGCCCCAACATAAGTATGACAACCTTCTCTCTTTCCCATTTTTGTGGTTAGAATTTCACCGGTTCCAAGATCATATCCATTCGGCTGCAAATAGAGCTTGTCCTTAGTCACTACTGGGTGCTGCATATGGCCACTATGATGATCATCTGCCCAGTTACTAGACTTTGACCAAATAGGATCACCGTTTTGCGCCTTAAAAGTATAAATATGAAACTTTGAGTTCGAAGCAGTCAGAATTAACCGGTCCTTAGTCGCTTGGAGGTAAAACGTAATTAGGCCGTCCTCCGTGTCGATCGGCTTTTCCCAAAGGACCTTACCATTGTCAGTGTCGATGCAAACCAAGAACTGATCTGACCACAGTGACTTGTCTGATATTCTCCTGTTCTCTTGTTTCTTGATCTTTGAATTCCTTGTTTCAATGAAATACAAATACCTATCTGCACAAGAAATAGTGGGATTCAAGATGACTCCATTCTCATAGCGCCAAGAAGGCTTAGCGTTTGCTCCCTTCAAAGAGTAGCCAAAAATAAAATCGCTGCACACTTGCTGAGTTCCAACATCACCCCCTTTGCCATCATACCACATTTTTCCTGACCAGAAGCTTTTATAAGAAGTATCAGCTCTGGTTCCACTTCCAATTAAACTGTCAGCGATCCTCCCAATGTAACCCCATTCATAGTCATCAGTTGATGTCTTGTCTTTGATGACTCTGACTGTCTGTAATCTTTTGCCCGATTCTGAATCAAATATCCAAGCAAGATCATTGACGGCTACATAAAGTTGATCTTGATCCGCGCACCAATTACCACAGTCACGCGGAATATTAACTCT
>JASLJT010000028.1:0-3587 GCA_030747955.1 Verrucomicrobiales bacterium | reverse complement strand
GTCTTCTAAGACATAATGCCAGATAGGGTGTGCGTTCTGAACCCCGAACCAGTTCCCGTCATTGTCCCGTACTCGCCCGAACTGGGATGGCCCGGCAACCGGTTCAAATGATCCGTCAGGCCGGAACCGGAAATCACGTGCGCCTAGCTTAATTTTTTTGCCATTCTTGGTACAGGTAATGACAGTATTTACTCCAAACCCGGCATGATGACCACCGCTAGCACAATAGATCCATCCATCAAGGCCCCACCGGAGGCCATTGACTCGGAGCTGCTGATTGTCCTCAACAAAACCGGTGAACCAGTCCTCTATTTTTTCAGGAACCCCGTCACCGTCCTTATCTTCAGCATAAAATATTTTACCTGCGCAGGTCACAATGACTCCATTGCCCCAGGCCATGACACTAGTAGGAAAAGCGACATCATCAATGAGCACTTGCCTCTTGTCAGGGCGATGGTCTCCATCCGTGTCAAGAAGTCGAGCAATACGGCCCAAAACACCATTCTCCCCTGAAGGATAATCTGCCATTTCAGCAACCCATACTGATCCATCAGAGGACCAGTCAATCGCGACAGGATCCATGACCAATGGCTCAGCGGCCACTAGTTCTAAATTAAAACCCTTAGGAACATGCGCTTTTTTGAGACTCTGCGCGGGCAAGAGCGGTGGCTCATCCGGCACGGGAATGATCCCTGCAGTTTCATAAAGAGCACCCACCTCAATAGCAGATAGTGCCTTATTAAAAAAAGCGACTTCATCAATTCGTCCTTCAAAGTTAGCAAATTGATCGCTGCGTCCGCCTATAAAAAAGTTATTCGATCCAGAATAGGTTGGCTCCAATTCACCGACCATTTCCTGCTTCCCGTCAATGTAGGCTCTGACCTCTTTCTGGTTTCGAACAAATACCAAATGGTACCATCGGCCCTTGATTAAATTCTGCTTCCCTGTCAGTAAATCATTGGATTCGTTGCCATTAAAAACAATTAGTTTGCCAGCATGACCGGCAGTTCCTCCAATTCCTACATGGTCTCCAGGAGCATCCTTATTATTTGGCTGGCCCCTAGAAAAGAAATAGCCCGTCACTAATCGTGCATTCTTACGCAACCCATTTCTAAACCATAAAGAGATCGAATACTGATCGCCTATATTTGCCTCTGAGGCTACTCTTCCTCCTACAAAATTTGCTGAACGACTCTTGTGATTGTTCGGGAACCCTTTCCCTTCTACTCCGGGAAGGTGACAAACGACCCCACCCTCAAATCCTTGTCCTGGCTCAATGTCTCCGAGCCTCCATTGCTTTACAGGATTCAGCACATTGATAGCCTCCGAATACTTCCCTGGCGGTTCAAGGTATTCTCTTTTGGGCTTACCTGAAATATTCTCCAGCATACTGATGAGGTGAGAGGTTATTTTTTTCTCTGCGCCAATTTCGAGTCCGGCAGTGACTGATGGCCAAGTCGTGTAACCTCCAAGGAAATGCTGCTCGGCAGGGGGAATGTAGCCCTCTGCTCCGTTAGCTAATTCAATATTCATCGTGGTGCCGAGGGGGCTCCATGATTTGAGCTTAAGACCCGTCAACGCATAGACCTCATTAGGCATGGTCGTAATGCCAAAGTCTCCGACCCTTATTGTTTGGAGAACGATCTCGGTCTGTGGATTCTCGTGAAGATAGAGTGCCTGCCTCGCATAGACTTGGGGCTGATTTCTTGGAGTGTTATTGGTGATGCCCTGAGCAACTTTTTTTGCCCATCCGAGTCGCTCTTTATCTGGAACGCGGCGGTCCATCATGACGCGTTTTTCCTGCATGGAAATTGGCAAATTATCAGAATGTTTGATTGTATCAAGCGACCGAACTGAAAGGTCAGTCAATTCCTTTACATAACGCTGAATGCTGATGGCACTTTCTTCTCTTCGTTTCCCATAATCGGCTCTCCAAACATCGCCACTCGTGCCCTGCGAAAGAGCCACAACGCAGTTCTTGCCCCTACGAGCCGATAATTCCTTGCAGTACCTTCCAAAATAATCCGATGAAATTCCAGAGTGCCCACTGAAGTAATGCATCGAAAAATTTCCCAGTACCGCGATAGGTTCATCATTCTCAGAAACTAAAGAAAATAAAGTGAACCACGGATCGGTCGGGCCAGTCTCACCAGTCGCGTTAGGGTTCTGATAACCGGGATGCATATTGGCGCGGATACTCTTCTCGCCGAACGGGTCAGTGCCTGTTCCCGGCCAAAGTGCCCATCGCCTGGGCTTAGTATAATTTGAACCATCAAATACTGCCCATCCGGCCTTGGCCGGACGCAAATTGGAATGCGCTTTAATGATTGATTCTGAAATCTTATCAGGCAGAAATCTTGTATAGTCTTCGTCCTTGTCAGTGCCAAGGCATAAGTCCATGACACTCGGCGCACTATGAGTATGGGTAGCGCAAATAAGAATCTTGTCTTTGTTGATACCGGTTTCCTTGGAAACTCTATCCTTAACGGCATCACACAAATGCGTTGGTATCATGCAGCTGTCCACTACTGCAATGGCAATGGTTTGATCATTATCTGAAAAAACGATGGCTCTAGAATGAAGGCGGTCAGCAATGATGCGAACCTTGTTCGTTAAGAATCCTCCATTAACAGTGACCGGCAACTTGCGCGGAGTAATATCAACTTGCGCAGCTCCGGCACTTAGTGCTGCCAGTACCTTTTGATTGGAACCTACCAATATCGCAATAAAGATAATGATGCGGGTCAGTTTCATTGAACAATTTTACCAATCAGAAAGATAAAATAAAAGAATTGTTCTGACAGATCATAATAAAGAGTAAAATCATCTTATTCCCCCACAGTTTCAGCTTGAACCTTTCCGATGATTGATCAGAAAATAGAGTCCATGCAGAAAAGGACACACTTTTCACCTGCGTCGGTTATTCTCCGCCTCTGTATAGCTTGGTCGATTTTTCTAGCGTTCAGTTTCGTGAGAGCCGAAGAACGTCCGCCAAATATTATTCTGATCCTTGCCGATGACCTGGGCTATGGCGATTTGAGTTGCTTCGGTCAAAAGACTTTGAAAACGCCCCGCCTTGATGAGATGGCCTCGGAGGGCATGAAACTTACCCAGTTCTACGCGGGTTGCACGGTTTGTGCTCCTTCTCGTAGTGTACTGCTAACGGGCAGGCACATGGGACGCACGGTCGTACGCGGCAACTCCACACAACCGATTGTGATCAAGCCTGGTCAGCACACTTTAGCATCGGTCCTGAAAAAGGCCGGTTACGCTACTGCCTGTGTGGGCAAGTGGGGAGTCGGAACGCCGGACAATTTCACGAACCCCAATGATGTTGGGTTCGATCATTTCTTTGGGTACGTCAATATGTGGCATGCTCACAATTTCTATCCTGAGTTTCTGATCCGTAATGGCAAGGTAGAGAAGTTGCAAAATGAGGTGGCTCCTAAGTGGAAGCGGTGGCAGGACCCAAAGCTTCCACAAGCTGGCCGCGGGGTAGCTGTGAAAAAAGTTCAGTACGCTCCCGATCTTTTTGCAAAGGATGCACTTCGCTTCATCCGGGAAAAGCAAGAACAGCCCTTTTTCCT
>JASLJT010000027.1:0-5704 GCA_030747955.1 Verrucomicrobiales bacterium | reverse complement strand
ATCTTGTTGATGGATTGCCAAAAACTATAGAGGTAAATTCCAAAGAGATTCGTGAAGCGATGTCGGAGCCTTTGGCAGCGATACTTGGTTCGATTAAAGAAGCCTTAGAGAGATGTCCTCCTGAATTAGCTGCGGACTTGGTTGATAGAGGAATTATGTTGGCAGGTGGGGGCGCCTTATTGGGTGGTCTTGACGTATGGTTAACTGAACAGACAGGTGTTCCTACTCACCTTTCTGAGGATCCGCTCATTGCAGTGGTCGAGGGGACTGGTCGAGTTCTAAGTGAAGTTTCGTACATAAAGAAAATGGCTTCGGGTGGGGTATAAATATGGAAATAAGTCTTTAATTTGTTGAATTTTGAGCAATGAAGAAATCCAATCTTGTAGCTCTTGTAACATTTTTACTAGCGCTGGTTTGGGTTTTCACTCTTGATAATAAAGGAGTTCATTCAGTTCAGTCCAAGGTCCTTGGACTTTTTGGCCTTGCTCATGAAACTGTGGTTAATCTCACTTATGATGAGGACGTTATTAATGGTGAGCCAATTTCTGCTAACGAGCTTTATCGAAAATATGAAAAGGAGCAGTTGGCTTTGCGCTATAACAAGTCATTGAAAGAGCTCTTTGAATTGAGGGCATGGCAAGGGCAAATTGATCTTCTTAGGGAGGAAAATATAGAGTTAAAAAGATCTCTTAATTTTGTTGAGTATAAAGGAAAGCAGAACCAGAAATTAGTTACTGCTCGTGTAATAAAAAGACAGAGCAATAGTTGGTGGAGGACAATCATTATTGATAAGGGGTATGAAGATGGAGTGATGATTAATAGTCCAGTAATGACTCCAGTAGCAGTTGAGCGTGTTGATCAAGTTGAGGGTGCATTAGTTGGAAAGATTGCTTCGGTGGGCCAAAGTCAATCGACGATAGTGCTGGCGACTGATGTTGAATGCAAGGTCAGCGCCTATGTGCATTCTGCTTTTGCAGAACCATCTGGCAAGGGCCAAGAAAGGGTTCAAGGGATACTTTCTGGTGCTCCTGGCGCTGGGAGGGAAGTTACTCATCTGTTACTACAGAATTTACCTAAGGAGGCTGACAGGTACGGCGTTTCTGCAGGAGCTAAGGTGTATTCTTCAGGAGTAGGAAATTCCGAGACTAAAGGAATTTTCCCTCCTGGGCTTTTGCTTGGTTATGTTAAGGAATTTGAGGTTAAAGAATTCGACGCGGTTGCTCGTGTGCAGCCTGCAATAAATTTCAATCAACTTAGCTATGTTTTTATTTTAGTACCCAACACAACTCAAGAAGTTAGGGGGCAGGCTTCGGTGACTGGTGAACTACCGTCAAATTCAAATAGACTTTCTAACGACAATTAAAATCAATGTATTTATCGCGCCTGATTTTTACGTTTAGCTTAATTTTATTAATTGGAATTGCGTTGATGTTGGATGGATTTTTTGCGACCCATCTCAGTCCTTTTGGTGCCAGGATTTTACTTGTTCATACTATATTTCTAACGTGCGCACTTACAGTTTCATTTCCGATGATGTTGGGCCTGGCTTTTGCTGTTGGTTTTATTTGGGATTCGACTCAGATGGCTGTTACTGGCGTAAATGATGTTGGATTTGGATATTCGATTGTCCTTTTAGGCCTTACAGGGTCTCTGATGCAGGGAGTGCGTCCATTATTTAAAAGAGGCCGTTGGGAAGTTCCGGTAGTATTGGTCGGAGTGGCGACTGCTTTGCTGATAGCTATGGAGTGGTTTTTTATAAGCTTTGGTAGAGCTAAATTTATTGTTCCGGAAAGTTTCTGGAAAGAGTTATGGGTTTCAGCTTTATTGGGCATGCTCGCATCTCCCATTTTCTTTTACCTAACATTCAAATTGAGCCGATTGACTGGCTGCCCCATACTTTCTATTAAGGGTAGCCTAAAAAATGAATTCTGAAGATTATGACATTTAGTTATAGATTAAGATTCTATCTTGTTGGTTTGATTTTAATAGGTGGATTTTCTGCTCTCCTGATCCGTTTATTTGTCATACAAATTAACAGGTACGATGAATTTTCTTCTAAAGTACCAGGGACTTCAGAAGTTAAGGTCAGGATACCAGGAGTGAGAGGCATTATTCGTGATCGGAGAGGAAGGGTCCTAGTGGAGAACATTGCTCGTTACGAGATGCAGTTTAACCTTAAGGAGATTCTTAATAATTATAGAAGAGTCATAAAAGACGAGAACTTAGCTATTAGTAAAACGAATAGAACGGCCACAGTTAAAAAAGAGCTCAAAGAGGTTCCTGTTAGCGTTTTTAACTTTAAGGACGGGAGCGGAATTAGTAGGAAGAGGAAAGAGGAAGACATGGTGAGTATTGTTTCTGAACTGATTTTTCCTTATTTAGCAAGGATAGGACTTTATAAGGAATTTCATGCTGGAGATCTACAGAGGCATTGGCGAACGCACGGAGGGCTCGTTCCTTATACTTATCGTGATGATCTCACTTTTGAGGAGTATGCTATTGCTGCCGAGCATTCGTTGGATTTGCCTGGAGTTGCAGTAACGGCGCGGCCCATGAGGAAGTATGTCTATGGAGCATTAGCATCTCATATCTTAGGTTTTGTTAGGCAACCAGATATTAAAAAAGTCCCTTCCGAAGAGAGGAAAGAATGGGAATATTATGTGCCTGATGATTTTGGAGGGGATGGCATTGAAGAGACGATGAATCATTTTTTAAGAGGTAAGCCAGGGCAAAGGACTATGTTAAAGGATGAGAAGGGCAGAGTTATAGATTCTAAGAATGAGGAGGGTGAAGTTATTGGCGAAATAGCTTATGAGCCTCCGAAGAGCGGTTCCGATGTCTGGCTCACGCTTGACCTTCGCTATCAATACATTGCTGAGCAGGCATTACGCAAAGTTGGAAGAGGTGCTGTAGTGGTAGTTGCGCCGACATCATATAAAACAAAATTAAAATCCCTAGGTAAAGAAGAGGATCATTGGGTTTATGCTGGAGACATTTTGGCCATGGCTTCCGTTCCTTCGTATGATCCAAATAAGTTTATCCCATCGATAAGTGAGGAAAATTGGAAAAGGTATTTGGAGAATGAGAATGACCCTCTTATTAATAGAGCTTTAAAGGACCATGCACCTGGATCGACATTTAAGATTCCCGTTGCCCTGTCTGGTATGCTAATTGATGCTGAACTTAAGGCGTTTCCTTGTTTAGGTGGTGCCCGTTACGGTCCTAAGGTCTTTATGAAGTGTTGGGCAAGGGCTAAGGGGTACGAACATGGTGCAATTAAAGTTCGAGGGGCCATTAAGACTTCGTGCAATGGGTTCTTTTACAGATATGGAAATGACACTGGGATTGAAAATATACTGAAAGTTACGAAATGGATGGGACTCGGAACAAGGTCAGGAATTCCTCTCAATAATGAAGATCCGGGATTTATACCTAGTCCACAATGGAAGCGGGTTCAGGGATTAGGGAATTGGGGTGCAGCTGATACGGCTCAAGTTTCGATTGGGCAAGGTGCTACTGAGGCGACGCCTCTTCAGATGGCCATGGTTGCTTCAACTATAGCTAATGGTGGAAAATATTACCGCCCAAGGCTAATTCACAAGACAGTCGAAGAGGGAAAAGAGAGGCTCAAAGCCTCAGAAGTTCAATATGACCTTACAAAATTAGGAATTCCATCTGAAAAGATTGAAATTTGTAGGAGTGGAATGTGGGATGTGGTTAATGAGATAAAAGGTACGGCTAGGCGAGGTAAATCCAAAATCGTCCCATTATCAGGCAAAACTGGGACTGCTCAGACAGGCCGTAAACGTCCCAATGGAACTAACGAAACTAATGCCTGGTTCATATCATTTGCCCCATATAAGGAGCCAAAGCTTGCAGTGTGTGTTATGGTTGAGAATGGAAAGGCTGGAGGTACAGTATGTGCTCCGATAGCGAAAAGAATCATTAATGAAATAATGTCTGTTGAACAATTCAATTTTAACCCTCAAGTTGCTCCTGTAAAAGAATCGGAAGGGAATTTTGACTTTGTGGAACTTGTGAGCTTTGATGATGACCCCACTGAGGTCTTTATCGGTGAAGATGATGGTGAAGATGGGACAGCTGTAGCGGCAACGCCAGCACCTGATACGGGCTATGCCATTAGGAAGGCCCGAGTGATTCCAACCGTAAAAAAAGCTCCAGATACTAGGGGTTCGGTTAAATCAAGGACAGTAAAACAACGAATAGGAATATTAGATAGGAAAGGCAGAGGGCGCTAGTAGCTGCTGCTGAATGAATTTTGGTAATTAATTACGAAATAAGAAGAATTTAAACCTGAGTCATGATTATGGCTTGCAAAATTATTTTGAGAAATGTTCAAAAAACTAAGGGAGGCAAGGCGCCAGAAAGCGCTAGCCGCAGGATATCAAATTATAGTAAACGTTGAGAAACTTGAAACAAGAGTAGCTCAACTAAGAGAATCAAAGTTAGTAGATTATACAATAGAGCGGACCGGAGATGAGAATATTGTTGGAAGTATTTTCAAGGGTCGCGTTAAGAACATAGAGCCTGGTCTAAAGGCTATGTTCGTTGATATAGGAACTGAAAAGAATGCTTTTTTGCATTTTTGGGATGCTATACCAGCCGCATTAGATAAAGGGCTTGAAGAAGTTAGCCGGAAAAAATCGAAGAAGAAGCCGAAGTATATTGCATCGAAAGACATACCAAGTATTTATCCTGTAGGTTCTGAGGTTCTAATCCAGGTTAGTAAGGGGGCGATAGGAGAAAAAGGGCCTAGGGTAACTACGAACATAACCCTTCCGGGTAGATGTATGGTGCTGATGCCTCTTAATGATCAATTCGGAATATCAAGAAGAATAGATGATCCAAAGGAGCGGCAAAGGTTAAGAAAAATCACAGAGAAAATGAATGTTCCTGAAGGAATGGGGGTAATTTTGCGGACCGTATGTAAGGGACAGCGAGCACGTTTTTTGATACGAGATTTACGCATGCTCACGAGTCAATGGGAAGAAATTGATCAGCTGAGGCGAGACAATAAAGCTCCAACATGTGTTTTTCGTGAGCCGGAGCTGGTAGAAAGAACGGTCCGAGATTTCCTTACTGATGAAGTGGCTGAGGTTCTTTGTGATGATGAACAGACCGTTCAGCAAATGCAGGATTCAGTGGCTAAAATATCACCTCGATCGCGAAAGAGAATACATTTTCTTTCAACAAAGCAGCCTATTTTTGAGAAGTTCAATGTAGAGAAGCAAATAAAAAGTGCATTTGATCGTCAGGTTTGGATGCCTTGTGGAGGTTATATAGTGATTGATGAAACCGAGGCGCTCATATCCATCGATGTTAATACCGGGAGAAATCGTGGCGGAAAAAATAATTCAGATAAGATGATCCTTGAAACAAATTTGCAGGCAGCTGATGAGGTAGCTAGGCAATTGAGGTTGAGGAATATTGGTGGTCTCATTGTAGTTGATTTTATTGATATGAAGGGCCGTAAGGATCAGAACGCTGTGTATCGACGAATGCTAAATCAAACCGATACGGATAAGGCAAAGATTCAGGTTCTCCCACTTTCTCAGCTTGGGTTGATGGAAATGACACGGCAAAGGCTCAATGAAAGTTTGAGTAGATCTATGTATAATGATTGCCCTTCTTGCCAGGGGTCTGGAAGAATAAAATCCGCGGAAAGCATTAGTGTTGAGCTTCA
>JASLJT010000026.1:0-17504 GCA_030747955.1 Verrucomicrobiales bacterium | reverse complement strand
AAATTCTTAGAAACTAAAGACTCTTTTGCTGCTGGATCTAAAGCATCAATCATTGTTTTATCTCCGGGAGAAGCCCCTCCCCTAGCCTGGACTCCCTCGTTCGCAGCAACTAAAAAATCGGATAGTGAGGATGAATCAAATGCCAGCTTTCCATCAAGCGCTTTTGCTCCGCTCCGAAAAAGTGTACCAAAAAGAGCCCCCGAAGCTCCCCCCATAGAGCTCATCATTGCCATGCCTGTCGCGTTGAAAATTGATTTAATGTCAGAAAATGATTCACTTTCGAGCTTCTCTAAGACAGCAGTCATCCCCCTCTGCATACCTAAACCATGATCACCATCACCAAGATTCCTGTCAGCATCCGTAAGTATCGGTTCGGCTTCGATGATTTTGCCAGCAAGGAGCTTCACCATTTCTAGTGATTCTGAAGCATCTAATGATTCTTTGGCCATTAATAATCGGCAATAAAATTTAAAGTTTTGTATAGCACACTGACTCACAAGGAAGGTCCCAATATCCCTTAAGCTCATCATTAAGTTTTGTCACGCTGAACGAAATTCCAGACATTTCCTGACAAGTTACTAAGGGCCCAACGATCGTATCATAAACACGAATCCCGCGCTCATTAAGGTATTCCTTGGCCTTCCTGAGACAAATCAAGCATTCCATCATCGTTGTGGCTCCTAAACTATTCACAAACAGTAGGATTTCATCACCTTCTTTGAGCTCGTCCACTTCTGAATCCTCAGCAAAGTCTTTAAAAATAAAGTCCAACATTTGCGGAGTCAAATCATCAGCTGTTGTCATTGGTATTTCAGAAACGCCCGGTTCACCGTGAATTCCCATGCCCAAACCTATGAGTGCCTCGTCAATTTCGAAGGTAGGTTTTCCAGTCGCAGGTATTGAACCAGGTGACATTGAAACACCCACTGATCTTGTGTGTAGAACAGCTAATTTTGCGACTCTCTCAAGTTCATCCAAATTTTCAACGGATTGCGAAGCAGCACCGACCATCTTCACTATCAGGACCAGTCCGGCAATTCCTCGTCTCTGCCCCTTAGACTCAGGAGGAGCAGAACAAACATCATCAGTAATTAAAACTGTCTTAACTTCAATATCCTCTTCGGAAGCCAATTCTGCACCAATATCGAAGTTCATCACATCGCCAGCATAATTCCCGTAAAGATACAGAACGCCCTTTCCTCTACTGACAGCTGATGTTGCTTCAAGAACAATGTCCGGCGGGGGCGCAGCAAAAATATCACCACAAGCTGCTCCATCAGCAATATTAGTTCCAACTAAGCCATGATAAATAGGCTCATGGCCTGAACCGCCTCCGATAAGTAAAGCTACCTTCCCTTCAGGTATTTCTGTTTTAACAATGGAACGAGTTCCAACCTTTATGCAGTCACCATCATAAGCCTCCACAAGACCATCAATAAGTTCATCAGCTACTTTTAGAGGGTCATTAATTAGTTTTTTCATTTATGAGATCAAATTTGAGTGAATTGGATAAGAGCAAATCTGCGGGTCCCTCGCAAGCTAAAAGGCTATAAATGATTAGTTTAACTCATTTAATAGGATTAAAATTTAATTGTACCAATCTTACTGACTTACTGGAATTTTAGCGAAAAACAGTTAAGATTTCAAGATAGACATTTCTGTGACTGGAATATCAACCATAATACTCTATCTGCTCTTTCAAGTAGTTGATCCAACTGCACCAAAAGAGACTGCTCCTGAACAGGTAGACATTAAAAATCTGCCTAGCTGGACCGCTGCTCTATCAGCCCACAATGACGGATTATCTGATGTTGCTTTATTAAAATTAGAAGAAATCAATTCACGTCAAGACTTGTCAGATGAAAACAAGTCAAGGATCAGAGCCCTATTAGTAGAGAACCTGGTGAGAACTGGACAATATGAACAGGCTCTAAGTACTGCTAAGGGTGACGAATTGCCATTCTGGAGAGGAATGGCCCTATCTGGACTGGGACGACTCACTGAAGCGTTACCAATCTTATATCAATTCATAGACGATCCTTCAGATACAAGGCACGAGCATGCTTTAATAACTATAGCTTCTGCCTATAACTCAATAGGAATGGCTGATAAATCAATTCAATTGATCACGAAGTCACTGGAAAACTCAAAAGATTCAACTAGGAGCCCAATTATATACTTAATTTTGGCTGATCTACATATCACAAAATCCAACTTTAATGAGTCTTTAAAATTACTTGATGAAGTAACTATTAGCCCAAAATCTAACTTCAAGATCTTAGCGGAAATAATTAGATCTAGAGCTCTACTCCTCTCAAACGAGTTAGTAAAAGCAGACGAATTGTTAAGGAAACTTTACCTCAATCCTAAGGAATTTTCTCAAAGCATTTATCAAACTTTAAATCTTCTTAGAGCCGAGACCCATAAAAGACTTGGACAATCAGATGAGGCTCTATCGGTACTTCAAGCTGCCGTCGAAAATGCACCTACAAACACTGACACTTTCCCTTTCTTTGATGCCATGCTCTTACTGAAAGATGACAGTAAAGAGCAACTCAATAATTTATTACAAGGATGGATCAAATCAGACGACACTCGACTCTCTAGGCTGGCCACCTATTACAACATTAGGGCAACCTCAACTGAAATTGAATCTTCTTTAGTTCAACTCAAAGAACTTACTAAGACCGAAGATAAAATTTCATTACTATCAAGCATATTGATAGCGGAGATCCTAATTAGTAATTCCAAGCCTCAAGATGCACTTGAAATACTATCTGGCCTAAGCGAGCAAACAAATGACACGAAAAACAAAGCAGCGATTGCTTTTCTTGAAGCAAAAGCACACACATCCACAAAAGATTTCAGATCTGCAAAGGAAAGTTATTTGAAGGTAAATTCTCCCGAATATGCAATTACTGCTGCTTTTAACGCTGCACTCACTGAAGTTAAAGCCAATGAAAAAAATGAATTCACTTTTGAGATTTCAAGTTTCAACAAGATAGGGAGCATCACTGCGCGTGGAGATCTCATGATCGAACAAGGGCTCCTGTTAGCCTCTGAACAAAACTCATCTGCATTATCTAAACTTGAATCATTCACCACTCAATTCCCGCAGCACCCAAGGACTGCCGAAGCTCATTTAGCCATTGCCGCGATTAACCTTTTAGCATTTCCACCTAAAACTAAGTCTGCCCGTGAGGCTCTTTCCTTAGCCAGAAATTTCGCGATAACTCCGACTGATAAGCAAAGAGCGGATTATCTTGCTTTCTGGATCGAAGAAAGTGCTGACAACCTTGCAGAGTGCTTAAAATTTGGCGATTCGTTCATAAAAAAATGGCCTAGCTCTTCCCAAGCACCAAGTATTCGCATGCGCCAAGCTGAACTATGCTTCAGGAACAAGGACTACTCAGAATCATTACACAACTTTGAAAAATTATATACTGATTACCCAAATTCACCCCTAGCTATCAGGGCAAGGTACTTTGCGGGACATTCCGCGCGTCTGACTCTAACAGAAGAAGGCTCACAAAGAGCACTCTCATTGTGGCAAAAGGTAGCTGAAAGTGATAGCAGACTAGCACCTAGGGCAAGGCTAGAGCAGGCCAAACTGAAGTTAAACACTAACCTACGGACCGAAGCGATACAGATTCTCGATTCTATCATTAATGAGTCAAAAACAGATGAAATCAAAATATCAGCCCTCACATTGAAGGGCAAAGCCCTCTATGAATTGGGAGGTACAAACGCAAGTAAATTCAATGATGCAATCGAATCATTTGACCTGATACTCCAAATTCAAACGTTACGAACTCGTGACCGTAACGAGGCTCTCTTCCGTAAAGCCAAGGCTTACGAATTACTCGGCCAGATCACCGAATCACTAGAATCATTCTATGAAATATTGACTGCTCCTAGGCCGCCACTGGCTGAAAATGAAGCACCAGAATTAAACTGGCACTACAAAGCTGGCTTCGAATGCATACGAATACTCGAGAAGCGCGGCTCAGATCAGGACCTGAAAGCCGCTATCGTTATCGCAGATCAACTCTCAAATACTCCAGGAATACGATCCAATGAAGCTAAAACTTTAGGTGAGCGACTCAGACTCGAAAACTTTATATGGAAGGATTAAATCCGTTAACTCGGCCTAGATAAATTTAAGGAAGTAGTGAGTAAAATATATCGCCGAATCGTATCAAAAGTATCGCGGAAACAGCAGTCGAGGACACTAGAATAATGCCAACAGCAATGAGTCTACTTGACCTTTTATTTCTTGGGACAAGTAAAAAAACGAGAGCAGAAAGCACCAATAGAGTCACCGTCAGTATTACTGATGACCAAAAAGCGTTCGCGGGATAGCTTTCACTCCTAACAATTTTATAATCATTAATTAGCCATACCGAAGTTAAAATCAGAACCCCAATAACAAAAGAAGACAAGTATCTGAGCCCTGATTTAAATTTCATTATGAACTAATTATAAAGCAATATGAACTATATCAATTCATTTTATCATGAAAGAATAGTTTTAATATCATCATCACTTAGGCCACTCATCCTTGGTTCACAATCATTCATAGCCACACTTATTAGTCCCTTTTTGCGCTCCTGAAGCTTAAGGATTTTTTCCTCAACCGTACCAGCTGCGATCAATTTATAGGAATGGACTGGCTTAGTTTGACCTATCCGGTGCGCTCTATCAGTGGCTTGATTTTCGACTGAAGGATTCCACCATGGGTCAAAGTGAATAACTGTATCTGCGGCCGTAAGATTCAAACCATATCCACCGGCCTTGAGCGAAATTAGGAAAACTGAATGGCCGCTGCAATCATTTTGAAATGACTGGACTTGGGAATCTCTTTGTTTCCGTGAAGTTGATCCATCCAAGTAATAATAGCCTATATCATTTTCTTTTAGCTGTTCCTCAATGATCTTAAGCATGCCAACGATCTGTGAGAAGATTAGAACCTTACCACCCGAACCAATCGACGAATTCAAGATTGACATCATTGGTCCAATTTTCCCTGATGAATCCTTTTCTATTTCTTCAAGACCCAATTTAACCAAGTTTGAGTCACAACTTACTTGCCTCAGTCTGAGTAACAGGGTCAGAATCTCCATCCGCGAAGCCTGATCCACCTGTGCTGAATTAAATTTCACTAATTGCTCTTTCCCTGTACGTAAAATCCCTTCGTAAGTACTTCTCTGCTTGGATGTTAGGCCGCAATGAATGATTTTTTCAGACTTGGCAGGCAAATCATCAAGGACCGCCTCTTTAGTTCTACGGAGAATGAAAGGAGAGATCCTCCTCTTAAAATTTAAACGGTCAGATTCAGAAATATTTTCTGAATAGCGGTGAATGAAATCTTTTTTGCAACCTAGGTACGAGGGATTCACTAACTCCATAACACTCCAGAGATCGAGCAGCTTATTTTCTAGAGGAGTACCTGAAAGGGCCATAAAAGCATAAGAATTCAGTACTGATAGGGCGCTGAAGGTTTTAGTGTCTGGATTTTTAATATATGAAGATTCGTCAGCGACGATAAGAGAAAAGTTCAGTTCTTCATATAATTTCGAGTCGTTTACGACCGTAGCGTAACTAGTAATAATAATATCAGATAAAGTAACTTTTGAGAAATTTTCAGCTCTATTCTTCCCATGAAGAATAAGAATTTTACATTCATTAGTGAATCTTTGTATTTCCCGACTCCAATTATCAATTAATGAAGTTGGGCAAATGATTAGAGTCGGGCCCTTTAGCCAATTAGCCGAACAGATGAGCGCTAAAGTTTGAATAGTTTTACCTAAGCCCATCTCATCAGCTAAAATGATACCGCACCCCTCACTGAGCCGTGCATTCATCCATGAAACGCCTCGGCTCTGATAGTCCTTTAATTTGGCTGAAAATCCGAACTTTGATGGTTTTAAATCCTTATGCCCATCAAAACCTGAATAATCAGCGAGATCATGTAAAAGTCCTTTTATATAAAAAGATTCTACCGCTTCGACTTTCCTTTTAACCACACCTTTAGTAACTGACTGTTCAATTACTGAGACCTCGAACCCAGTAAAGAGCTCAGAAATCCCTCTCTTATTTAAAGTCAAAAATTCACCACCATTAACTTTCTTTGAGGATTTGCCCTGGCTCAAAAGGCGCTTAACCTCATTCTCCGGCAGTTTTGATCCTTCAGCACTAATGAACTCCAATTCGAAATCAAAGTAACCAGCACTGTCTTCTTCAACTTTGATTCTTGGCCTCACCTTTTCGATTCCTTTCGTGACTCTATAAAATCTATCACCAAGGACAACCTCGACTTTTCCAGCCCTCATCACTTCATCAAGTTCACCTGCATAAAAAGAGAACACATTGTCTTCTCCCGAAATGGCCCACCGATATGAATTGATAATTTCGGAACTTGTTTGCTTTAGAGTCTCGATACGAGCAAAACTTTTAGCTCCATGACCTCTGAGTGAATGCAACTGAGTATTTTCAAGAAAATCATTTACAATATCGCCTTTTTCGTAGATGAAATCAGCCCTGACTTCAATGTTCTTCAGTGAACCCTCAACACTAAGTTTAAGCTTCGGGTTAGCAGGTAATAAACGAAGCGATTTAATCAAGCCATCTGAACATTCCATGTGGAACAAGCCATTGATTATGGAGGAGTTACACCTTAACCAATCTTCTGATACCAGAATCGAAGACTCTTGATTGGCATCTTCAAGGATTTCATTTAATTCATCAAGAACATCGTTAGATGAATCTTTACTATGAATAGGCATCAAAACATCAATCTCTGAATTCAATACCCATAGAGTGGATCCTAACCGCAAGAAATAATGCCCAATCATACTGCCTCTAGATAGCTCTACTAAGGAATCGTCCCCTCTAAATCTTTGTACAGTTAACGGTATACGAGCATTTGTTTCTGAAATTACACAAGGCCTAGACTCCTCTGAAAAATTTGATTCAAACCCAACACTAAAGCCCCGAAGACATTTAAGAATTCTCCCCAATTCACTTCGATTGCAATTGATCTCCAGTTCTTTAGTTATATGGACATTGCCTAAAACTTCCTGTAATTCAGATAGTTGATTAATAGTTGGGCATTTATCACTGCTAGATCGTTCGAATTTAATTAAAAATGACTCAATAGTATTAAGATTAACCATTTCACAGTCGATCACTGGTAATAAATAATTTTCGGTAAATGTATCTATATGTTCCTCATCTACAGTGGCTTGAGGTTTATTCACATCAATTTTACCCTTCCCTTGAATCGAATGCAGCACCACAGCCAAAGAGTGAGAACAAATCCTCCCTTCTTTTATTGCTCGCCTGCACCTGCAAAGATTGTCAACATCCTCAAGTGTTCTGAATTTAAGACCGCAAACATATTTTTTTCTCCCCTCTATAACATGACCTGTGAATAGAATTGGTCCGTCAGGGTCTTTCAAAAGGCTACTCGAAGATTTTAATACTGACCCTGCCGCAACATAAGTCTTTGCCTCTTTGAAACATTCCCAACCCCCCAAACCTGCCAAATCCTTTTCTTCAATTACCATGTCATATTAAATGAATTAGAATAATGTTTTTACACGAATCAAAAAGATTAAGTATATTGATTTTTAGCCAAGAATGGTAGATGTGAAGCATTCAGTATTTGATGAAAATTGTAGCCATAGCAAACCAGAAAGGAGGAGTCGGAAAAACAACGACATCAATCAATTTGTCAACATGCATCGCTTCAAGTAGCAAAGAACGAGTCTTACTAATTGATCTCGACCCACAAGGAAATGCAACTAGCGGCCTTGGTTTTACGCCAGAACCAGAGACAAGTTTATATGAGGTACTGCTAGGAACAGAAGAAATAGACTCTAGAATACTTGAGACAAGATTTGAAAACCTTTCCATTATACCTGCGGATATGGATCTTGCTGGGGCAGAAATAGAACTGGCACAGTCTGAGGATCACCTCACTCGTTTGCGTGAAATTCTAACAAAATTGAAGAAGTCCGCCGATTATGACTACGTGATCATTGATTGCCCCCCATCACTCGGAGTCTTAATGACCTCAGCACTCGCTGCCGCTGACGAACTACTAATTCCTCTTCAATGTGAATTTTTTGGCTTGGAAGGACTCGCAAAGATCGTTCATGTTCAGGAACAAGTTAGACTCTCCGGCGCTAATCCCAACGGCAAAATCGAAGGCATAGTAATGACAATGTTTGACGGAAGAACGAACCTCTCAAAGCAAGTCGTTGAGCAGGTCCGTCAGTACTTCCCAGATGAAGTCTATAAGACCGTTATAAGAAGATCTATTCGACTAGGTGAAGCTCCGAGCTATGGACAATCCATTATCGAATATGACAATAATTCAAATGGCGCCATCGATTACCGCTCTTTGGCCAAGGAATTCTTAAAAAGGCACAAATAGCCACTCATAACGTACGGACTGTTACTCAATTATTTACTAGAGTTGCAAGGCAAAACTATTGGGTCATATTTCATAAAATTTCGCACAAATCAAACACACTTTATAAAACCTTAGGAGATAGAAACCGGAACAGATAAATGGTTAAATGGATAATCAAGAAAATCGTTGGCTCTAAGCACCAAAAAGAGCTCAAAAAACTCAAAGCTACGGTTGAGAAAATCAATCAATTAGAAGTTGAATTTCAGTCACTTTCTGATGATCAACTAAGAGACAAGACAGCTAGTTGGCAAGAGCACCTGAAAAGCTTTGAAACTGAACTCGATCAAGAGATCGATGCTTGGAAGAGCAATGAACTCCAAGGAGTATCCGAGAACGATCATCAAACAAGGCGTGACATTGAGGAAAAGGCAAGGCACAGAAAAAACGATAGGATCAACTCGGTCCATCAAAAGCAAGACGCTTATTTAACTCAAATCCTTCCTCAAGCCTATGCTGTAGTAAAGAACGGAGCCCGAAGAATGGTTGGGCTTTCTTATTCGGTATGTGACCAGCCAATGTCTTGGGATATGATCCATTTTGATTGCCAATTGTATGGAGGAATAGGCCTTCATAGAGGAATGATTGCTGAAATGGCAACAGGCGAAGGAAAGACTCTAGTAGCAACATTGCCCGTGTACTTGAATGCCCTAACTGGAAGAGGCGTTCACGTAATTACAGTGAATGATTATCTTGCTCGTCGGGATTCCGAGTGGACCGGTGAACTATTAAAGTTCCTAGGACTTTCTATCGGCTGCATTCAAAGCCAAATGCCTTCAGACAGAAGACGCGAAAACTATAATTGTGATGTCACTTACGGAACTAACAGTGAATTTGGTTTCGATTATTTACGTGACAATGGAATGTCCCACTCCATAGATGAACAAGTACAACGCGACCATTACTTTGCTATCATTGACGAGGTCGACTCGGTCCTAATTGATGAAGCTAGGACCCCACTCATCATCTCAGGGCCCTCAACTGTTACTCATACGCAACAGTACGACAGATTTAAGCCACTGGTTAACCAACTAGTAAAGAAACAAACTAACCTATGTAATGAGGCCATGCAGGAGGCAAAGGAGGCCCTAGAATCAGATGATTCAGATACTGCAGGAAGAGCAATGGTCAAAGTTAAATTCGGCCAACCCAAGAACCGACAACTCCTTCGGCTCATGGAAGAACCGGAGAATAGAAGAATTGCAGAAAAATCTGAACTTAGCCTTTACCAAGACACTCACAAAAAGGCGCTATTTGAGCTTAAAGAGGAGCTTTATTTTACCGTTGAAGAAAAATCACATGATGCAGACCTTACCGAAAATGGAAGATCATTCCTCAATCCTGATGATCCCGAAGCATTTGTTCTTCCTGACCTTGCCACTGCCTTTTCTGAAATTGACGGTGACGAATCACTGTCTGACCTGGCCCGGGATAAAAAGAAAAATGAACTCCAAAGCAAAATGGACTCTCAGGGAGAACGCATTCACAGCATCTCTCAACTACTAAAGGCTTACTGCTTATATGAAAAGGACGTCGAATACGTTGTCACTAATAACAAAGTAGTCATAGTTGATGAAAACACAGGACGCGAAATGCCTGGCAGAAGATGGAGCGACGGATTACACCAAGCCGTTGAAGCTAAGGAAGGAGTAAAACTCGAAAAGGAAACACAAACCCTCGCAACGGTCACTGTTCAGAATTACTTTAGGCTCTATGAAAAATTAGCAGGAATGACTGGCACAGCGGAAACCGAAGCTGCTGAATTCAGTGACATTTATAATCTTGATGTACTGCCTATACCTACAAATAAGCCAGTACAACGAATCGATCACAATGACCGAATCTTTAAAACGAGGCGTGAAAAGTATGGTGCAGTTGTACAAAGCATCAAAGAAAAGAACGCCAAGGGCCAGCCCATCCTAATTGGAACTGCGAGCGTCGAAGCCTCTGAAACTGTTTCTCGGTACCTAAAGAGAGAAAAGATTGCTCACTCGGTTCTTAATGCAAAGTATCACCGTCAAGAAGCTGAAATCATTCAACGCGCCGGCCAAAAAGGCTCAGTCACTGTCTCAACTGCTATGGCAGGAAGAGGAACAGACATTAAACTCGGAGAAGGCGTTGCAGAAGTCGGCGGCCTTAGTGTCATGGCAACTGAAAGGCATGAATCTAGGCGAATTGATCGTCAACTCAGAGGAAGATGCGCGCGTCAAGGCGATCCCGGAGAATCAATTTTCTACATAAGCTTCGAAGACGACCTAATGCGAAACTTTGGGGCAGCAGACAAAATGACCAAAATGATGGAGAAGTTCGGAATGAAGGAAGGTGAAGAGCTTTCTCACCCACTCTTGAACAGGTCTGTTCAGACCGCTCAGAAAAGAGTCGAACAACGCAATTATCAAATGCGTAAGCGTGTCCTTGATTTTGACGATGTAATGAACAATCACCGCGAAGTTGTTTACGAGTACCGCAACGAAGTCATTGCTAGTGCAAATCCCAGAGAAATAATTTTTGCAGCCATTGATGAATCCATTCCGAACAAAGTGCTTACGTTCCTGGATGACCCTAATCCTGACAATGATCCTGACTATGAAGGCCTAATTAGTTGGGCCAACTCTAATTTTCCAATCGGTCTGCACCGAGACGATCAGAACATAATAGGAAAAGAACCTGAAGAGGCTTCAGATTTCCTGATAGGTAAAGTTAAAGAACTCTATGAACTTAAAACTCAGCACGAAGAACCTGACCATTTAGATAACCTTGAGAGATCAGTAGTCCTTGGGTCAATTGATCGATTGTGGCAGGAGCACCTATATAACATGGATGCTTTGAGAGAAGGCGTTGGCCTCAGAGCTCATGGACAAAAAGATCCGCTAATCGAATATAAGACTGAAGCATACTCAGTGTTCAAAGAGGTATGGGCCGACATGAAGGCAGAAATACTCATTAACCTGTTCCGCAGCACAACTAACATTGAAGCTTTCCAAGATTTTTTAAGAAATCTACCTATGAATCAAGGGCGAGGCGATGAAGAAAGCCCTGCAGTCGGACAATCAACCAATACAACAAATTCACCACAAAGCGCGGACCCTGAACTCGAGCCACAAATAACAATTCCCGTAACACGGTCTGCGCCTAAGGTCGGCAGGAATGAGCCGTGCCCTTGTGGCAGCGGCAAAAAGTTTAAACAATGCTGCGGCAGAGGCGGTTAATTATTCTTTTATAAAAAATTTCCTAAATCATTAAATTCCAAGTCCAATGCTAAAGAAAAGTAAGAGAATTAAATTGCTTATATGCGTTTTAATCTCTCTCGCATCACTTGGCATTGCCACGGCTCAAAGTGGTCCAGTCAAATTAGAACTTGTATCAGACACTGGCTCAGTGAGCCCTGGCCTTTCCTTTAAAGTCTCCGTGAAGGCTACAATTGCTAAGGACTGGCACATTTACTGGACCGGACCTGGTGAGAATGGTCTACCGACAGAAGTCTCTTGGACTGTCCCGGATGGATTTGAAGCTTCACCAACAGAGTACCCCGCACCACACAAAACCGTTCAATCGTTCCCAGGAATCACCCTAACCAGTCACACTTACGAAAAAACAGTATATTTCACCACTAACATCACTGCTCCAAATAACATTGACGAACTCAAAACAATCAAGGTCCTCGCCTCAGTTGACTGGCAAGCATGTAAGGAAACTTGCTTACCTCCAGTAACGACTCCCCTCTCAATTAATCTTAACATTGGGCCAGCCACTGCGACTCTAGAAAGTGAATCCATTCTCTCTGATTGGAACAAATCCCAATCACAACTGCCCCTCATAAAAGCGCTAGCACGCACCGATTTCGGACACTTAGAAATCTCAAGCAAGCTCAGTGAGGAGATGCAGAACCAAATCGGCACGGATCCATATTTGATGTTATCAGACAGTTCCATCATCAAAGAAAGTGACGGGCTAATGATGGACTTAGAAAACGATGTACTCACCCTCTTTGCACCGCTCGAAGATGAGTCCTATGAAATCAAAAATTCGTTGCAAGGGTTCCTTCTTAGTAGTGATGGCAGTAAAGCTTTTTGGCTGACTACTGAAACTCTATCAATTGATGAGAATCAGACTGTCTCGGAAACTTCGAAATCATACCCAAGCATCGACAGCCCTGAAGCTGAACCTTACAGGAAAGCTATCGACGAACTGACAAAAAATAATCAAACAAAGAAAGGCTCTTTCTGGCTAATGCTACTCTTTGCTTTTCTCGGAGGCATTATACTGAATCTGATGCCTTGCGTGTTCCCAGTCCTTGGAATAAAGATTCTAGGGTTCGTACAACAGTCAGGTAACGACAAACGTAAGATCAGACTCCACGGCTGGTCATTCGCATCTGGAATCTTCATTTCTTTATGGCTTTTAGTGAGCATTCTGTTTTTAGTCCGCAATAGCGGGGAGAGCGCCGGCTGGGGATTCCAATTTCAGCACCCCTGGTTTGTTCTGATACTCATCGCCATAATGTTTTCGTTTTCCCTCAATTTGTTTGGGCTTTTTGAAATTGGCACATCATTAACTGGGGCCGGCAGCAAGCTTCAGAGCAAGGAAGGTCTATCTGGAAGTTTCTTCTCCGGCATACTAGCAGTACTCGTTGCAACGCCCTGCACTGGCCCTTTCATGGGGCCCGCACTAGGCTTTGCTCTGTCAGGCCCAGAGCTTCAAGGGTACGCACTATTCACTTCGCTTGCCGCGGGACTGGCCCTGCCATACGTAGTACTCGCATACATGCCAAAACTAGTGGAGTTGCTTCCTCGGCCCGGCAAATGGATGGAAACATTCAAACAATTCATGGCCTTCCCGCTACTAGCGACAGTGATCTGGCTACTTAACATACTCGGTAAAGCAACTGGATTATCATCCGTGATATGGACCCTGTTAGCTTTAGTTATTCTTGCATTAGGACTATGGATTTACGGTAAGTACTCCAATCCTCTTGGCAGCAAACCCACAACAAAGTGGTTAGCAAGAGCGTCACTTTTATTGTGCTGCTTTGTATGTTTTAAAATCGCCCAGAATGTGATCCAATCGGATTCTGTGATCGCTGATGATACAAGCAGCAAGACCGTACATGGACTCACTTACGAACCTTTCGACCCAATAGTTGCGCTCGAACATGTGAAGAACGGCAAAAACGTTTTCATAGACTATACTGCCGTGTGGTGAGCGGTCTGCAAGACCAATGAACAGTTTGTTCTCCACAGTAAAGAGGTCAGCGAAAAGATTAAAGAACTTGGAATTATAGCGATGATCGCTGACCAATCAGATAAAGACAATTGGATCCTTAGCGAATTTCTTGATAAACTTGAACAGCCAACTATTCCTTTTTACCCTATAATTCTAGGATCAAAGAATGGGAAGATTGAAGAGCTACCCAATCAACTCTCTCCCCCTGCCATTACTCCAGAAGCTGGAAAAAAGAAATTCATAGGCAAGCTCGAAGAATTATTAAAATCATAATTCAAGTCACTCAACTTCACTTCGTAACTTTTCAAAATCATTATAAAGAATAGTATTCTTAACCGGTTTTATTATTTTACCTGCTAGGATCAAAGCATCTGAAGCCTCGACCATGCGTCTATCAAGCAAACAGTTTCTTACGTAAGGGTCGATCAAATTGTAAAATAAATGACCACCACTGGAACTTTTAAACTGCTCAAGAGTTACCTTGTATTTACGGTGAGCATGGTCCCAATTCTTCGATCTTTGAAGGTCAAAAACCTCATCACTGGCCACAGTCACACCAAGATCAAATCGACCTGATCGGTTCTCGTTAATGATCTGACGACTCAACTTTACGGCCTCTGACTCTAAGTTAAGTTTCCTTAAAATTTTCAATAACTCAATCTGCCCCTTCGCTTTGGTACCCTTCTCTTCTTTAAAATTAGCTATCCACCTAGACCAAAAGATCTTCATCTCATCAAGGTTAGCCTCCTTCTCTGTGAGATAATTTAGTTCCATTTGCCAGGGCTCTTTACTTCTAGGCATAATTTTAGAAGATACCTGTAGGAGCGGCTGAAATTGTGGGGATCCTTGATTTAGAAGGGCCCAAGACAATACAATCTTCCCTTTTCCATGCGAAGGACTATCTCCACTAGATTTTAAAATAAATTCAAACTGCGTGTCACTTATCCTGTCCCATGTTTGGGGGTCATACGCAAATCCCACTGGGTATTTTTCGCTGGCCCATCGAGCCGCATTCAGTTTCCATCTGCCCCTAGATTCTAAAAAACCCACCCAAGCGTGACCGCCTGACCGGCCTTGCCCCATAAATAGAATTGATGGGATTCCTTGTGCTTTGGCTGCATGTGAAGCGAAATAACTTTGATCCATGCAGATTCCACCTTTCTTTAGCCCGATGTCAATTAATCGGTACTGTCCGTGAGGCCATACATAAGCCTCACTATTAATCCTCTGCTGATCGTAGGGTATAATTTTATACAATCGCTCGAGATCTCTTACACTTTTAAGCTTAATTTGCTGCGCATATTTGAGTTCGTTCAATTGGACTGGAGTATCAATTACAAAACAAAGCTCCCTGACAGACAGCCTATCAAGACCAATCTTAAGTCGACCATCTTCATGGGATGAGACGAAAAAATTAAACAATGACAAAACATCCAAATTACTAATAGGTATATCATTCCTGTTCACATTTGGGTGCGGCCAAGAATCAGGGAACGGCTCGTCCCACACCATCGCTATCGCGAGAGCAAGATTCATGTGCCGCTTGAATTTCTTTTCATCAGCAGCAATCAGTTTAGATAAAATCTCTATGAATTTTATCTTATCATCCGAAGCATTAATGTATCTAACAGACTTCTCACTTAAACCGTCCACAGAAAGCAATGCTTTGCATTCGGCAAAAGCTTCGCTAGAAGATTCCAATTCATGGAAATAAGGAATTAGGATTCTTTTTGACCAATAGACCTGAGCCACCCAATTCCAAAAATGACTACTAACGAGAAGTTTATTTATGTTGTGCGATTGCCCAACTTTTAATAAACGGTCATTCATCAACTCCACGCTCTTAATCCAATTAGTTGGACTCGAATGTGAATCCAACCAACGCTGCTCCAGGGCTTTACTCCACGACGGAATAGAATATTTCTGTGCTGCTCGGACCGTAGAGAACAATGCAGAATTAAGAAAAAATAAAACCAACAGAGGCGCTTTTAACGGAGTTATTATTTTCTTAGTTAGCATTCTTATTTTAAAACAATTTTATACACTCAATTGTTTTTATAAACTTTTCATTAAACAATTATCTCAAACTCCAATTAACCAGTATTTTGGAAATCTTAAAAATTAAATCTTAAAAATTGATTTTAAAAAAAACAATAAATTTATGCAATTTTATCGGTATAATCTCTTGCACTATAAAACAAATGTTTCATATATTTAGGATGTGTTAAGTATTATTAACTGATTAAATTTGCTTAACACTTTGAGGGGATACGGGGTGGCGCTGGTTTTTTAGGTTGAGGTTCCTAGCCAGTGTCACCTCATTCTTTTTTACACATGTATCAACTGCTTTCGAGCGATTCAATTTAGATCGGCAACGAATCCATTCCACTCCTCAGTCTGGAATCAAGTATTTTAACTATGTCATCATGCTCGGAAAGGAGCCCGCTCATGTAAGTCTTCAGCCCCACGATTTTTGACTCCGAATCTAAACATATCGTATGTATGTCACCCCCCTCTCCTGCGTGCCTTCCTGGTGAAATGAAAAGCATTGAAAGAATAACATCAGCACAAAACCCGTCAGAACCCAACAGGTCTTCTAGTAGAGGTTGATTGAATTGATACTCAGGCTCAGGCCTGGATTCCATGGATGATGGCTCAACTGTACTAACTTCATGGGATAAAATTTCTTTCAATTGATTGGCTATAAAATTCCTTACATCATTTACTTTTTTTCTCGGTGTACCATGATCGACGAGAGTAACCGAGGGCCTCTTTAACTGATTGTCTGAAATCTTCTTCCTAACTAAATCAGCAAGGATCTGCGCAACATCATCATTCTTTGCATTATCTAAATCAACTAAGGGCTCAGCAATTCTAACTCTAAGATTCGAAAATTGTTTTCTCATCTCCCCTATTCTTTGAGGCAAATACTCATAGATGGCTGCGCTGCGCCCAAAAAATAAAGGAACTATAAGGAAGTTATTTATTCCGTTGGAAAGTTTTTCTTCAAGGAATGGCTCAACGATGTCAGCTGAAACACCGTCAAGTTCATCTGGGTCAATTTTAGTTGAATGCAGCAATGACACTGGATGAACTGTGCGTCCCGAATGAACGGATAATTTATTAGCGATTCGACGAAGACTCAGTACAGATGCAGCTCTGTGCGATCCATTATCAACTAATAAAATGCAGTATTTTTCCTCCATGTACTTTTAACAAAGTGATCCTCGACTATTTAAGGATGCAATTCATATTTTAACTAAAACAACACTAATAATGATTAATTCCAAAGGTTAAATTCTATAAGTTCCTCTACTCATCTGTCATTACAGAAATGAAATCGATTAGTATTATCTATACCTTGATCCTGTCAGCGCTTCATCTGCAAAGCGCTGATCTTGTAAGGGAAGTTGAATTCAATGACGGAACGCGCCTAATACTTTCCCTCAAGGATCAACCCATTACCTTTAAAAGCTTTCTAAATAACAACGAAATTGAAAACATCGAACTAAATTTGTCAGACACAAATGAATTACATTTCACCACGTCACAACCAGTTGAACGCCTTCAACAAATAAACGGCTTACTAGAACAGCTCAGGGATGACAATTTTAGACAACGAGAAAGGGCCGCGGCCGAACTATCCACAATTTCAAATGGCTTTCAAAACATACTGAAGACAAATATAGAAAACTCACTCGACCCTGAAGTGAGATGGCGACTGAGAAGAATAATAAGCAACTTGCCCACTCAAAATTCCTTAGGATTTGATCAATTACGATCTAAATCAAGAAGACTCAAAGGA
>JASLJT010000025.1:0-7340 GCA_030747955.1 Verrucomicrobiales bacterium | reverse complement strand
ACCGACCGAAAAGATTTCAAGGAACCGGCTCACCTCAAACGATCAATCAGATCAACATCTTTGGCACCTACGCCGAAAACAATATCAAGAAATGGACAGCTAATGTGCCTCTACATTTAAATGTTAATCTAGAAGAGCCTTATAGTATTTCAGAGAATAAGGAAAAAATTCAAATCCCTGAAGCCAAACGTTCCACTGTCGCCATTAATTCGCAGGACCAAATCAAAGCAAGCACAAATGCGCTACAACGCTTTCTCAATAGTGCAGAAGATTTATTTGTTCTGGTAAGCAACATTACTAATGACGTTCGAGAAGATGTGTATAATTTTATCGTTAATAATAATTTACCTGTCTACGCCGAATCCACATCAGGTTTAAGGGAAGATCTCAATTCTTCTTTACCTTCTGAAATTAACGCTAAATATATACTCAGAATTGGTTCATTACCGTCCTGCAGGTACTGGAGAGACCTAGAAGACGATGAGAGCATTGAGGTCTTTTCAGTAACTTCGAACGGTCTTCCTGGACTCTCCAGGAAATCTACCGTCACTAGGAAAGTAAATTGGACGAAACTCACTTACCCATTTTCAAAGGAAGGACAAGAAATACAGAGCTCAATCACCTTACTAGATGATCTAATCTCTAAATACCCAACTGCAGAACTTTCTTGGTTCAGGCATTTATCTAATGTTATTCCAAAAGGATCTTTAGTCTTTTTAGGCAACAGTCTACCTTCAAGAGAATGGGAAATTTCAGCTAGTAGAGAACGAAAGAACTTGCGATGCTACTCGAATCGAGGTGCTAATGGAATTGATGGTAACATTTCAACTTTTCTTGGCATTGCTAAAAATGAAAATGAATCATGGGGTATTTTTGGCGATCTAACGACCCTCTATGACCTTTTCGCTCCTTGGATAATCAGCAAACAAAAGCAAAACAACATAAGAATCGTTGTCATCAATAATGGCGGAGGAAAAATCTTTTCCAGAATTGGTCCCGTGAATGAATCAGCAGAGCACATAAAAGATACAATCATAAACAATCACAACATCGGGTTTAAATCGTGGGCATCAATGTGGGGAATTCATTACATCAAAGCGCAAATACCCACTGATCTTAAAGATGTACCAGACGGCCCAGTAATTATTGAAGTAATTCCTAACATGACATCTAGTGAGCATTTTTGGAATTCATTATAATGAATACATGATTTTCTTTCTTCATGGTGCAGTCGGTCACTCAAGTGATTGGCATTCGATTATCAAATCACTCTACCCTCATCAATGTGAGGCCATTGATTTGTATTCCTATTGCAACGAAAGCATAAACGTTGCCGCGAGGAACATTAACTCTTTGGGAAGCCCAGGTGACATTATTGTTGGATATTCCCTAGGGGCAAGAATCACTCTTCAAGCATTAGTTGAAGACAACTCACCTTGGTCCAAGGCGATCTTTATTTCCGCTCACACCGGAATGATCGCTGATGAAACCCGAAAAGCTCGCGTTAAAGATGACCTTAAATGGTCAGAACTATGTAATTCTAATTGGAATCAATTCGTAGAAGATTGGGAAAGACAATCAATATTTAATCATTCAAACATGATAGCCGACCGCAATCAATTAATCCATCTTAAGGAAAAAATTTCTGAGACCTTCATTAACTGGTCCACAGGGAAACAAACACCTCCAATCTCAAATTTTGATCTTATAAAAATTCCCAATCTGTGGTTAACCGGTGAATTTGATGAAAAATATACAAAAATGGCAGCTCATGCATGTGAACAAATACCACTTTCACAAATGAACATTTTGAGCAATTCAGGACATAGAGTGCCCTGGGACAAACCAAAAGAGACAGCCGATGCGATCAATGTTTTCATTTCCTAATTAATCGTGTATCGATAGAAACCATGTGGAATAAAATTTGTGACTTTGAGGATATTATTTTTGAGAAGACCGATGACGGCATTTCCAAAATTACTATTAACAGGCCAGAGGTTAGGAATGCTTTTAGGCCAGAAACAGTCAATGAGATCATTGAAGCTCTGAACATTGTCCAAAATGATGAAACTGTTGGCGTTTTAATTCTGACAGGAGCCGGAGACAAAGCGTTCTGCTCTGGTGGAGATCAAAAGGTTAGGGGAGACGCTGGTTATATCGGCAAGGATGGAATTCCCAGACTAAACATACTAGAAGTCCAAAAAAGAATTCGCTCCCTTCCAAAGCCGGTAATCGCTATGGTTGCCGGTTATGCTATCGGAGGAGGGCACGTTCTTCATGTCGTTTGCGACCTAACAATAGCTGCGGACAATGCAATCTTTGGACAGACTGGCCCCAAAGTAGGCTCATTTGATGGGGGCCTAGGTTCTAGCTATCTTGCTAGAATAGTAGGCCAAAAGAAAGCACGTGAAATCTGGTTCCTTTGCCGGCAATACAGCGCTTCTGAAGCTTTAGACATGGGGCTCGTTAATTCTGTTGTGCCTTTAGCTGAACTTGAAAATGAAGCCCTCAAATGGTCACGTGAAATGCTTCAACACTCACCACTGGCTTTAAGATGCATTAAGTCCGCAATGAATGCTGACTGTGATGGTCAGATCGGACTTCAAGAATTGGCCGGCAATGCTACGCTCCTCTACTATATGTCCGAAGAAGCAAAAGAAGGCAAGACCGCCTTTAATCAAAAGAGAAGCCCCAACTTTTCTAAATTTCCAAGGCTCCCATAACTATGCATGATGAGAGTCTGTTTTTCCCTGCACTCTTAGCTGCGACACGACCCAAAACACTCATGGCAGCTGCACTGCCAGTGTCCCTTGGAGCTGCACTCGCATATACAACCAATGAATCCTTTAATTACATTTTATTCGCATCAATCGTCCTAAGCACTCTATGCATTCAAGTCGCAACAAACTTATTCAACGATGCTTTAGACAGTAAAAAAGGTGCCGATACGGATCAAAGAGTCGGACCAAAAAGAATGGCCGCCTCCGGCATATTAACTCAACAGAGCCTCATAATCGCAGGATTAACTTTCTGCTTAATGGCCATAACATTTTCTTTACCACTCATTGTCGCCAGAGGGATTCCCATAATCATCATTGGTACCATCTCATTAATTCTTGCTTATGGATACACTGGCGGGCCATGGCCTCTAGCGTATAAGGGACTTGGTGAGATTTTTGTATTCATATTCTTTGGATTAATAGCGGTGAATGGCACCTTCTATGTTTTTACAGGAGAGATCAGCCGTGCATCACTCTTACTTGGAGCTCAGTCAGGGCTATTATGTTCAGTCATTATAAGCATAAACAATGCTCGAGATATTACTGAGGATAGATCAAGCGGGAAACTAACATTAGCAGCTAGGCACGGCCTCATATTTGCCAGGATAGAGATATTAATATTAAGTATACTGCCGTATTTACTAGGCCTAATTTGGATTCCGCTCGGCCATAAATTCACCGGTTTCATCCCGCTCATGGGAATGCCCCTATCCGTTACATTAGCATATTTAATAATCAAAAATGAACCGAGTCCTTTATATAATAAATTCCTAGGGCTATCAGTCATCGCATATTTAAATTTCTCCATACTTTTTTACTTTGGCTTACGGTTACAATGAAAGACAAGGTGCAGGTTCACAAATACACTAAACATTTTGAAACACCTCCAAATGCATTAACTTCATCTGGCATAATTGAAGGTGCTCTAATTAAGCACATGGGCGGCCATGGGTGCCTTCAACCATGGCCTAGGCTCGGTGACAAAGATCTTAATTACCACTTACAATCAATCATTAAGAATGAGCCAACTGAACAAGCCATGGCCTGTTTAAAGTGCTGCGAGATCGACGCGAATGCGAGATCCGAAAGAATTGACCTGTTTAATAACATTAAAATTCCTCGCTCTCATTTACTGGTTCCCTCATTACATGCTCAAAATATTAACGATGAGATTGGAGAAGGGATTAATGACTACTCACATATTAAATTGAAAGGAAATCATGAAGTACATAAGATTTCTCAATACGCAGAAAAGATCCCTGAAAATATATCAATACGTATCGATTTTAACTCGTCCCTTACACCTGAACAATTCCTCCAATTCACACAACAATTGACCCCCGACTTTTTACAACGAATAGATTTCATCGAAGATCCTTTCCCTTACGAGCCCATTATATGGGACCAGTACTCAAAACTAACGGGACTTAAATTTGCTTTAGATAGGGGACCTACTGATGCCGATATGGGATTCGCAATAAGAATATGGAAACCAACTATTGTTTCACAAATGCCTGAAAAAGCCCCTATTTGTGTCACTCATAACATGGACCATGAGCTTGGAATGCGTTACGCTGCATACCAAGCTTCAATTATCAACAATGCTGTTTCAGTTCACGGAACAGGTACTTTTGATGAAACCAAGAATGGAGACGGTTTGGGCATGACTCAAATCCTAGACGAACTCCATTGGGAGGAAATATCATGATCCATTTTGATAAGAGATACTGGGAATCTACTGAAAATTCCATTCACTCAAACGCTATTAATGAGAGAACATTAAATTCAATTTATCGAGCAGCATCTGAACTACAAATGAACGGCAAGATAATTCTATCTACTTCTGGCGCCTCATCATCGCCTAAGTTGTCAGTGATATCTAAAAGTGCGATGCTATGTTCTGCAGCATCAGTTAATAACCATCTAAACATAAGCTCTAATGACAAATGGTTATGCTGTCTTCCTACCTCTCATGTAAGTGGCCTCTCAATCCATGCTAGGGCATGCTTAAGTGATTCAAAGATTATTGAATTGACCAATAAATGGACTCCAAATGATTTTATACAACAAATCAATAATCATCATGTCACTATTTGCTCTTTAGTTCCTTCACAGCTCTATGATCTAGTAAACGCGAACCACATACCTAACCCCGAGCTCAGAGCACTAATAATCGGAGGTGACAAGCTAAATGAGCAAACTCGCAATAAGGCGCTGAGTCTTGGTTGGCCAATTCTTCTCACTTATGGCATGACCGAAACCTGCTCTCAAATTGCTACAGAAACTAAAATTGGTGAGGGCATGAAGCCATTAGTTGTATGGGACATAAAGTCTAATGATGATGACGAAATACTAGTCAGGGGTGATGCGCTTTTTGATGGTTACCTTGAACATAACGAGAAGAATTGGCATTTCATAGAGCCGTTTTCAGATGATGGCTGGTTCTTGACTAAAGACGTTGGCCAGATCAACGATGATACCATCACCATCACTGGAAGAAAAGACGAACAGATAAAAGTTTTAGGCGAAAAAATTAATCTAAAACAGTTAAGGTCCTCAGTCAGTTCCCTTTACGGCCAATCAATCACCTTATTATCCGTCCCAGATTCGAGGAAAGGAAATAAGATTGTTATGGTTGCGGAGCAATCATCAGATCACGAAACCGTTTTCAATGAATACAACTCTAAGGCAACGAGCATCGAACGCGCAGACGAACTTTTTGTAATCGGCAGTATACCACGGACCTCACTAGGAAAATTAGCACTTAACGAACTTTACGAAACGCTTGAAAAGAGAATCGACGAATGATTACCCCAAAACCCTAATGAGGTTGAAAGGATATGATTTTTTTGCATTACTTGAGGCGTTCCTTTTACCAAATTTAAGTTTATCCGAGGGTCAACAGTTTCAAGGTTTGCGGTGTGAGGGAATGAACCTTCTTTCAATGACTTTACACAAAGCACTGCCTCAAGAGCAGGTGATGCACCCAAGCAATGCCCAGTGATGGGCTTAATTGAACTGACAGGAGCATCTGACAATGATCCTATCTGATTAAAGGCTTTCGCTTCACATAAATCATTAAGTATTGTGCCTGTACCATGAGCATTAATGTAATTTATTCCTGAAGGATCAATTTGAGCCATCGTTATTGTGTTATTGATGGTCTTAGCAAGACCCAAACCACTTTCCTCAACACCGACTTTTCCGCTCTGACTCAACGCACTGGCCCAGCCGGACAATTTTGCAAGGGGATTGCCCTTTCTCTTTCTTACATGATCAGATGATTCGATGATCAAAAAACCAGCACCCTCACCGACAACTAAGCCATTCCTATTAATGTCAAATGGCTTACACGTCTTCTCATCAATTGCATCATTGCCAAGTAAACCTGCAGATTTCATTACACTAATAATCGCTTCATTAATTACCGACTCTGCGCCTCCTACTACAGACACATCACAACTCCCAGCAACGATTAAACCAGCTCCTATCCCAATAGCTGATGCGCCAGATGAACAAGTTGACGACAGCGTCAATGAAGTACCTGTTGCACCTAAGAATTGTGACATCGAACCACTCAATGCTGCCATCGTCCCTGTAGCCGCAAATGATGGTAGTTGTACCTTTCCGGAAAGTTGTCTTTTATATGTTTCTTCCCATTTCCCAACTGGGCCCCTCGAGGTACCTGCAATTACTGAAATCCTATCAGAATCAATTTGAGCCTCATTCAAGCCGGATTCAACCCAAGCTTCATTAGCAGCGGCAATGCCAAGTTTAGATGTCCTATCTAGTTTATTAATTCCTTTAAATTCAGGTAACAGCAAAGAACTGTCATCAACTGCACATACGGGAATATTAGATTGTACTTCCCCAGATCTAACTTTAATGGTCCTTGTATTAATAGAAGATTCGAGGGCAGCATTAAATAATGCATTTGACCCTGCACCCGCTGAACTTATTGCCCCTATTCCTGTAATCCAAATATCCATCAATTCTTATATTGATATTCGCTTATCGTAATCAACATCGCAAACCTTGTATAATAGGTTAGATTTATAATGCGGCATATTAAATACATACCATCAAAAGATATACATCTCCTTGAATATAATGATATTATAGATGTTCGAACACCCCTAGAGTTTGCTGAAGACCATTTACCGAATTCTATCAATTTGCCGGTTCTATCAAATTCAGAGCGTGATGAGATCGGAACAATCTACAAACAAATTAACCCTTTCGAAGCCAGGCGCCGCGGAGCAGCACTAGTTTCACGCAACATTGCTGAACATCTTGAATCCTATCTCTTCAATAAAGAAAAAGACTATGAACCTTTAATTTATTGCTGGAGAGGAGGAGAGAGATCGAAATCAATGGCCACGGTCCTTGATTCGATCGGCTGGAAAACAACATTATTGGAAGGGGGATATCAAGCCTACAGAAAGCATATAGTCGAATCATTCGACAACATTCTACAAAGTGGTTTCCATTTTAAGATTATCTCAGGTCTGACTGGTTCAGGAAAAACCAAACTATTAAAACACCTCAATGATTTCGGCA
>JASLJT010000024.1:0-7695 GCA_030747955.1 Verrucomicrobiales bacterium | reverse complement strand
TATCGCTGGGAAACAAAGGAAAGAGGCAGACAAACCATGCCCATTATATTTGATGGTAGAAACGCTAACGGTGACTGTGGTCTTAGTGGTGGGATGATGTTAGTGACTGGAAGAGCCACTGATTCTTTTTGGTTAATTGATTCGAGTGACGTGGAAGTCCCTATCGTTGCTTTGGATACAGGCCCAGGCGCCTCATTAGTTCTCGAAGGATGTGAGGACTGTCCACTTGGTATGATAGTTAATTTAGCTCTCGAGCCTGGTGGAAAGACTGGAGAAACCATTGACCTGAATTCCCGAAGCATAGACATCACGATAGAGCGGCTCATTGGTGAGAGGTCTTACGAGATAATCGACTGCAACGAGAGTCACGTTATCGTTAATGAAGCCGTTTCGGTGGGTGTCCCGCAGAAGCTCTTTGGGCGCGGCCCTGTGTCTGGACCCAGGTTCACGGACCGAAGGTCTTTCGGTACGAGATCACTTAACGTGAAGCAAACAACGATTTTGAATGATGCGATTAGAGCGAAGCTCATTCATGAAGTCCCATCATTTCCTGAATCATTGCCTAAGTTCACAGTTAAGACGACCGTTGAGATTGATTTGGAGGGGGATAAGAAGAAGAGGTACTCTAAGTCTGTTCAGCTTGATCTTAGCGATTAGCACTCATAGTACCTCAGTTCTTCATGTGTAATTTCTTTGGTATCATTTTCCTTTATGCAGCTTTCTTTGTTGATATTGCTGCTGCAGAGACCTTAAAGCTAATCACTGAGAAGGATGTCCCTAAGACCGTCAGGGAGCTATATGATGGTTTTGATCCAGGAAAGGAGCCTCTTGAGGTTAAAGTCCTAAAGGAACTTGAGCAGGACGGAGTCATAATTCAGATGCTGACCTTCACGGTCGGTAAGTTTAAAGGAGTGAAATCGCGAATTTCAGGTTTTTATGGTTACCCAAATGATGCGACAGGCAAAGTTCCGGCTCTGATACAATTGCATGGAGGAGGTCAGAGAGCTGAGATTCGTAGTGTTAAATATGCGGCTCAGAACGGTTACGCTTGCCTTGCATTGAACTGGGGCGGGAGGACCCTAGAAGGAGGCGAAGGGCTCGAAGGTACGGACTGGGGGGCAGTCGACGCTACCCAGAAAGGCCACAACTCGCATTATGGTTCACTCATGCCGGATCCACTTACCATTGACCAATTTGAGTCTCCCCGGAACAGTAATTGGTTTTTGATCGTCCTGGCCGGTATGCGTGGAGTGAGCTTTTTGCAAAGTCAGGATGAAGTTGACGGAAATAGGATTGGAGCTTTTGGGCATTCTATGGGGGGCAAGTTAACTGTAATGCTAACCGGAGCAGACAAGAGAATTAGGGCTGCGGCTCCTTCGTGCGGAGGCTGCGGTGCAGCGCCGAAACCCATTGGGCAGTGGTCAAGTTCAGGAGTGCGTCCACTAAAGTCGCCACTCTACCATAAGACCATTGATGACGCGCAATACTTGAAAGAAATTGACGTTCCAATTTTGTACCTAGGTCCCACGAATGATTTTAACGGGATACTTGATGTGATGTACGCTAATTGGAAGAACTTAAGATCTAAAAACATTGCATATTCAGTGACGCCTCATATGAACCATCGTTCAATTCCTGAGCATGTCATATCTTGCATGCTCTTTTTCAATGATCACCTCAAGGGCAGATTTAAATTTCCTCGGACTCCAAAGTTAGAGATTAAATCTGAAGAGTCGAGGTTAGCCAGAGTCGCCAAAATATTACCTGAGATGAGAGAATTAGTTGAGAGGGTCGAAGTTCTTTATTCGGACGATCCGCATATACTGACTCGGTTTTGGAGAACAGAGAGGGCGGAAAAGGTTAACGGTCATTGGGAAGCTAATGTCCCGATGATTGGAGTATCCAAGGCTGTTTATGTGTTGGTGAATGTTTATTATAAACTTGAGAGAGGAGTTGATGTTTACCCATTAAAGAGACCTGCACCGAAGACCTTTGGTATAACTTCCGAAATGAAATTGCTGAGACAAGAGGCTCGAAATAATAAAAGCCGAACTCCTGTCCGGGTAATCCAGGCGAATTTTGATTCGTACGAGGATTGGTACAGGCTCGAGTGGAAGAATCCGAGTTGGTGGAGTGCTTACACAAGAAAAATCAAAGACCCTCAGCACATTGCTCCTGTCGGTGCAAATCTTGTAATGGATGTAAAGTCTGAGAAGGGAGGGGTCATTTTCTTTGAAATTAAAGACAATGGTTGGAATGCTTTCCCTCGAAAGCCTAAGGGTAATTATTATGCCAGAGTCGATTTTGACGGTTCCACTGATTGGCAAAAGCTTTCAGTTAGCCTTGGGGATTTTAAACCGATCGATGCAAGAACTAAATTGCCGCTCATGACATGGGAAAGGGTCACTGAATTGGGTATTCGTGGACGCATCGCTGTGGAAATTAAAGGCGACAGAGTAGAATTTCCCAAAGTGGCCAGTGAATATAGGTGGCCAGAACCCAGAGAGATCAAAAATCTCCGCTGGGAGGGTGGCAAATATCCCTAACTTTTGAATTTATCTGAAGCCGGATTTTTAATGATTTCCATCTAATGAATTTAAGTCCATCATTAAGAATATGAAAAATTTGCTAACTTGTTTATTTTGTTGGATTTCCTTAACCTTTTACATTTGCGCAAAGCCTGAGGCATTTGAGGTGAATGATGCTCTTTTTAAGGAACTTCCAGGCGGAAAGGAAGCTGATGGTATCCTCGGAGACTTTATTCTAAGGAATGACAAAGTGGAGGCTGTAATTTCACAGAATGCGCCTTTCAGAAAAGCGAACATGGGAACTTTTTGGGGTGCGAGTGGCACAACTCAGGGTTGTTTATATGATCTTGATTTGAGGGGGGCTGATAATGATCAAATTACGATATTTGCACCGCTCGGACTCAGGGGTGGAGTTTCTTATGTGAGGGTCGCGGAGGATCGTCCGCAAGGTGAGGCTGCTATCGAGACGGTCATTACTGCGGCTAAGGGAGCAGGTCTATATACTAAGCATCTTTACAGGATCCGTGAGAACTGGAATGGAATTATGATTACGACACTCATTCGGAACGAAACCAAGCTCGAGCGTAAGGTGAAATTGAATGACTCATGGACTAAGTTCGGATCTGAAGGGCGTGCCGGAGATGTTCGGTGGGCCGACTCTGTCGACCCTGCCGATGGTCGTGGGTACGCTTATCGATGGGAGTGGAAAGAGGGTAAGAAGCCTAGTGAAATTACTTTGTCCGCTGGGCAGGAAATTACTGTTGAGCGGTTCCTTGCAGTGGGGTCTTCGCCGCTCTCAGCGGTCAGTGAGATTCTTAAACGTTCAGGTGACACAGGCTCACTGAGTGGTAAGGTCGTTGGGGTAGGAAATGAAAAGATTTCCGGGGTTCAGATTCTTGCGAAGGTGAACGGAGGGGCTGTGAATGGATACACTGAAGAGGATGGGTCTTTTTCTTTTTCGTTTCCGAAGGGGAAAATATATGATCTTAGTTTTAAAGATACTGGAAGAGTCACTCAGTCTGAGTCCTTTGATTTAAAGGGTAAAGTTTCAGATGAAAAACAAATAAAATTACCGCCTCAGAGTGCAGTTGTTTTTGATATTAAGGATGATGGAGGAGTTTCGATCCCATGCAAAGTACAGTTCAACGGTGCGGGTAAGACCAAGGCCCCTAACCTCGGACCGAACAATCGTGCTCATGGTTGCGTTGATCAGTATCAATCTGAGAGAGGTGACTTTAGAGTCGCTGTGCCTCCTGGAACGTACAGAGTTGTGGTCACTCATGGGATTGAATTCTCTCATATCGAAAGAGAGGTCACTGTAGATCCAGGTAAAAAGTTAAGTTTTAGTGGTGTGCTAAAAAGGGTAGTGGACACGACGGGTTGGGTGAGTACGGACTATCACAACCATTCGACTCCTAGTGGGGATAATACCTGCGGAACAGCGGATCGCGTTATTAATATGGCCGCTGAACATCTGGAATTTGTTCCGACGACCGAGCATAACCGCATCTTTGACTGGGCGCCTACGATCGCGTCTCTTGGTCTTGAATCATTCATGTCAACGGTCCCGGGCATTGAATTGACTGGGTCCGGAGCTCATTTTAATGCTTTTCCATATAAGCCTGATCCCAAGAAGCAGGATGGAGGCGCTCCTCAATGGTCAAAGGATCCAAGGCTCACCGCGATAACTCTTCGGCACTTGCAAGATTCGGACCCTGACCGTTGGGTCCATATCAATCACCCGAGTATGGAAGAGAATTTTGTGGACTGGAACGGGGACGGTCTCATTGATGGTGGATATGCGAACTTGGGGACAATGCTTGATGGGCTCGAAACTCAAAACTATCTTGGCAATAATATTCTCGCTGGTGCGCCTTACCGCATAGACAAGAAGCTGGGTCCTGGAGGAAGAGTCAAATACATAAGGGAGTTCATCTGGCTGCAAATATTAAATCAGGGACATCGGGTTTGGGGGATCGCTGTCAGTGATGCTCATACGGTACATGGTAACGGTGCTGGTGGTTGGCGTACTTATGTGAAGAGTTCAACCGATGATCCTTCCAAGATAGACTGGCGTGAGCTTGTTAGAAATTCTAAGTCCGGACAAATGATCCTTACTAATGGTCCTTACCTCGAAGTGAGCACTTCTGAGGGGGTCCTTGCTGGAGGTGACATTAGAGCTTCTGGAGGTGAAGTGAATTTGAAGGTGAAGGTCCAATGCACGGACTGGATTGATATTGATCGAGTTCAGATATTAGTGAACGGGAGCCAGCGGAAGGATCTTAATTTTACCAGAAAAGATAATGAAGAGATGTTTTTAAATGGAAGTGTAAAGTTTGATCAGGATCTGAAAGTGAAACTGAGTCAGGATTCGCATCTTATCGTTGTAGCTTACGGTGAAGGATTTAATTTGAGGAAGGGTTTCGGTAGTAGCACGCAAAGCGCAATGAATCCATGTGCCTATAACAATCCAATCTTTGTTGATGTTGATGGGGGAGGTTTTAAACCGAGCGGTGATACTTTGGGGTACCCTCTGCCGGTTAAAGGGCTCACGGCTGACAAGGTTACTGAGCTTTTGAAAAGATGAACCGGATAATTCCTTTGGATTCATGTTTTCTAATAAATTAAGCTTCATAGTAAAAAGGCTATCTTTTATGCCTTTTTCTCTAAGGATATTCCCTTGCTTTGCGTTTGATAAATGAGATAATTAATTAAGTACTTAAGTAGAAGATGAAAACATTTACCACATTTCTAATTTTAATTGCGGGAGTTGCCTTGTCCGGAGCCGCAGACATGCGTGAATTCACAAGCGCTGACGGATCAAAAACGCTGAAGGCGAAGGTCATTGATTATTCCCAGGACAAGGGAGTCGTGAAGATTCTTCGAGCAGACGGCAAGGCCATGACTTTTCCGGTCAAGGCCCTAAGTAAAAAAGACGGTGAATATCTTAAGGTCTGGTACCAGTCCACAATGGCTGGAAGAAAATTGGCCGTGAGGGTCACGGACGAGGAAAAGAAAACTTCAGAGCAGAAGACAAGTAATGCGCGGGTCAGTTCCTATGATTCAAATTTTAAGTTTAATGTTCGCAACAATGGTACGAGTCCATTTGAAAACATTGAAGTGAAGTATCAGATATTTTACACAATTGACGGGGTCAAAGGGACGAAGAGTCAGAACTTAGTTGCTAGCGGCCAGACGAACATCAGCAGTATTTTTCCAAGGACCGATCAGAACCTGACAACGGAGAAGGTGACACTGACCAAGATAAGGCCTCTTCCTGCTTCGCAGTGCGCTGGTGGGACATGACCAAACACTAAAGTCCCCCGCGCGAGTTCGCGCACCGACAGAGTCAAAGGCATCATTGCTAAATTCTTCAAGGACGGAGAGGAATTCAAAGAGGTTGTATATCCGAGTGGTTTCAGAGGTCAATGGTCTTCTGAGAACCTCTCTGCTGGACTCTAATTTCTTAAGTTAGCGTCTTGTTCCGATTGCCTTTTCTATGAAGGGCCACATTATGCTCGGGTAAAATCGATGCCCTGAGTTTCCCCACTCCATTTCCATTTTGTTTCCGATACCTAGCCCGAGGTAAACGTTTTTGATTTTGGTGGACGTGCTTTCCACGTCCTTCTTGCGGTGCAATCCATCGCTTACTCCGTGTACAATAAGTAAGTTTCTGGGTGCTATGAGTGCTCCTAGTTCAGTCCAGTCACCCCAGTCGCGGATTCCGGGAACGGCGCAACAATCACAGTGAAAAATGAAGCCTTCACTGCTAGTTACTGAAGTGAATGAACAGCTAGGCACAGCAATACTGATTCTATTGTCGATGGCCGTAGCGTAGGCTGTCAGGACACCTCCCCCGGAATTGCCAGTCATTATGATTTTCTTTTGATCGACGCGGGGATGGTTCCATGCCCAGTCAATGATCCGCTGCATGTCCCATACCCTCTCAGCAGTTGGAGTCCGTCCCGAGATGATACAGTGCATGAATTGGGCGCGGCAAGGCCTGTTGCCGTGCCTGCCCTTAGGGTCGGGGACCAACACCTCATTTGCTAGGCCGCGTGTTGCTGGAGCGATTGCGATCATGCCCCTTAATGCTGCCTGCTCTGCAATGTTTCCTTCTCTTGCTGTTATCTTTTTGCGGTGATCCTCATTGAGATAAGCTCCAGAGTACGAATGAAGGCCCTCGGTGTCGTGTCCGTGCGGACAAATAACCAGAGGAAGTTTTTTGTTCGTATTTGATGGTACCAGAAGGTAGAAAGGCACATTGACTCCAGGTTCGGTTTCAATCTTGCAAAGGGTCCGTGAAAATTTTCCGTTTACTTCCTCTTGTTGTCCGATTTGAATTGAAGGGACGTGGTCCTTTAGCTCAATGGACATTTTCTTGAGTCCAATCAATTCGATGAGGGCTGCTCTCGTTTCATTTTGCCAGTCCTTAAAATTTTTATCTTTGGTATATTTATATTTTTGATCACCTTTCTGAATCCGTTTCAGATAGTTCGAAATGTTCTCGGGATAAGAAACAAAGGGTTTGTCCTGAGATGAGGCAGTTACCGAGCTTAGCAGTAGAAATGCTATAAGAATGTAAGGGTTTTTCTTCGCCTTTTTCATGTATTGATATAATGAGCTTTTAGTTTGTCAGTGCGAGGCTTTTTATCATTGACCGGACATTCATTTTTTCCGGATAATATAAAAAACGGGAAACTCCTGCAGTGATCTAGCTTTACACACGTCGTTAGTTGAGAAACCAATGGCAACGTGCTTCGGCGATCCGCCGCGGTGAGACAAACGTAACCTACGAACTTTTGTACTTATGGAAACAGCGATTTCCATAAGTACATACATTCATCACTAGACTAAAATTGCTTCGCAATTTAAGACTAGTGATTTATGTACCAGTTCTCCGGTGTAGGTTCTGCGGGAGTTTTACCGTTTCAATTAATTAAGCCTTCTCGATCATGGCTTGAAGAGCGAAGAATCCCTGCAGTTCACACTCACTCTTGACTAGGGTGCTTTTGCTGATTGCTTTCGTGATTCCGTTAGCCTTGATGTCGTGTTTGATTGCTCGGATCTTACGTCTCAATGAGCGAGGCAATAGGACCCGCTCATTGACATGTAATCCTGTCACTTTTTGTTGGGTGTTTCGGCCCATTAATTTGGTTTTCTTTTC
>JASLJT010000023.1:0-28546 GCA_030747955.1 Verrucomicrobiales bacterium | reverse complement strand
GAATGCAAGTTGTGGTATTCCCACTTGTCGCGCAATAGCAGTAAAATATTGATCAGGATCAGAGTACTCCTCAATCGGCTTTACCCCCTTAATTTGGACATTGTAATGCTTCTCATAAAACTGAACATCTCTCGTTCTTGGCTCTTTTTCATCGCAACCGTATGCGACAAAAAAAGAGTTAATTATAAAAAATGATAGAGCGAGGAGAGGCATCTTCATATATTTACTTTGTATTACAAAGTAAATAAGTCAATTTGATTTTTCTCTTAAGTCTCTGTCTTAACGGTATAATAATTGTATTCATTTCCCGTCTCACCTTGTAAGTATTTTTTGTTATCTGCATCGGGCCACTCTGAAACAACCTCTAATACTCCATCGTAATTTTTGACTAAACCTTGTACGTTTTTTATATCGGATGGAAATATTTCAGAAAATGCGCCACCAATAATCGTTATCGCGTACCCAGAAACGTCGCTTTTGATAGATTCACGATCCCCCGCTTCATTGGTCACTTCAATAAATTGCTTACCTGTAAAGCGAATATCAAAACCTCCGATTGCACCTAGACCTAAACTTTTTGGCTCTTCAAAGGATTCCCGAGTAAGCCCATAAATGGTCAGATCCCCCTTCCCCTTAACGTGAAGAATGGCCCATATATCCTCAAGGGTAACATCCTCATTATATCCTAACTCCTTAATTTCAAGCTCAGGGATCTTTTCCAGCTCCGCCTTAATGTCCTTGTATTCGGCCCAGTAACCAGGCCCGACAAATGTATACCAAAGCCAAAAAAGAAGCAGACAAGGAAACAAAAATACGATTATTAAAAATCTTTTCATCTCTTAATAAATTCTAATGGTTTTAGGGCATCTTAATTTTACTAATGTCGTGAATGCCTCCACCAGGATTTGGATCCTTATATTTAAGATCATATGTTTGTAATTTTGGCTTCTTGAGAACGATGCCTCCTGAATAATCTATTTTTTTTGAAAAAGGAGGCTCATTATAAATCGCAGTTATATAAATCACACCATTCTTCTCAGCCCACTCCACATCATGAAATATCTGGGCAGAATGCACAATCTGCGTCTTGAAAGAGATAGGAATAAACACATCTTCTTTTCCAACTTTTTTTGCATCACCGACAATGATTCCATCTTCAGCAAAGAACGATCTGGGTTTCTTATCTAGGCAACTCGTTAGACATAGAGAAATAACTATTAAAGCGATAGTGGGATATATTCTCATCATTTAAATCTCTATTGGGTGTAGGTGTGAACATAGATTAGGTCGTTCGCATCATCAATAGCCATCCAGCCATTATAGCGCCCAAAATAAGTCTTGGTTTCGTATAATCTAAGTTCCATAAATTTTTCTTTTGCTAGCCACCATTTATTGGGAATTTCAGGAGAAGAAAATCCCGTCACTCCGTTGTAAGGCTCCTTTAAATTTTGCGACCATTTCTTTGCCTCCTCTTTAGGCACTTTGATTAAAGCAAAAAACAAAAAATCAGAAGGTCCCACACCAGCAAATAGGTGCCCGTCTCCTATCCGAGTCTCAATGTAATGAGCGTCCAGAATTTCTGAAGGGACTTCGGAAAGAGGTTCAATGATTTTGTTCATCACGGCGACCCTTTCCTCGAGTCCTAAACCAGAAGAATCCAGAACGGGATTTTCCGTAACATCACATCCGGCCAGAAAAAGAATCAGAAAGAAACTGCCGATAATGTGAGTAATCATTGGGTAATTATTAATAAATAAAAATGAATAACATCTTAATAACGTTTAGGGATTATCTATTGTTAGAAAGAAATAATAATTGGCTACCCCCTAAATAGGGACAGTCATATCATCCATTGGAAGACTTTAACGGTTAGGATTTGATGAGCTGGCTAACGTGACTCTCGACAGCTTCCCCGAGCCCATCCACATTGTATCCTCCCTCAAGCATAGACACGAGCCTCCCGTCCGAATACTTATGAGCAACGTCCAGGAGGACCTTCGTCAACTCGATGAAATTATCATCAGTGAGCCTGAAATGACCAAGAGGGTCCCCGAGCCTAGAATCAAAACCGGCCGATATCAGAACAAGATCAGGTTTAAATTTTTTCATTGCCTCCATGAAGTCTTCACTGAAAAAAGGTCCCAACTCCTTGAACCCTGAACCGGCGGGCATGGGCCGATTCATAGTTGATCCTTCACCTTTATCTTTACCGGTCTCATTGTGTGCACCAGTGCCTGGGTACCATGGTGACTGATGTATACTAAAATAAAAGACCGAACCGTCATCATAAAAAATGTCCTGAGTCCCATTACCATGATGAACGTCCCAATCAATAATAGCCACCTTCTCGGCCCCGTGCTTGGATTGGGCGTAACGGGCAGCGACGGCCACATTATTAAAAATGCAGAAACCCATTCCACGATCCGCAGTGGCATGATGGCCTGGGGGTCGGACCGCACAAAATGCATTGTTACACTTTTTATCAAAAACGTTATCGATTGCGTTGAGTACTGAACCTGTGGCCTGCAACGCTACCTTGAATGATTCCTTGCCTACGTTCGTGTCACCCGTACTTAACTCTTTTTTACCTTCGGAAATGTCCTTCCTCACGGTGTCTAAATACTGAGCAGTGTGGGAACCTAGGATCTCGGAATCTGTTGCATCCCTCAGATCAATTTTTAAACACTTCTCAGGAATGCCACCTTCATTAAGCGCCTCAGTAAGGGCGCGTTACCGCGCCACCGATTCTGGATGACCAGGGCCAGTGTCATGACGTTTGAACACCGGATCCAGTAGTAGAGCAGTCTTTGCCATATTCAGATTCTAATTCAAAATCATAGAACTGACCAGAATGATCCTCAAAGCCTAGCAGAATCGCTTGCACATGAGCATCTTAAACCGGATAGTGCTCATCGTTTACAAGAGAAGTGGAAGAAAAAGGAAAACAACTGCGAATTGGTCTTGCCGGTCTAGGTAACGTCGGAACCGGCGTGTACAAGAACCTGCTCAAGAATCAGGAGCTGTTGAGTGAGAGAACCGGAACGACTCTCGTGGTAACAAAGATTGCGGTGAGGGATATTAACCGGAAACGGGACATCGAAGTCCCTAAAGAACTAATCACCTCGGACTGGAACGAATTAATCGAAGACCCTAACATCGATGTCATTGTGGAATTGATCGGAGGCGTGGACGAAGCCTTCAAGCTAATCAGCGGAGCGCTAAATGCAAAGAAGGCCGTCGTCACAGGAAATAAAGCAGTGCTCGCAGAACGTGGTAAGGAACTGATTGAGCTTTCAGAAAAACAAAATGCTCCGCTCTACTGTGAGGCAGCCGTTGCAGGAGGGATACCAATCATCAAAGCGGTAAAGGAAGCACTCATTGGGAACAGGATAGGATCGATCTACGGAATCATCAATGGGACCTCCAACTATATTCTAACAAGAATGAACTCGGCAGGCATTGAATTCTCTGAAGCCCTCGAAGAAGCAACAGAAAAGGGATACGCCGAGGCCGACCCTTCGTTGGACATCAATGGTTGGGACGCTGGTCATAAGGCCATCATTCTCGGATGGTTATCCTATGGGCAATGGCTGAGGACAGAGGAGGTTTCAGTGATAGGAATCGAGGACATTTCCTTGGACGATGTCGCCTTCGCAAATGAACTAGGATATGAGATCAAGCTGCTAGGAGTTATAAGGCAAGCAGACAACGATGAACGTATTGAGGTCCGAGTCTCTCCCAATCTGATCCCTAAAGACCATATCCTTTCCTCAGTGGACGGTGTCTTTAACGCAGTCGCCGTGCACGGCGACGTGGTAGGGGAAACATTATTCTACGGAAGCGGAGCTGGACAGGACGCGACTTCGAGTGCCGTGATCAGCGATCTGGCCGACGCTGCGGAAAATATTAATAATCGGGTAGGATGCACTGGATTTGTACCAAAAGGAGAGTTCGGTACTGTGCTGCCGCTTTCTGAAACGATCTCACAATACTACTTGCGATTAAGCGTTGCTGATAGGCCAGGTGTACTTGCAAAAATCGCAACCATTACGGCAAATAATGATGTGGGAATACTTTCAGTAATTCAACCTGAGCCGGAATCATCCACAGAGCATATTCCTCTTGTACTGCTCCTGCATGATGCCAGTTACGGAACCGTTCAGACCGCACTTAAATCCATACTGGAACTCGACACGGTAGAGCCTGAACACACGCTCCTACGCGTGGAAACATTGGAACAATAAACCATTTAATAGCCTTGCGATTCCTTTCGACAAGAGGTTCGGCTCCTCCGCTTAATTTTACTGATGCGTTTGCCGCAGGACTCGCACCGGACGGAGGGCTCTATGTTCCAGAAAGGCTCCCATCGATTCAAGGACTCCTAGAAAAAGGACCTACGCGGTACCCTGAACTGGCAGCAGAATTCTTTCAATTGTTCGACGATGATCATTCAGCAGAACAGATCAATGAACTCTTCGAAAAATCATACTCAAGTTTTGAAGACCCTGAAAACGCAGCACCACTGATCGAACTGAGCAATGATATATACGTGCTAGAACTATTTCATGGACCAACGTTCGCTTTCAAAGATTTTGGACTTCAACTCGTTGGCAACATGTTCGAAGAACAGATAGCAAGAACAGGAAAAGCAATTAACGTCCTAGGAGCAACTTCAGGGGACACGGGATCAGCAGCCATTCATGGTCTCGCTGACAAGGAAGGTGCCCGAGTCTTTGTCCTGTATCCGGATGGAAGAATTTCAGATATCCAAGAACGTCAAATGACATGCACCGGATCTGATAATATTTTTCCTATAGCCATTGAAGGATCTTTCGATGACGCACAAAGGATAGTGAAGGACCTTTTCGAAGACCTCAATTTTAAGGAAAGGGCCCGTCTCTCAGCAGTGAATTCCATTAATCTGGCCAGAATATTAGCCCAATGCATTTATTACATTCACGCATACATGCAATTACCCGATAAGAGTAAGGGGCATGTACGTTACGTTGTACCAACCGGTAACTTTGGCAATGTTCTGGCCGGATGGTTAGCCGGCCAGATGGGATTACCAGCCGAACAGTTCACAGTCGCAACGAACCAAAACGATTTACTGTTCCGTTTATTTACGGAAGGCATTTACGAGCCAAGGACAGTAAACCCGTCCCTCGCACCTTCGATGGACATTCAGGTCGCATCAAACTTTGAACGTTTTCTTTACTATCATCTCGAAGGAGAGGGCCAAAGCACCTCAGAGATAATGAAAGAAATCAAAAAAGGAAACGAAGTTGTCATCCCCCAATTCAATGCAGGAGAATTCTCTGCTACCCGAACCGATGATGAGGGCATCATTGAAAATATACGTAAAGCCAAGGATCAGTTTAATTATGTGCCGGATCCTCACACGGCCTGCTGCTTTAATGAAGTGGCAAATAATCAGACAACGATCATGCTAGCCACGGCCCATCCGGCCAAGTTCCCAGAAACAATTAACGAAGCAATCAATGAGAGCCCAACGCATCCTAGCCTCGAAAAACTCAGGGATCGCACTCCTAAAAAAGAAAAATTACCCGCAAATACAGATGCAATTAGAGAATATCTGGAAGAGAATATTTTACAATAAGACTCATTTTAGCACTTTAATATTTTGAATTATTGTCAATAGTTGCCAGTCAATTTTAATTAGAACGGGACTTGTCACTCATAGTACAGAAATACGGAGGCACTTCAGTAGGTAACACTGAAAGGATTAATAATGTCGCCAAGCGAATCCTTGAAACTCAAAAGGCAGGGCATCAGGTTGTGGCTGTAGTCTCTGCAATGGCCGGAGTCACTAATAGGCTCATTGAAATGGCTAATGAGGTGTCACCAGACCATGAGCCTACGGACCGTGAAATGGATGTTCTCTTAGCTACAGGGGAGCAAACGACAATCGCTCTGACCTCGATGGCAATTAATGCTATGGGAGGCAAAGCCATCTCATTGACCGGAGCACAGGCAGGGATCGTCACGGACGGAGACCATACCAAAGCAAGAATTTCAAACATCACACCTGACGAAGTTCATCGACTCCTCGATGAAAACCATATCGTCATTCTGGCTGGTTTTCAGGGCAGGAGCCCCGACGGACGCATCACAACACTCGGTCGTGGAGGTTCGGACCTGACAGCTATTGCAATGGCAGCGGCTATAGATGCTGACCTGTGCCAGATACTCACTGACGTTGATGGGGTCTACACCTGTGACCCGCGCGTAGTGCCTGATGCTCGGAAAATTAATGAAATTTCGTATGATGAAATGCTGGAAATGGCTTCATCCGGCTCTAAAGTAATGCAGTCAAGATCCGTTGAGTTTGCCAAAAAGTTTGGCGTTAAGTTTGAAGTAAGAAGCAGTCTAAATGAAAACCCAGGAACAATCGTGACAGAAGAACACCCTAACATGGAATCCGTAGTTGTTCGCGGAGTAAGTATCGAGCGAGAACAGGCAAAGGTAACCATTGAGAATGTTTCCGATGAGCCGGGAGTCGCAGCAAAAATATTTCATGCCATTTCCGATTCTGGTGTCGTGATCGACATGATTGTACAGAACGTCTCGAAAACGAACCACACTGACATCTCATTCACCTTGCATCGATCCGATCTAAAAAAAGCAAAACAAACGATCGAACCTATTCTTAAAGATCTTGGCAATGAAACCTCCATCGAAACGACTGACGGGATTGGCAAACTGAGCGTGGTCGGAATTGGAATGCGCTCTCACTCTGGAGTCGCAGCTCAAATGTTTGCTGCACTTGCAAAGAATGGTATCAATATTCAAATGATATCAACTTCAGAAATAAAAACTGCTGTCATCATCAAAGAAGAGGACCTTGAGCAATCGGCAAACATAGTCCACACTGCCTTCAAGCTTTAGCAACTCATCAGCTCAATACATTTTAATTTATAATCCACCCCCAACAAAACCCAACCTCAGCCACTTAACCTAATCAAACCTAAAAACATTGTACAAGAGTCTCTTAATCATCCTTGGGATAATTTATTTGGCACCTCATGGGTTCAGTAAAAAGAAAATTGGGTACTTGCCTGAACCTTCAAAAAAAGACACGGAAACTATTCTCCGTATACAGATATTTCTTGATGGGAAAATGTTCGGACCCGGCAAGATTGACGGCCAAATGGGACAATTCACCCGCAAGGCAGTTGCCCATTACAATTTCGGGTACAATCTGAAATACGATAACTATTATAAGGTGATCAATGAATCAAATGCGGCCATCAACGAACTCTTTACTACTTACACTATCAAAGAGAAAGATTTCAATTTTGTCGGGGAAGTCTCTTTCGAACCTTCTGAGCAGGCAGAAATTGATTATCTCTACTACAGATCAATCCTTGAATTTGCAGCGGAACGTTTTCACTCTGATGAAAAATATCTCACAAAAATAAACCCTGAAATAGATTGGGGAAAGGCAGCTACAGACACCGTAATTAAGGTTCCTAACGTGACGCCATTTAGAATTGAAGACGTAAAAAAAGACAAGTCATTCCAACGGGAAAGAAAACTCAGTAAAAGATTAGTCATCGTGGATACGAATCAAAAGCTTGTAGCCATATGGGAAAAAAAGAAGATCCTTGCTACGTTTCCTATAACGCCGGGACAAGAAAAGTTCATTCACCGAGGCGACTGGGTCATTCAAAATATGATCACTACCCCAACGTTCAGATGGGATCAGAGTATGCTGGAGACAGGGAAACGCAGCAACGAAGCTCACTTGCTTCCACCGGGCCCAAACAGTCCAATAGGAATCTTCTGGGCAGGACTAAATAAGGGAGGAATTGGTCTGCATGGGACCTCCTCTCCACACACGATTGGCCGGTCCAGAAGTGCCGGTTGTGTGAGGCTGGCCAATTGGGACGTTGTCCGCCTTTCGGACCTAGTGAGACCCGGAGCAAAAGTAGAAATGCGCTAACTGGCCTTATTTAGCCGCGCTTTTTCCATGGTTGGGAAGTCTTAGATACGGGCCTTCTCTGTTTCTTAGATAGAAGATCAGTCCCTTCAGCAAAGTCATGCCAAACCTTTATGAGTTCATTCCTCACTCCCGGCTCGGACTTGGAAAGGTCTTTCAGTTCGGTCCGGTCGGCGATCATATCATAAAGCTCCCAAGGCCCGCCTCGAGCCGAAACTACTTTCCATTTACCTTTCCGAATTGCACGATTATTACCGAAATGAAAATAAAGGAACTCATGATCTTCCCTCTTCTCTCCCTTAAGAATAGGCAACAATGATTTTCCCATTAATTTTGAATTCGAATTCTTGTCCGGGTAATCTGCCCCTGCCAGATCAATGCACGTAGGCATAAAATCAACGAGATGTCCTACCTGGTCAGTGATGGAACCTTTCTTTGTCTTTAAGCCCTTGGGCCAGTGAACTATCATCGGGCTACTTATTCCACCCTCGTGTTGGTTCTGCTTGTACCAACGAAAAGGCGTATTACCCGCGTGCGCCCATCCCGTATCGTATGTCCAATAACTCTCAGGGTCCCACGGCATCTTATCAGCTCCTCGGGTCCGCTCAAAGGGACAAGCTCCATTGTCAGAACAGAAAATAAATAATGTATTTTCAAAAACACCAATCTGTTTGAGCTTTTCAACGAGTTTCCCAATGCCCTGATCCATTCGATCAACCATCCCTGCATAAGCGGCCATACGAAAATCTTCCCAGTCCTTTTCTTTATCAGTCAGACGATTCCAAGGCCTAACGTTCTGAGGCCTAGGACTTAAAGGCCAGTCTTTATTTATCAACCCTAGATCAATTTGCCTAGCATAGCGCTTCTTACGTAACTGATCCCATCCTCCCGCGTACTTTCCCCGGTATTTCATAACTTCCTTCTTAGGTGCCTGAAGCGGGTAATGTGGTGCATTGTAAGCGAGGTACAAAAAGAATGGCTTATCCTTATCCTTCTTCAGACTTTCGTTCACAAAACGAACGGCATAGTCCGTGTTCGCGTCTGTGGTATAAAATCCTTCCTTTGGAACGTCAAATTTCTCACCATCAAGACGAAACGAATCATCGCCAGTGAAGAAATTAGTAGCACCACTCAAATGACCAAAGTATCGACTGAACCCTTTATCAGTCGGCTCCTTGTCCAGGTGCCACTTCCCTACCATCAATGTCTGATATCCTGCGGGCCTCAGCACCTCAGCAATAGTCGGCCCATTGGAAAGTTTTGCAGAGCCTGCCTGCCCGCAATATTTTCCTGTCAATAAATCCACCCTAGAAGAATGGCACTTGGCCGTATTATAAAACTGAGAAAAACGAAGACCGTTCTCTGCTAAACTGTCCAATACTGGAGTCTTAATCTCACCTCCATAACAGCCCAGATCTGCAAATCCAAGATCATCGGCCATGATGAGAACAATGTTTGGCCTTTCAGCTGCATCTAAAATATATGACCATGCACAGCAAGGAAGGAGAAGAATTAGCAGGAAAAATTTTCTTATAAAATAGGTCATGAGATATTAATTTTTTAGAAGCAAATTCAGTGAATGAAATCTTAACCAAATAAAAAGGGTATTAAAGATGTGAGTTTATTACTTGGCGTAACCAATTTGAAGCATTAGATAATAAGTTCTACTAGATGATTCGCTTTCAAAGCCTAACTCGCAACATAGAAATTGGAGCGAATTGTTACCTTCTTAGCTTAGGGGGCAAGCGAATTCTAATTGATTCAGGAATGCACCCGAAAGCAGAATCAAAGGATGCCTTACCTCAGTTCGACCGAATCCTAGATGAGCCCTTAGATGCGGCCATTCTTTCCCACGCACATCTGGACCATTCAGGATCCTTGCCTGTAATCCAAAGACATTACCCAGAAATGCCGGTCTTCATGAGTGAGGCTACTGATGCACTAGCCCAGGCACTCCTGCACAATTCGGTGAATGTAATGACATCCAAAAGGGAAGAACTTGGGATTAATGAATACCCTTTATTTACCCACCGTGAAATTCACAAAGTAAACAAACAATGGCATCCGAGAAGGAACGGTAAAAAATTTGAATTACATGAAGCCGGGGGCGCCTCCTGCACTTTTTATGACGCCGGCCATGTCATGGGTGCGGTCGGATCCCTCTTTGAATTTTCCGGGAAAAAAATAATGTATACGGGTGACGTTCATTTTGAGGATCAGAGTATTCTTAAGGGGGCCGACTTTCCGCAAGAAAAAATTGACGTTCTCATCTTAGAATGTACTCGAGGCGGAGCTGCACGTGATCCGGAATATTCCAGATGGTCTGAAGCGGAACGCCTCGCATTAAGCATGGAAGAATGTCTCGAAGGGAAGGGTTCAGTAATGATTCCTCTATTTGCGATGGGAAGGACCCAAGAGACAATCATGATGCTCTACGAACTTCAAAGAGCCAGAAAATTAAGAAAGGCTTCATTCCTGATAGGTGGGCTCAGTATCAAAATGACTAAGATATATGACCGATTCTCAAATCGCATTAGACGCAACCATAAAGGACTCAACTTGATGCGCGTGAAAGGCTTGTTATCTACTCCAAAGTCGAGGGGAGAACTTCCAAAACTAGAACAGGGAAACGTTTATACATTGTCTAGCGGAATGATGACAGAGAAGACCATGTCAAACAGACTAGCTCAACAGTTTATCGCCAACCCCCGAAACCTTGTCGCCTGCGTTGGATATGCCGATCCCGATTCACCAATGGCAAGACTCATTGGATCAGAAAGAGGAGAAGAGGTCCTCTTGGATTCAAAAAAGGATCCCGTCAAACGTCAATGTTCAGTGCAAAACTTTGACTTCAGCGGGCACGCCTCGAGAGAGAGTCTAATCGAATATGCGGAATTAGTTAATCCTGAAAAAATTATCTTAGTGCACGGTGACCAAGGGGCCATCGAATGGATGAAACAAAGACTGGGTCAGTGTTTACCGGAAACAGAAATCATCATTCCTGACCCTGGAAAAGAAATAGACTTAGAATAATTTTCTAACCTCTCTATTATTCGGAGAGCTTGTCCTCGACTGCCTTTAGCCGAGACAATATATTCGGGAGTCTCCTTGGAAAAACCATTTCTTTTCTGACCCTCTCAATCGGACCAGCAGGGAAACCAGAATAGAATGCAGGCTTACCAGGCTCTCCACCAGCCAAACTCTTCGTCGCTCCGGTCCTCGCAACGAGCACAACGTTGGAACCGATCTCTATGTGCCCGGCAACACCTACCTGAGCTGCCATTGTCACGTTATCTCCAATCTTACAGCTTCCTCCTATGGCCGTATCGGCAACAAAAATACAATTCTTACCTATGATCACGTTGTGCGCGACCTGGACTAAGTTATCAAATTTGCTTCCTTGCCCTATCAAGGTCTTTCCGAAACGGCCACGGTCTATTGTGCAATTTGCTCCGATTTCGACATCATCTTCGATGACCACGTAGCCAAAATGTTCAATCTTTTGATGGGATGATCCATCATATTCAAACCCAAAACCATCAGAGCCAATGATACTCCCTCCATGTACAATCACACGTTTTCCGATCCGTGAACGATCATAAATCACAACGTTTGGATAAAAGTAACCATTCTCGCCCACTTCGACGTTGGCACCTATAATGACTCCGGCACTAATCGTAGTACCTTCCCCTATCTTTGTTCCCGCCCCAATGACAACGTTCGGCCCTACACTGACAGTGGCAGGATCCATTTGAACGTCCTCAGCAATGACTGCACTAGGATGAATACCTTTCTCATGTGAATTTAATTTTGAAGCGTACAGCTCCTTGGCAACTTCATTAAATGCGATGGATGGGCTCTTAACTTTAATGAGAGGAACATGGGCAACCTCTTCATCAAACCCTGAGGGAACTAAAACGGCAGCTGCCTTAGTCAGTTTCAGGTCATTCAAGTAACGACCATCATGATAAAAAGATAATTCTTCCGGACCAGCCTCCGAAAGAGAAGCGAGACCCCTTATCCCAATTTCCTCTTGGGCAGGGTTAATGACTTCAGCTTCAAGATTAGCTATTATGTCGCAAAGTTTAATCTGCACGGGTTGGAGGTTTTCCTCCTTCTATTAACGATGCACCCTACTCAAGGAGAAGGGGCATTCTTGTTCAATACTCCAATGAGTTCTTCACTAAAATCAACTGCGTCTTTGGAATGCAGGAGAAAAGGAATGCCTCGCGTTCCAAGGCCCGACTTATCAAAGACGATGTCATAATTCTTCTTCTTGGCCATATCGCCTACAACGTCTTGGATCTCTTCGATCAAAGCTTTGCGCTTTCTGTCAACTTCTGTGAGCAGCATTCTCTGCCTCCTGTCTGAGAGCTCCTTCTTCTCACGCTCAAGAGCACGTGCCTTCGACGCTACCTCTTGTGCCTCTTTCTGCTTCGTCTTTCGAAGCTCTTCACCGATTGCAGGGTCTTTAATTTCTGTTGCCAATTTCTGATAACTATCCAATAGCTTTTTATAATCGTTATTGATCGTCTCTAGCTCTTTCTTGGCCGCTTCTTTTTGCTCATTCACAACCTTATCCGCGTCCTTTGTCTTATAATATTCGGCAAAGACCCGGTTCATATCAACGATCCCAATCTTCATTCCCTGCGCAAAGGCACCGGACATCATGAAGGCTAGACTAATTATAACAGCTGGAAGATAGAAGGCAGATTTGGTCATAACAATGAAAGGAGAATCCTACACAATAGTTCGATTTTCAAGAGAAATACTCGGTTCAGCAATGTCCTTTTCAAAGGTTATGATAAGTTCGCGCTGAAAATTAGCGGAACTGATAACCCATATTGAACTGGAACCTCATCTTATCCTCTACCCATTCGTTTGTTTGCATAGGCCAGGCCACATCTAACCGGATCGGGCCCATCGGCAGGTAAAGGTCTAGTCCAATACCATAATCAGACAAATAGTCTCCTCCAAAGTCCCAAGCATCGTTGGAAAGGATTCCTCCATCATAGAAAACATGACCTCTAAACTTCTTTAGATTGAGCAATGGAAAACTGTACTCCGCAGTAAAATAAGCTGCTGTCCTTCCACCTAATGGCTCTCCCTGTTCGTCGCGGAGTGCAGGACTACTCGCCTCGCGATACTCATATCCTCGCAGGCTACGAGCACCTCCCAAGAACTCACGCTCAAAAATCGGAACATTATCATCACCGTCAACACTACGGTACTGCCCATTAATGCTTAAAATAGTATCAAATGGTAAGAGAAAATATTTAGATCCTGAAAGCTGAACTCCATAAGTTTCCACATCACCAAAGGAAACATCAGTACCAAGAGATATTCGGTGACCTCGTCTGGTCAGGTACTGACTATCTGTAGTGTTAATCACATAATTCACTGCGAAGAGCGCGCGATCATATTCGCCCTCTTCCTGCTTCAGGGTATCACTTGAATCTGAATCCACATCAATCTCATAATTCTCCAGGCTCGCCTTGAACGAAAGTGACGTGTATTCACCGAGCGGCCTACGCAAACTCATATAGGCTCCGCCAATGGTCTGATCGTACTTATCAGAAAGATATAGGAGGTCCCTAAAATAGAGGCCCGTTCCAAGTGCAAGCTTCTTATCAAAGAGCCACGGCTGAGTATAATCGAACTGGAAGTCCTTTCGTCTCCTACCATACTGCACTCCCAAACGTATCTTTTCACCGCCACCCACGTGCGGCTTGCCGAATAATCTGAAATTGGTCTGAACAATGTCCATGAATCCGACCAAGTTATCAATCGAACTGAACCCGGCGCCAAAGTTCACCGTACCTGTCGATTTCTCTCTAACTTCAATGCTAATGTCTGTATGGTCAGGCGTTGCAGAGTCAGCCGGAGTCACGTTGACACCTTCAAAGAATCCTAACCCCATGAGACGGTTGCGGCTCACTTCTAACCTCGTTTCATTGTATACGTCTCCAGGAGCGAGAGCCAATTCACGACGAATGACCTTATCGAGAGTCCGGTCATTACCACTAATATTGATCAATTCGACCGTTGATTGAACGCCTTCTGAAACTGCGTATTCGATATCAACCATGGTCTCTGAAGAGCTGTCAACGCGGGGAGAAATGCGCACATTTGAATAACCATTGTCCGCGTAATACCTCCGCAATCCGACCAAGTCAGTACTGATGCCTTCGGAAGAATATACGGCACCTTCCCTCATCTCTAGTAGGGGCAGAACATCCTTCTGCGACACGGCCTTTATTCCTGAAACAGAAACCTTATTTACTGTGAACCTGTTCCCCTCATTAATATGAATGACAAGGTCCACCTTATCACCTGCAGGCTCACGCACTACCTCAGTCACACGTGCATTTATGTAACCTTGGTTACGATAATATTCCTCAACCCTAACAACATCCTCTTCCAGTTCAGCAGAATCAATGCCCCGGTTCTTTTTGAAAACATTATACGCTCGACTGGCCTTCACGTGCATCTGGCCCGAGAGGACCCGATCAGAAATGGATTCGTTACCAAAAAATTTAACCTTGTTGAGTCTTTCCAAAACTCCCTCATCAACGACAAATGTGACCCTCGAAAATCCAGGCCTCTCGGCACCTCCAACCTTATAGGTAATACCCACATTGGAAAATCCCTTCTTCTTATACAGTGCCTCCAAATTCACTCGGGCCGTCTCTAGGAGCGTATCATCAAAGGCTTCACCAATTTCGAGTTCCGTCTCCTTGCGTAATTTATTAGTGGCCAAAGAATTTCCTATGAAAGAAACCTCCCCCAAAATGGCACGGGTCCGGACCAGAAATATAACACGGACACCACCTTCATTTGGCTCGGTCAAAACCCTAACATTATCCACTAAACCACTCGAATACAGATTTTTGATATCCTCTTCGACCTCCATCGCATCTAGTTCGCTACCCACTTTGCTGCGTATCTGAGTACTAAGAGCAGCCTGATCTACTGTTGGGGCCCCGGCATACTGAATAGAAATATCAGTAATTTTCTCAGCACGCAGAACTGACTGACCAAGTACTAGAAAAATGAAAATGAACGCGGCCGAGATTAATTGCCTAATATGAAATGTCATTATGGTATTCAGAGTATCTTATTGAAGGTCAGTGGGATTATGGACAAATGGCTCGGCTTGATTCAAGCCATTTATCAGATAATACATAAAAGTTAATTGTTTTTCTTTTGTCTTCTTTGGATAACTTACGGATCGCAAATCTAATCCATAATTTGATATAATTTGCCTATTATAAGCCAATTAGGATATTAATGGCTCAGTCTTTGTTTAATATAATTAGCTGGCTTAATGGTAAAGTTTATAAAATATTGTTAATATTAATTAATTTTTGTTCGCTTCAAGTGATATTAATGGGAAAAATCAAATAAATCGTGCAGGAGAATTTTTACACAGAAGCCACTGAAGCCCCAGAAACTGACTTTGATATCTCTTTGAGACCACCAGAACTGACGGAATTTTTTGGGCAAGAAAAAGTCAAAGAGCGGATTTCCTTAATGATAGAAGCCGCTCAGCAGAGGAAAGATGTTTTGGCCCATATCCTATTATCTGGACCACCGGGCCTAGGAAAAACTACTCTGGCACATATTATCGCCTCCGCTACCGGATCCCAACTTCATTCAACGAGTGGACCCCAAATTGAAAAGGCCGGGGACCTGGCCGGAATACTCACTAACCTTAAGAGGGGTGACGTTCTATTCATTGATGAGATCCATAGGCTTCACCCGGCCATCGAAGAGTATCTGTACCCAGCAATGGAAGACTATCGTTTGGATATCATTATTGATCAGGGCCCCAATGCGAGGACCATCGAACTCTCATTACCAAGATTCACTTTGGTAGGAGCAACGACTCGTGCCGGAATGCTGACTGCCCCTCTCAGATCTAGATTCACGATGACGAATCGACTCGATTACTATACAGCAGAAGAACTAACCAAAATAGTGAGCAGGTCAGCTGCCCTGCTCAAAGTTGAAATCGAATCAGGCGGAGCATTAGAAATTGCATCCCGTTCAAGAGGGACTCCGAGAGTTGCCAACTCATTATTGAGGTGGGTCCGAGACTTCGCTCAGGTCAAGGCAAACGGAATCATCACTCAGGAAGTCGCAGACGGGGCCCTCAAAATGATCGACATTGATGATGATGGCCTCGATGAAATGGACAAGAGAATACTAGAATCCCTGATTTACAAGTTTGATGGCGGACCCGTGGGTCTAAATTCATTGGCAGTCGCGGTCGGTGAGGACTCCTCTACGATCGAAGAAGTTTACGAGCCTTACCTCGTCATGCAGGGAATGCTGACCAGAACCCCTAGGGGCCGAGTAGCGATGAAACGCTCTTATGAAAAACTGGGAATCGCTGCACCGAGTAACGTTTCAGGGACCGGTCCTGAACTAAGTCTGGATTCTTAAGCTCTATCCTCTCGCTTCCGCGCATTCAGCGTTCGGCCCTTCTAAGCAAACGCTAAAGAAACACTTCACTATAAAGATTTGAAAAAAATGAGATCATAGATCGATCGCTTTACCTTCTCCAACAGAAACCTCGATCGCTTCAATAATTTTCTGCGCTGTAATAGCATCATCAAGGTTCGAGAGTGGCGCTCGATCCCGCTCAATGCATTGCTCTATAAAATAACGAACCGTATTAAGTATCGAGTAATGATAGGCTGAATAAGTGTGAGAATGAACGACTGCCTTCTTGTTTTGTACCCAATCAGCATGACTGAAACGCGTCGATCCTGCAGTCCCTATCAATTTGATCTTAAATGTCCAGTTATCATCGGCATGATCATCAGCGGCAAAGCTGGCCTGAAGATGAGCCAAGGCGCCCCCCTCAAGTTCCAGAATAGCCATCGCTAAATTTTCTTTGGCAACCGTCCCGTCATTAATCGTAGAAGCCATCGCCATCGCCTTCCTAGGCTTTCCTCCAAGGAAAGATGTGAGATAAGCGTGATGTGTTAGGATTTGCCTAATGACGCCTGGATATCGCTGAGCCACTTCTTCGGGATGGTGAATGTTATAGAAAACATAAATGGCCACCAAGTCGCCGAGCTTACCCGAGTCCAAAAGTTCACGAGTGCGGATCACGCTATCCTCATACAAATAATTATGTACCGGCACACAGAGCTTTCCCGATTCGTTAGCCGCGGCCTTAATTTTTTCAATCTCATTAATGTTAGAGCTGACCGGCTTTTCAAGTAGGACATGTTTCCCTGCACGGAGAGCACTGACTGCACACTCACAATGTTCCTCTAATGGTGTCAGGACAAAGACTGCATCAATTGCAGGATCAGCTAACAACGACTCTGCCGAATCATAGGCATTGCATTTGTACTGAAAGGACTTCTCCTGAGACCTTTTCTTATCAATGTCAAATAGGCCCACTAATTCGGCACCTTCACATCCCTGAACACCAGCAGCATGTAAATCAGCGATATCACCAGCACCATAAAAACCAACCCTAGTTATCACAATTGAAAGATTTGTTATGGCTTACCTATGCCGATTTGAAATTCAAAATACTCAGGACCCAGTTCAGCGAGCGGTTCTTTTAACTTCTCTATGTCATCCTTAGCAGCATGAATTTCCAGACGCAATAGATCAGAGATACCTAATGCCTCACCAATTATAGGACCAACATTATCAGCGTGAGCCAGTAATCCTTCGGCCCCATCATAAGCCTCACGGCAATGAATCACATCACCTGACATCGTAAAATCATACCACAAACAGCCATCCTCCTTTGCCGTCGCTTCGACGAACCGATCAAGAAGTTTTCTGAACTCCTCCATTTTCCCAGGATGAACTTTAAAATAAGGGTGAATACTAACTACTTTGCTCATGCCTATTTTTTGAACAAGTATTTATCTCTGGTCAAGCCTGAGGATTCACTCTAAGTGAAATTGGCGAAGAATTTAAATTTCATACATTTATTACTACCATTGCACCACAATGAATGCGTAGCATCATGACAGACATGCGAAAATTCATAATAATCACTCTAGCCATTGCGTTCAGTACTCTTAACAGCTTCGCACGCAAACCTAACATCATCTTTATCCTTGCCGATGATCTGGGCTATAATGAGCTCGGATGCTTTGGACAGAAATGGATCAAAACACCACACATCGATCGGCTCGCCAAAGAAGGAATTAAATTCACCCAACACTATTCTGGGCAAGCAGTCTGCGCGCCTTGCCGTTGCGTGCTCATGACAGGAAAACATCCTGGCCATGCATACATAAGAGATAATGGGGACCCTAAGGACGGCTCCACAAAGCATTTCCCTTTTCCAGGACAGAATCCAATTCCAGATGCCGAAATTACTATCGCAGAAATTCTAAAGACCGAGGGCTACACGACCGCAGCCATCGGCAAGTGGGGACTCGGCCACTTCGGATCTAGCGGAGACCCTAACAAACAAGGTTTTGATCTGTTCTTTGGTTATAATTGCCAGCGACATGCCCATAATCATTTTCCCAGGTTCTTGTGGAGAAATAATAAGAAAGTTCAGCTACCCGGAAATGACAGAAAGCTCGACGGAAAGATTCACTCTCAGGACGCATTCACTAAGGAAGCCTTGAACTTCATTAAGCAAAACAAAGAGGATCCATTTTTCCTTTACCTTCCATTCGCTATTCCTCACCTCAGCATTCAAACAACGGAAAAGTGGCTGAACGAATATAAGAAGGTGATCCCGGAAGAAGAGTACACTCACAAGGGTTACCTTAAGCATCCTTTCCCACGCGCAGGATACGCAGCAATGATTACACAAATGGATGACTCTGTCGGACAAGTCCACTCACTAGTCAAAGAGTTAGGACTGGATAATGATACCCTGATCGTTTTCACGTCTGACAATGGACCAACTTTCAATCGACTCGGGGGCTCTGATTCTGATTTTTTCAAGAGTGCCGGCGTCTTTAAGGGACTCAAAGGGAGCCTCTATGAGGGTGGAATCAGAGTTCCCACAATCGTTCGGTGGCCGGGAAAAATAAAACCTGGGACCATTAGTGACCATGTCAGTGCTTTCTGGGACTGGATGCCGACACTCTCTGAAATTGCAGGGACCAAGGCACCCGATGTTACGGACGGAATCTCATTAGTACCCTCTCTCCTCGGCAAGAAGCAGAAATCTCATGAATTTTTATATTGGGAGTTCCCATCTTATGGGAGCCAGCAAGCTGTCAGGTTAGGAAATTGGAAAGGGATCAGGCAAAAGATATCCAAAGCAAAGACGAGCGCTGACATTAAAACTGAACTCTATAATCTCGAACTGGATCCCGGAGAAACTAAGAATGTCGCTGATCTTAATCCAAAAATACTGGAAAAAATTGAATTAATCATGGTCAAGGAACATGTACCCAGTGAGCTCTTCCCCATCCTCCCTGAAGAACGTCTCAGGGCACGTAAAAAAAAATTAAATAAGTCCAACTAATGGACACAGTAAAACCTAAGCGTACCTGGGTTGAAATTGATCCGAACGCTCTTAGAACAAATCTCGGTCATGCCCGTGAAATGGCAGGAGGTGCCGATGTCATGGCCGTAGTCAAGGCTGACGCGTATGGGCATGGATTTTCCGAAACGATAAAGGCACTCGATTCAGAGGTCAGTGCCTTTGGCGTTGCAACTCTAAACGAAGCGTTGGCCGTCATGTCAGTGACGCAACAGACCACAGACATCATGGTACTCGGGGCCCTCTTGCCCGATGAACGTGAAGATGCGCTCAGCGCCGGACTGCACGTCACAATTTCAAGCCTAGGAGAAGCAGAAGAATATAATACAATTGGGCAAGAGATAGGTTCTCAGGTCAAATCTCATCTCGTATTGGATACTGGAATGGGGCGTCTCGGATTCACTGATAAGGATTTTATTTCTGAATTCCCTCAAATATCCTCTCTACCAAATATTAAAATTGAAGGAATCGCCACCCACTTTCCCTGCTCTGACCGGGACTTCGAATTCACCAAGAACCAAATTAAAAAATTTGAAACAATTATCAAAGAATCAAAATTAAAAGCGCGCTGGACCCATCTTGCTAACAGTGCAGGAGTAATTAATTTTGGAAATGCGGGCGGCAACATGATACGCCCCGGGCTAATGCTTTATGGAATTTCCCCAACACCCGATCCGAATCAAAACCTAAGGCCTGCAATGGAATGGAAGACTCGAATAACTCAGGTAAGGAAATTGCCTCCAGGATCTGGGATTAGTTATGGTCAAACATTCGTTACTGATATGACTACTCTAGTCGCAACGGTCGCGGTAGGTTATGGGGATGGTTATCCAAGATCAGTTTCCGGAAATGGTGCTGAAGTGGCCATTCAGGGAAAACGTTGCCCGGTACTCGGTAAAGTTACGATGGACATGATAATGATCGATGTGAGTGAACTGACTTCGTTACCCAGTCCGGGTGACGAAGTGACCCTGCTCGGAGGGCAAATGGCAGAACCTATCACAGCTACAGAATTAGCTTCAAAGGCTGGGACGATCCCTTGGGAAATTCTCACAGGAATTTCTCCAAGAGTAGAGCGCCTCATTCGCTCATAAAAGAAAGATAGATTCGCAAGAAAATCAGGGCTAAATTCAAAAGTAATCATAGATACCAAGTGTTCCAAATCATCTTCAATGAAATCAGCGCGGCCGAAATTTCTGGCCTCAGCACCATCGATCAGCTCGAGCTTCTCAATGAATTCAAAGTTGAGCCAGATGATCTAGAAAAAGCCAGTAACGAAAGCCCCTTCGGCATCATCGAAAGGGATGGCACAAAGTTATATAGGTACAGATCCAAAGACTACAGAATTTATTTCGAAGTGATAGATAATAGCGTCATCGTCCACCGCGTATTACATAAGAATACACTGAAAGACTTTCTCTTCAGATCCAAATTACCAGTTTCAGAAGACAAGGCGCTCGGTGAATCAAAGCATTTCTGGTCAATGATCGAAGAAGGCGAAAAGGCAAGGCGATTATAATTACACACATCAATTAAAAGAACCATCACAAGAGTCAATGCAATGACCCTTGAAAATTTACTCAACAACGAAGACGAGCGGATCCGGCGTTTTCCAATAGCAAAGGAAAAGATTTTCTTAGGCCATGCCGCAGTCACTGCTCTACCTCAGTGTGCTGCGGAATCGATGGCACAATACGCGCACTCTAGCAGCAAGGACCATCAGGAATTTCCTGAATTCATTGAAACAATGAATGATACTAGACGCTTAGCAGCGGACCTTATTGGAGCAAAATCTTCAGAGATTGCTCTCTTAGGTCCAACCTCATTAGGTCTTAGTCTATTTGCAAACGGGATCGAATGGAGTGCCGGTGATGAGGTCATTTGCTATCAAGATGATTACCCAGCAAACGTTTATCCTTGGGTCGAACTTCAACGCAAAGGGGTCAAAACCAAGTTCCTTGAACCAGAAGAGTCTGGAGTCATTACTCCTGAATTGGTCGAATCATCGATCGGGCCCACAACACGCCTCGTTGCACTTGCAAGTTGTCATTATCTTACAGGCTATCGGATCGACATTGACTCAATAGGAAAAATGCTCAAAGAACGTGGAATACTCTTTGCTTTGGACGGCATACAAACCTGCGGTGCCTTTCCTACGCCTGTGCAAAATGTTGATTTCATGAGCTGCGATGCTCACAAGTGGCTGCTCGGCCCAATGGCGATAGGAATCGTTTATGTGAAACAAGAAAACTTCGAAATGCTAAGGCCTACACTCCTCGGGGCATGGAATGTTCATTCTCCGGATTATATTGCGCAGGAAAAAATTAAATTCCACCCAACGGCCAGACGTTACGAGCCTGGCGTTTTAAATGCTTCCGGAATCGTGGGCTTTAAGGCGGTACTGGAACTCATCGAAGAATTTGGGATGGAAAACATTTCCTCCCAGCTTTTAAAGCTAAAATCTTATCTTATTAATAAGCTAGAACCACTCGGATTCTCCATTAATGGGCCCAAAATCGGCCATAATGCTTCATCAATTAATACATTTAAGCCGTCAGAGGGAAATGCATTGGCGATATTCGATAAACTCAATAAAGCAGGAATTATATGCTCATGTAGAAAAGATCGCTCAGGTGAGCAATTCCTGCGATTTAGCCCTCATTTCTATAATACAGAAACAGAAATTGACCGTACTATAGAAATTTTAACGCTCGGTACCAATTCCTAAGGCTTGACTCTGGAACAGATAAGGAGGATCTAATATACAAAATCATCGGTAAATCAGCTAAGGCCCATGCCAGTCACAAGAAGAAATCGTAAATCTGAGGAAGAAAAACCTCCAAACTCAACAATTGATCTAGATAAGATCAAAGAACTGATCAAGCTCATGGAAGACCATGAATTGACAGCCTTTGAGCTGGAGGATGCCGGATTCAAAGTTCGGCTCGAAAAGGGTGGTTCACAGGAACAAATAATAGCACCTATCGCGGCCCCAGAACCAGCAGCAGAACCAGCAACGGAAAAGATCCTAGCTGAAGATACAGAACAAATAACATCTCCAATGGTCGGGACCTTCTATAAGTCACCCTCACCAGACGCTGACGCATTTGTCAAAGTAGGTGACGCAGTCGATGAAGGAACAGTGGTCTGTATCATAGAAGCGATGAAGGTAATGAACCAAATCAAGGCCGAGAAGTCCGGCGTCATACAACGCATACTTGTAGATGACGCGTCCCCGGTCGAATTCGGCCAGGGCCTCTTCGTCATAGCCTAAGAATAAAAAAGGCTCGATTCGAGAATAGAATGTTCAAAAAGGTCCTCGTTGCCAATCGCGGTGAAATCGCTCTCCGTATTATCCGTGCATGTAAAGAGCTCGGAGTCAGGAGCGTCGCTGTATATTCAGAGGCCGACATTGATTCGATGCACGTTCAACTCGCTGACGAAGCGATCTGCATTGGGCCTGGACCTAGCGCGGAAAGTTATCTAAAAGCTAACCGCATCATAAGCGCCGCAGAAGTTGCCAACGTGGATGCTATCCATCCAGGTTACGGGTTCCTCTCAGAAAACCCCGACTTTGCTGAGATCTGTGAAAGCTGTAAAATTAAATTCATAGGCCCTTCGGCCAAGGTCATTTCAATAATGGGCGACAAGAATGAAGCGAGGGCCACTGCCAAAAAATATAAAGTCCCAGTAACACCAGGAACCGAAGGCACCGTCAGTAATGTACAGGAAGCCAGGGAAGAAGCGGCAAAGATAGGATACCCTGTAATGATTAAAGCCTCTGCCGGTGGTGGAGGCAAAGGAATGCGCCCGTGCTTCAATGAGGCGAACCTCGAATCAAGTTTTCAAAATGCACGTAATGAGGCAGAAAAAGCCTTCGGTAATGGTGATGTTTATATTGAAAAACTCATACTCAATCCACATCACATTGAGTTTCAAATAGTGGCCGACTCGCATGGGAATGTCGTTCACCTAGGCGAACGGGACTGTTCCCTACAGCGAAGGAATCAGAAGATCATTGAAGAAGCACCGTCTCCTTTGCTTAATAAAAATAAACGCCTAAGAAAAAAAATGGGCGACGCGTCTGTCCGCTTAGTCAAAGAAATCGGTTACGAAAATTGTGGTACGATCGAATATCTTGTAGATGAAAGCGGAGACTTCTACTTCATGGAAATGAACACAAGGATTCAGGTCGAGCATCCGATCACTGAAGAAATTAACGGATGCGACCTTATCAAAGAGCAAATCAGAATTGCCGCAGGTGAAAAGCTCAGTGAGCACGTTCAAAACAACAATCCCCGCCAACACTCAATTGAGTGTCGCATCAATGCTGAGGACCCTTACAATAACTTTACACCGAGCCCGGGAAAAATTGATTTTTGGTTTCAGCCAGGTGGTCGAGGCGTCAGAGTAGATACTCACGTTTACTCAGGATATCAGGTTCCTCCATTTTACGATTCCATGATAGCCAAGCTGATTGTAACAGGAGCGACCCGTGAAATAGCTATCGACAGAACGCAAAGAGCATTAAATGAATTTTTAATTGAGGGAATCAAAACCACGATTCCATTCCAAGACGCGATCATTAAGAACTCTGATTTCCGTAGTGGAAACTATAACATTGGTTGGGTCGAGGCTTTCTTGAACGATCTTAAATAAAATCATCGGTCCTATCAAAGCTACAATCACTACTCAATCGTGAAGCTGTATTCGATACTGGACCTTGGCTACATTGAAGAAGAAGACATAGCCATCAAAGCTGAATTAATTTGCGATTCAGGGATCAGCATGCTTCAGCTCAGAGCAAAAAATCATGGTCCCGAAAGGATTCTAGAAATGGCTAAAGTCATTAGGCCCATCTGTTCAAAGTACAAAGTCCCATTCATCATCAATGATTACCCTGAAATTGCGGCCGAAGTCAGTGCTGACGGAGTCCATATAGGGCAAAATGATGGAAAATTGGAAGAGGCTCGAAAATTAGCAGGGAACTGCAAAATTGTAGGACGCTCTACGCATTGCCCGGAACAAGCACAGAAGGCTCATGAGGAAGGAGCCGATTATATAGGGTTCGGGCCTCTCTATCCTACAGCCACTAAGCCCGGACGACCGGCGATCGGGTTAAATGAAATTGCACTGGTCCATGATGAGGTCCCCTTACCAATATTCTGCATCGGCGGCATCACAGAACAGACACTGCCCGAGGTATTGAGTGCGGGGGCCCAGAACGTGGTCATTGTTTCGAATCTCTTGCAAAGTGAAGACATCAAATCTTATGTCTTGCGCATCCAAAGAATAGGAAAAAATAACTCAGATCAAAAATCATGAAAGTAATCGTTGCAGGGACTGTCGCTATCGATGATGTCAAAACACCTAAAGCTGAGAGGACGGGCCTCATGGGAGGTTCAGCAGCATACGCTGCAATGTCATGCAGCTTCTTCGCACCGACCCGGATCGTCGGCATCATTGGCAAGGACTTCCCAAAAGAACACATCACAACACTCGAAAGTAGGGGAATCTGTACTGAAGGAATTGAACGCAGTGAAGGAGATAGCTTTTATTGGTCCGGAGAATATCACGAAAATATGGATGATCGCACAACGCATGATGTCGCAATTAATGTATTAGAAGCCTATGATCCTAAGCTCCCCGAATCCTATTCTGACACTGAACTTGTTCTGCTCGCAAATATGAGTCCTAGGAACCAACTCGATGTATTAAATCAATGCAGCAGTGCGAAATATTCGATTGCTGACACCATGGATATCTGGATCAATAATGAACGGGACGAATTAATTGAGCTTCTAGGAAAAATTAATCTCTTGGTCATTAACGAATCGGAAGCGCAGCTCTTCATGGAAACGAGGAACCTAGTGAGCGCCGGAAAAAAATTAATGGGCCTCGGCCCAAAGAATGTCATCATCAAGACTGGCGAGCACGGATCCATGCTTTTCGGCAAAAATGAGAACGAATTTTTCCGTCTCGGGGCCTATCCGCTTGAAGAAGTCGAGGATCCTACAGGCGCGGGTGACTGTTTTGTGGGTGGAATTGCTGGATTCATCGCCTCACAAAATCAAGGACCTCCAAGCTTCAATGATCTAAAAGCTGCAGTAGCCAGAGGAACTGTAATGGCCAGCTTCAACTGTGAGTCATTCAGTGTAGAAGGTCTGAGCAATTTGGATTCCGATAATATATCTGAACGTTTGAATCAGTTACTGAGTTATACCCAGATATAAATTAATAAAAAAAGTCCTCTTCCCTTTTTCATAATTCAAAGATATTAAAGGGCCCTCTCACTTGGCAGGCCCTCAAGTAATTGCCAGCTAATTAATTTCATACGCGGAACATGGAAAGGGCCTTTCCAAAGATTTCCTTTCAGAGTCGAACTGACGCTACCATCACGGTGAAGGTAACCGAACCATTCACCATGCTCAGGATCAGGAAAGGACTCGTAAGCCCACTCGTGAACCTGCCTATGCCATTCCACATATTTCGGATCACCCGTAAGGGAAAAAGCGAATATTGTAGCAATGATGGCTTCGGCCTGCGGCCACCAGAATTTCATATCATGCCAATACTCCTGCACAGGAATGCCCTTCATATCAACGAAGTACAGGATCCCTCCAAATTCATTGTCCCATCCCCGTTCCCAGCTCCAGTCAAGGATCTCGCATCCGGTCTTAATTAGGCTCGGATCGTTACGAATTTTTCCCTCCTGCATAATGAACCAGGAAGCCTCGATCGCATGACCAGGGTTCAGCATTCGACCATCAAAGTGATCGATCATTTCTCCGTTCTTCCCTACATTCTCCAACACGCAACGCAGTTCCGGCTTCATGTGGTCACTGCGAATTTCCGCAATGCTACGGTCAATCCACTCCTCAGCGTCCGTGAGACCGATCGAATCGCGCAATTCTTGAGCTGTGGTAATTGTAATCATTGGAAACCCGAGACTCTTCATTGGCCGAACATCAGTGAACTTTGGATCGACTCCACGAGGATCAAGATTATGACTAATGAATCGATCAAATGTTCTCCGGGCCTTCTCTGCATAATGTTCCTCGCCCGTGGCCTTGTAAAGTTCTCCATAAGCGATCGCAGCAAAACTTTCCGAAAAAGCATAACGCCTCTTTCGAATCGGATCCCCTTCTCGGGTCAAGTGAAACCACATCCTCCCATCGGACGGGTCAAAGCAATGATCGTCCATGAACTTGGCTCCGTGCCTAGCTAATTCTAGCCACTCTTCACGTTCCTCAACATTATTATAAAGTTCACCTAATAGCCAAGTGAATCTGCCCTGCTGCCAAACGCCCTTATCGGTATCTATGACTTTTCCAGCCCGGTCAAGGGACATCATGAAGCCACCATGATCGCGATCAACACAGTTCCTCATCCAAAAAGGAATCACATCATCAAGGAGACCATTACGGTAAACCGAGATGAGATCTTCCCGAGAATCGGAATCTGATATCATTGTCTAATCTACAAATTAATCAGGAGTCACGACCTGACCCTTTACCTTCGTATTAATCGAATAGAGGGACTTCCGGGCCGTGATAAATAGAGTGTCGTAATCTTTCCCACCAAAACAAACATTAGCAGGATGTTCAGGTGTCGGTATGAGTCCTAACTTTTTTCCGGCAGAATTGAAAATATGAATACCTCCGCCTGCAGTCGTATAAATTCTTCCTTCCGTATCAATGCACATCCCATCACACCGCACATCAATGATAAAGACGGGCTCTCCTAGAAGACCCTCTTCTACCACATCATAAGCATGAATTTTACCAATCTTTCCAGAGTCTGCTATGTAAACTCTTTTCTGGTCTGGAGAGAATGCAATTCCATTGGGCATATCAAAAGTCTTACAAGCAACGCTCACGGACCCGTCACTCTTCAGTCGATAGACCCACTTACCTCCTGCCTCTGCTTTCCTGCCCCTCAAACCATAACTTGGATCCGTGAACCAGATCGTACCATCACTCCTAATTGCTAAATCATTTGGAGAATTGAATTTCTTCCCTTGATAATTATCTACCAGAACCTTAACGGTCCCGTCAGGACCAGTACTAACAAGATTTCTCCCACCGTGCTGGCATGAAAGAAGATTCCCTTTAAGATCGAGAAGGTTTCCATTAGAAGCCTCCACTTTTCTCCATTCCTTAATACCTTCTTTTTTGGTCCATTGCAGCTGCAAGGCGCGTGGGATATCCGAAAATACCAACCGATTCTCTTTGGCTATCCATACTGGTCCCTCAGTGAACTTCATGTCAGTTCCAAGCTTCTCGACACTTGCCCCTTCGCTAAGAATTGAAGAAAGATCGGCAAAAGCAGCATTCAGTGCAAAGCCCATGAATAAAACCGGTAATAATTTCATGCCCATAGAATGGTCTAAACCCAATATAATTGGCAAGCCATCTATCTCACTTGAGCAAACCCAACAATCGATCCATATTAATGCATCCCATTAATAGAAGACTCACCTCAAATGACATTAATTCGTCTCATTATCCTCAGTTCCTTGGTATTCGTTTCAACCTCATTAGCTGAAAATTACCCCCCTCCTCCTGGCGGCTGGGACTACAATTATAACGGAAGCTCAGATTCAAATGTATCAACTAAGGCACTCGATGGGACATGGGACCATAACAACAGTTCAGATCATTGGGACGGGACCGTGCCCGGGGCCGGTAATCCTGGAGGAGTAGTCACGGTCCCTATAAATGGTGAACCTGGGAACAAGGCACTACAAATCGTGGATGCAGTCAAGTCTTCCGGAACAAACAACAACCGTAGACTGACACTGACCCATAACTTAGAAACGAACGAAGGGACACCAGCAAACTTCATGGATGACGGTGCAACATTCGCCTTCAGACTGCGACTCCCAGAATCAGCCACTGACTTAGAGAATGCTCCTAACGGATTAAATCCTCACAGTGGAGCAAAAGGAATCATTAATTTCCGAGGGTCAGGAGGCCGGGTCGGTTTTGCGTTTGGAATCGCAGGCACTGACTCTGCTTATGAGGAAAGCGGAATGTTCATCAGTGACGGTTCCAATACAATTTTCAAAGGCCTTGATCCTACGGTCTGGA
>JASLJT010000022.1:0-2896 GCA_030747955.1 Verrucomicrobiales bacterium | reverse complement strand
GGCGAAGCAATTAGCTTAGGGCTAATATGTGCAAATTTCATTTCATCTGAACTCTTTAATTTTTCTTCAAAGCAAGGTGACCGCATAAAAAACGCCCTCATAAAATTCAATTTACCGATAACTTTGGATAAAGAAATATCTACAGATTCGATATTAAACATTATGAGAGCTGACAAAAAATTCAAAAATGGTCAGATCCGTTTTGTCGCTCTTCATGAGTTAGGAAAACCCGAACTCACTGACAAAGTGACCGAGGCAATGATCTCAGAATCAATCGCAACTATTCGTTAAAACGCGGAGTTCGAAACATTCTAAGCTCTTGTTCTTAGCCGAAAGCTCTCTCTACGAAAAAAAAATAGGAGAGAGATTCTCATCAGAATCATTGGTTATATCGATCGGAAAATAATGTAGAAGTGTCTTGTTTTTCAGGGTTTTCAGCATCATAAAACCCCACTTGCTGCCCCCCCTCATCTACCTTCCGATATAAAAAAAAATTAAATATCTGAAGAAACCTGTTTGAAAAATCCTAGAATTCCGTCCTAGGTTCGCCTTCTTAAGATGTCAAAAACTCTCATAATTGCTGAAAAACCAAGCGTCGCCACTGACCTTGCTCGAGTATTATCCAAGGAATTAGGCAAATTTGAGAAAAGGGGCAAAGATAGAAACACCTACTTCGAAAGCGATAATGCATTAATTTCTTCAGCCGTTGGACATCTCGTTGAATTAAAAATGCCATCAGGGCCAAATGGCAAAAAACTTCCATGGGGAATCAAACACCTACCCGTCATACCTGAAAAGTTCGAGCTGCAACCCATCGCGAAAAGTGAGAGCAGATTAAATCTACTGAAACGCTTAATCAAAAAGAAAGAAGTAGAAACTATCATCAACGCTTGTGATGCCGGTAGAGAAGGAGAACTAATCTTTCGCTACGTGATGCAAGTAGCAGGAGCAAACAAAGTCATTAAACGCATGTGGATGCAGTCAATGACAAACAATGCAATCCTCAGCGCTTTCGACTCACTCAGAGACGACCAAGAAATGCTTCCGCTAGCAGAAGCGGCACTATGCCGGTCCGAGAGCGATTGGCTCGTGGGCCTTAACGGAACTAGGGCCTTAACCGCATTCAATTCGAGGCACGGCGGATTCAATGTCACGACGGCCGGTAGGGTCCAGACCCCTACCCTTGTAATCTTATCGGAAAGAGAAAGAGAAATAAGAAACTTCATTCCTCAGGATTACTGGGAAGTTCATGGTTCATTTGAAACTGATAACGGCTCCTATAATGGACGTTGGTTTCGTGAAGACTTCAAAAAAGACACTGAAAATGATCAGGCAAGGGCCGAGAGAATATGGAGCAAAGAAGAAGCAGATGAGATCATCTCTCGATGCAAAGACAAAACAGGGACCATCGAAGAAAATAAGAAACCTGCAAAACAATCACCTCCTCAACTATATGATCTGACTACCTTGCAACGAGAAGCTTCAAGTAAATTCGGATTCAGCGCTAGGAACACACTCGCCATCGCGCAGTCACTTTATGAAAGGCACAAACTACTGACCTATCCAAGGACCGACTCGAAGTGCCTACCCGAGGATTATATCTCAAACATCAAATCGAACATCAAAGGGTTTGCTGACGGAATATCAAGCACAACACTAGATCAGCAAATAATTGACAGCTCTTCCAAAGTCATTGCTAATGATTGGATAAAACCAAACAAGCGCATATTCAACGACGCCAAAATTAGCGACCACTTCGCCATAATCCCAACAGGAAAAATTCCTACCGCTTCACTGAAAGAACAGGAACAAAAAATATACGACCTGGTCACAAGGAGACTCATCGCAATATTCTTTCCTTCTGCAGAATTTGAAACGACGAGAAGAATTACTAGGATTAATCAGGACTCTTTTCTCACGACAGGTAAGGTCCTCGTCACTCCAGGGTACCTAGAAGTTTACGGACGAAAGCCAGGCGTAGCAGCTGAAAAAGATGAACTGATAGCAGCTGAAACTGGAGATCAAGCTAAATCAATAGGAATCGAATTAAAGGAAGAATCAACGAGGCCCCCGGCACGATACACAGAGGCGACTCTTCTCGGTGCAATGGAAACTGCCGGGAAACGCATTGATGATGGGGAATTAAAAGAAGCGATGAAAGAACGTGGCTTAGGAACTCCTGCGACTAGAGCTGCGATAATAGAAGGATTAATTTCTCATAAATATTTATTCCGACACGAACAACAGAAGAGGGACTTAGTAGTATCTAATAAAGGCTTAGCGCTAATCGATTTATTAGAAAGTATTGGAATTGATTCCTTGAGCTCCCCAGAGATGACAGGCGAATGGGAATACAAATTAAAGTTAATGGAAAGCGGCGAGCTTAGTCGGGAAGTCTTCATGTCGGAAATCAAAAAGCTGACCGAAGACATCGTGAATCGGACACAAGAAAAGATGACCGAACTCGCTGACCGAGTATTTGAAGATCTGCATGCCACCTGCCCAGACTGCCAAGGAAATGTCCTCAAACAAACTGATGGGAGCTACGAATGCAAAGAATCTGAATGTAAATTTAAACTCAATAAATATATAGCCAGCCATGAAATTACACCTGATCAGGCCAAGGCACTCCTAGAAGAAGGCAGGATAGGACCATTTGAAAGCTTCAAGAACCGTTTCGGCCAAGCGTTCACTGCCGAACTTGCCTTGGAACAAGGGGCCCGCGGTGGATGGAAACCGCAGTTCATCTTTGAGGGTGACGAAGAAAGAGAAGAAGAAGCCAAGAACTTGAGCGATGATCAACTCCTCACTGAAGCCGAACTTCCCGATGGGACGGTAGTAAAAGTTTACGAAACAGACCGCGCCTACATTTGTCCTGACATGGCTGGCAACAAAC
>JASLJT010000021.1:0-3934 GCA_030747955.1 Verrucomicrobiales bacterium | reverse complement strand
CCACAATCCAATGCTATGAATCGCAGCTGCCCTAACCTCGGATCTTTCATCATCCAAAAAGTCCCGGACCGCCTTTCGTGCCTCATCGCCCGGGACCCTATGAAGAGTCCATAGGGCAGGCAAACGTGCGTCTGACGCTTTCAAATGTTCAATGTTATCCTCCTTTGCCAAGACTTTCATTGACCGCTGAACCACATGAGGCCGTTCGTCAGAGAGCCACTCGACTCTGGGTTTTCGCCAGTCCAGATCCAGTCCTCGGGGATCATTGAGTTTCGGTGATCCTTTCTTTTTGATCCGATAGATGGCACCCAGCACATGCGGTTTGGCAACTTTTGAAGTCGGACAGCAAATCATATACCAGCTGCCCGTGTCAGCGACGAGCAGGCTCCCGTCAGCATCCTCAATCACATCGGTCGGATGAAAATCGTTCTGGTCACTCTCAAGGAAAGTCTCATTAGTTGATGTGTAACTTGATCCGCTCGGGGTCAGCCGGTGCCTCGAGACGCGGCGAAGGTTAAAATTCGAACAGAGAAGGTCTCCCCGGAGCCCAAGAAAATCACTCTTCGGCATCACGATTCCTGACGGAGCAGCCGGACCCATTTGGGAGAGGATCGGCAATAAGCCTCCGGTCCTTGGGTGAGGAGAAAGGACCCTGTCATTTTTCCTTCCATACATTCCCCCATAAACCGCATGAATGATACCGTCCCTTTTTCCGGGCCCCGAAAGATCAAAAAAAGTGCCACTCAAAAAACACTCACCACTTTCACTGAAAGCGAGCCCGACCGGATTATTCATTCCACCAGTCATCACGACACTGAGGTCAGTCCCGTCAGGCCTGGCTCGGTAAATATGGGCAGCACTCGATTTGAATGTTTTTCCATTTCCCAACACATGAGTCTGGGGATCGAAGGCTCCCTTGCACCAGTAAAAATAGCCATCCACTCCCAAGTAGGGTCCATGCATATCATTGCCGCAGCCCTCAATCGAACCGCCGTTAAACCAACTACTCCTCTTGTCCGCCACGTGGTCCCCGTCCGTGTCACGGAACTTCCAGATATGAGGAGGAGCACCAACGTAAACGTCCCCGTCATGAACGAGTATCCCTTCCGGGAAAGGTACCTTATCCGCAAACAGAGTCGATTCATCAAAGGTCCCGTCTCCGTCCTTGTCCACTAACCTTAGGATACGGTGACTCGGGTCCTTGAGTTGGGCCGGAGCATTATCGGTATTCCCTGAACTGTCCGTTACGTAAAGCACACCATTTTCATCAAAGCTCATATGTATGGGCCTTTGTACGAGAGGCGGTGCTGCGACCTGCTCCAATGAATAGCCGTCAGGAAGAGTAAAGGTATGAGGTGGATATGAGATTTTCTCCCCTTTCCCTACTCCACCAAGAATCAGGAAGAAATGAATGTATAAAAGTTTCTGTGTGATAGGTGAGATCATTTGCCTGGTCTTGATTTGATTTCCTTGCTCCAGGATTCCCACAAGTTTGCCAGCTCCATCGTCTTCTGAGGATCATCCTTGGCCAGGTCATTCATCTCGGAAGGGTCCGCTTTCAGATCATAAAGCTCCCATGGGGCTTTTCCCTGCCGGACCGCCTTGAGGTCCCCTTGCCGGACCGCATTGGCCCTTCCAAAGTGCCAGTATATTTCCTTGTGCGACTCTCTTTTCTTTCCTTTGAAAATAGACAAGAGTGATTTACCGACCGGAGACTTGGTCTTATTGCCATTTATCTGTTTCGGATACTTGGCTCCGGTAACGTCTCTGAAAGTGGCTGATATATCAATGATGTGGCCGACCTGATCCGTCATGCCCGGCTCAATGACTCCTGGCCAATGAGCAATGAACGGAGTCCTCGTGCCGCCCTCATAATCGGTAGACTTGAATCTCCTGTAGGGAGTGTTACTGGCATTTGCCCAACCGACCGAGACTGTCCGATAACTTTCAACAGGGCCCGGAGGAATGTTCGGGGTCGTGTTCGGCTGTTCTGGGCAGGCCCCATTATCGGTAAGAAAAAGAATCAGGGTATTGTCCCATTTGCCTAACTCCTTAACCTTGGCAAAGAGGCGACCCAGGTTCTGATCAACGCGGTCAATCATTGCCGCATACACAGCCATCTTCAGGTCCTCCTCGTCCTTTTGCTTTTCTGATAGATCCTCCCAGGCCTTGGAGGCGCGCGGACTTAACTTATGGTTCGGACCAATGATCCCCATTTTATTCATGCGGGCAAATCGCTGTTTCCTGATCTCATCCCAGCCGATCTTGTATTTACCGCGGTACTTTGCAATGTCCTCGGGCCAGGCATGGAGCGGATAATGGGGAGCCGTGTAAGGGAGATAAAGAACGAAGGGCTTGGCCTCGCCCCGATACTCATCGAGACGATCCATCGCGTAATTGGTAAAGGCATCCGTCGTATAGAAATCCTTATCAGGGTTCGTGTAACCCATAATCACTTTGTCCTCGATGGCCCAGCGCCTGAGCCGGTTCTGGCCCTTCCTACCGGGCAGCCCCTCACCGGCACGGGCCTTGACGCCGGGATTAAAGAAATTACTGCAACCGTCAGCGAGTCCGTAGTACCGGTCAAAGCCCCTAGTCGTTGGTAACGGTTTCTGGTGCCACTTACCCGAAATCAAAGTCCGGTAACCGACGGTACGGAGAACCTCACCGAACGTGGCCCCGTGCTCCATGTTATTGTCCCCGATCGAGTATGCGTAGTTACCGGTGAGCAGTTCAGCGCGGGTCGTGTGGCACTTGGCGGTATTATAGAACTGGGTGAAGCGGAGCCCGTCCTTGGCAAGCTTATCAAGGTTAGGTGTTTTGACCTCACCGCCGTAGCATCCGATGTCAGAGTAGCCCATATCATCGACCATGATGAGAATGATATTGGGTCTGCTCCTGTCAGGATCAGCACCATGAAGGGCCGAGCTGCAAATTAAGGAAATAATGACAAGGCTTTGGACTATTAGTTTCATGTGGATTGTAAAAAATTAACCTGAATGTCCTAAGGCCTCTTCAAATCAATTGCAATTTTTTCACCATCTTTGGTAATGATTCGAATCGCAAAATGGTCTTCCTTGACCCGTTCATAACTGAGTCTCCGGTGAGATCCCTCACTTGCGCCAAGGAAAGTCACACTCTTTTCACTGATCTCTGATAATTTAAGGATCTGCGGTTTTTCAGCCATTGGCTTAAGAGATGCATCAAAAAGATTCAGTCTTAGTTCTAATGTTTTACCGACCTTCTGGATCTTTATTAATTCGACAAATTCAGTAACGCCATCCTTGGTCAATCTGACTACAGCAGCCACAGTATCAGCCTTAGGAGGGAGCCAAGACTCCTCAAGGACCCCTCCACCGATTGGACCTTCCCAGTCACCAGTCAACCAGTCCAACTGGTCAATTGAGGCAACTTCAGGAGAGAGGTTTTTCTGTTTATCAGATTCCCCCTCCCCGGCCCGACCATCATTGAGCGCAAAAACAAAAACCATTATCGAAAGCACAAATTTCATTGGTTCAATTCTAACAAGAAAAAAATACATTCCGCAACCCGATTCCGAGTCGATCAGCATCATCATTGTGACTGATGTTTAAATTAAAATAATCGATTTCATAAAAGTGATGAATAGGCACTAACATTATCCTAATAGAATAATTAACTTTTAAAATTAACCATGAAGAAAAACATCAAAGTCGCAAAGTTCGTCACAATCATTTCATTCCTAGTACTGCTTTTTTCAACGTATTACCTCAGGTCTCAGGTCCTAAAATTAAACAATATCAGGATGTCTTCACAAAACATCATGACTGATCAGGCACGGAAGGACCTCTCAGAATCGCTACCCACTAGACTAAAAGAGTACCAAACGAAATTGGGCCAATATGAAATTGAAAAGAAGCACTATGAGGAAATGCTCGATCTTTATAAAACAGAT
>JASLJT010000020.1:0-7943 GCA_030747955.1 Verrucomicrobiales bacterium | reverse complement strand
TAGAGGATGTATAAATTCAGCTAAAGCCTTGTTATTTGAGGCATTTTTGCTCTAGTTGGGCAAATTTTACTTATTTTTTCAGTTTGAGGACTCCGACATACTGGTGCATACGTTGAAACGAGATGATGCTTTCTCTTTAGGAGGGGTGGCAGAGCGGTTGAATGCACCAGTCTTGAAAACTGGCAGGCTGAAAGGTCTCGTGGGTTCGAATCCCACCCCCTCCGCCATCGAATTAGTTAAATTCTCAAGACTTGAAGATCACGGTTGATTCGAGGCTCTGCATTGTTGATAGTTTTTTTATGTCCGAATTTGTTGATAAAGTCGTAGTTGTTACCGGGGCCGGGCGTGGCATTGGCAACGGTATAGCAAAGCGCTTAGCATCGAAGGGAGCTAAGGTCGCGGCACTGAGCCGTTCAATAGAAAATGCACAGTCATGTGCTGATGCATTGAACGCTGAATTTCCTGAATCATCTAAACCTTATTCTGTCGACGTTTCTGATTTTGATGCAATGGCTGAGGTGGGGAAAAATGTTCTATCTGACTTTGGCAAGGTGGACGTGCTCGTTAATAATGCTGGGGTGACTCGTGACAATCTTATGCTTAGAATGTCTGAGGAGGAGTGGGATCTTGTCATTAATACGAACCTCAAAGGTGCATTTAATTCTGTTAAAGCGTTTCAGCGGAGCCTCTTAAAGCAGAACGGGGCACGAATCATAAATATATCCTCAGTGATTGGTCTTATAGGAAATGCGGGGCAGGCCAATTATGCGGCAAGTAAGGCTGGGCTCATAGGTCTGACAAAGTCCCTTGCCCGAGAATTTGCTAGTCGTGCAGTTACGGTCAACGCGATTGCTCCTGGCTTCATTGTGACAGACATGACTGATGCACTGTCCGAAGAATTACGTGAAGGAATCAAGGCTAAGGTGCCGTTAGGTTCTTTGGGTGAAGTTGATGATGTCGCAGCAGCAGTTGAATATCTTGCCGGCGAGGGCGGACGATATGTTACGGGGCAGGTCCTCACTGTTGATGGAGGAATGGTTATTTAGAGTTCTTTAGTATGCAGTTCATCGAGTCATCTGACTTTGTAGGCGACGCGGTGGATGTTATTGTTTCCGCGCTATCTGGTGAGTCTAATAGACCTCATAGAATTTCCCTTTGCGGAGGAACTACTCCTGAGCCGGTCTATAGAGCTTTGGCCGAAGCCAATTTGGACTGGAGTAACATTGAGATTACTTTTGGAGATGAGAGGTGCGTTCCTCCGGACCATGATGATAGCAATTTTAGAATGGCGAGCGGTTCTTTACTTAGTAAGGTTCCTTTGAATGGAGAGAACGTTTTGCGAATGAGAGGTGAGCTCGATCCTGTTGATGCAGCTATAGAGTACGAGAATTCTTTGCGACAAAGGTCAGGCACGAAAATTTACAGACATGACTTAATTCTTCTTGGAATGGGAGAAGATGGGCACATCGCGTCACTTTTTCCGGGCACTAGCGCCATCAATGAGAATGACAGATGGGTCGTTTCTAATCATGTTCCGCAGAAAGGTGAGAGCAGGATCACTTTCACTTATCCAATTATTAATGCGGCACGGAAAATTTTATTTCTGATCAAGGGTCAAGAGAAGAGGTCTGTCGTTGATCGTGTTCTCTCTGGGCAGTCTGATTTGCCGGTCTCTTTGGTTGATCCTGATGAAGGGGCAGTGACTTGGCTTCTCGGTTAGTTTTCAGGCTGATAGAGTCGGTTCTGATTGATGAATTCCTTTACTTGAGGATTCAAAAGGGACGATGTTAATTGATTGGATGTGAGGTCCTCTCGGATTGAAGTGCTTGATGCTTCGTGGCGGAAATTAATGAAGATGCTCTTAAAATTCATCTTCGGTTTCGGGTCTTGGTCTGCCCTTGGAAAGACGATGAAGGTGAGGTTTTTTGAAAGCCTTTCAGGCTCTGCCCAAGTGTCAATCTTTTGCCACTGATCATTGCCGATGATCCAGAACATTTCCGATCCGGGGAACTCATTCATGAAGTGCTCAGCGGCAAGCCATGAGTAAGAGGGCGATGGTCGGTCAATTTCCCACCGTGATACGTCGATCCATTCATGTTCTTTAGTTGCGATCTTGAGCATCTCAAGCCTCTTATCTGGGGAAGTTGAAGGGGCATCAGTTTTATGGGGCGACTTTAGGCAGGGAAGAAAGATGATCTTGTCGAGGCCAATTACTGATTTTGACTCTACTGCAAGACCAACATGACCAAGGTGAACTGGATCAAAGCTTCCCCCAAAAATAGCGATTTTAGATTTAACTGGCATTGCCGACTTTAGGCAATGTGTTGGTAATTCTCTTTGAGGTCAATAAACGTCTCTCCTGTATCGCTTATTGGTTTTCATTTCGCTAACATATTCTACAGCCTCCTCTTCAGATTTGTTGCCGTGCTCCATAATTATTTGATGCAAGGCCTTGTCAACGTCGGGGGCCATTCTTTCAGCGTCTCCGCAGACATAAAATATTGCTCCTTTTTCTAGGTACGACCAGAAGTTGGCGCCTTCTTCAATGATTTTGTGTTGGACGTAAACTTTTTCGCCCTGATCTCGTGACCAGGCAGTTGAAATTTTATTCAGTGTTCCATCATCTAAGAAGCTTTCCCATTCGTCCTTGTAGAAATAGCAGCTCTGTTCATGAATTTCGCCAAAAATTAGCCAAGCATCTCCCTTGGCTTTAGTTTGTTTGCGCTCTTGAAGGAATGCCCTGAACGGAGCGATTCCTGTTCCTGGGCCACACATGATGATGGGCACATCTTCGTCAGGATCGGGTAGACGGAAACCTTTGCCGGGGGTGATGAAGCAGGGAATCTTAGAGTCCTCAGTGGCTCTTTCTGATATCCAGCTAGAGCAAACTCCTTGGCGTTTTCTGCCACGGCTCTCGTACTCGACGACTGCGACAGTTAAATCTACTCTGTCCGGATGGTACGATAAGCTGGATGCTATAGAGTAGAGTCGGACGTTGAGTTTTTTGAGTAGACCGACAAATTCTGATGCTTCGAATTTTGCTTCTGGATTCTCCTTGAGAACATCAATGATGTCACGGCCCCACAAATGGTCTGCTAGATCTTTCTTTTTTTCACGGTCGAGGAGTGAAGAGAGTTCTGCGTTTTCAGCTTTCTCTGCGATTGATCTTAGTAATTTTTTGTCCGGAGTCGTGATGACGTAGTTTTCAATTAAGGCCTTTGATAGAGTGGTCTCTTCTTTGGCTGGGTTGATTACAGTTTCATCGCCTGAGAATCCGAGAGTCTCAATTAATTCGTTAGCTAGGACCGGATCGTTCTTTGGTAAAAGGGCAAGAGAATCGCCTGGGGTAAAACTGAGTCCTGATCCGAGGAGATCAATTTCAAGGTGCCAGGTCCTTTTAGTTTCGCAGCCCTCTGTGAGTAGTTTCTTACTACAGATGCTAGCTAATAGTGGGTTCTTCCGGTTAAAAACGGGAGGTAGCGGTTCCGTCATAATACAATGATTTATTATCAATAATGATGACTTATCATTGTGTATACAGTTTTTTTGTAAAGCACTGAAGCTTAAAGAATTTGATTTATGAAGCGCTCAGTATCGAATGTTTCAAAATCAGTAACTTCTTCTCCCAGGCCCATGAACCGAGTTGCGGTTCCAAGCTCATTTGCTATTGAGGCAACGATGCCTCCCTTGCCGCTCCCGTCCATTTTTGTCACAATTAAACCTGTAAGCTCAGTAGCGGCATGGAATTCCTTTGCTTGTGACAGAGCATTTGATCCGGTAGTAGCATCAACGACAAGGAGCACTTCGTGAGGCGCATTTTCGTTCTTTTTAGATATGGTTCTCTGAATCTTTTTCAACTCCTCCATCAAATTGTGCCTAGTGTGAAGCCTTCCGGCAGTGTCACATATTAAGAAGTCTGTATTTGCGTTGATAGCAGCAGAGTGAGCGTCAAAGCATACTGAGGACGGGTCTGACTTGTATTCGCCTTTGATGAGAGGGACATCGATTCGGGTCGCCCATATTTCTAACTGTTCAATTGCTGCTGCACGAAAAGTGTCAGCTGCAGCAAGCATGACGCTGTGACCCTTGGACTTAAGGAGGGCAGCAAGTTTTGCGCTGGAAGTGGTCTTTCCTGTCCCGTTCACGCCAACGACAAGGATGACTTTGGGGCCTTCTTCTGATGGGGAAATTTCAACAGAGTCAGTGGGTAAGATCGAGCGAATTTCATTGCGGCACGCTTCGATGATGTCTTCAGGATTAATGGATTTTCTTTTTTCCTGAAGTGAGTCAATTATTTGCATTGATAATTGAACGCCGAGGTCACCAGATATGAGTGTTTCTTCCAATTCGTCCCAATCAAATTTTTCGCGGGAAAACTTACTTAGGATTCTTTTAAATAATCCGGCCATATATTATTCAAATTTGTTTTGCTAGCGGAGCGGTCGATCGAGTTTGTCCTTCATTTTGTCCAGAACACCATTCACAAAACTTCCTGAATCTTCTGTTCCAAACCTTTTAGAGATCTCGATTGCTTCATTGATGCATACGATCGGCGGTGCGTCATCTAGGTAGAACATTTCGTAAGTGGCAAGGCGCAAAACGTTTCTGTCGATAGTTGAGAGGCGCGGAAGTTCAAAATTCTCCAGTTCCGGTTCTAGTTTCTTGTCGATCTCCTCTAGGTTATCAAGCATTCCAGACAGCAGCTCTTTGGCAAACTTTTTGGCGCCCGACTGAGCTATGCAAATGGAAAAGAATGCGTCGAAATCATCTGGCCCAAGTTCCTTATTAATGTCACGATTGAAGAGGAACTGTATTGCGGCTTCTCTGCCGTCCCTCCTTTTACCCATTACTAGTGCTGGTCTTGCGATCCTTTATCGCGTTCAAGCTTGAAAACAGTTCTGCCATGGTGATTGCTGATCTGGCGGCTTCTTTGCCTCTGTTCTTATCACCTTGGCACCTTTCAGTGGCCTGTTCACGGTTCTCAGTGAGTAGGACCTCATGAATGATTGGAATGTTGTTTGCTAACGCCAAGTTCTGTAATGATGTTGTCACTGATGTTCCAACGAGCTCAGCGTGGTCTGTTTCTCCCTTAATTATGACTCCTAGGGCGATGAGTGCATCGTTCGGGTTATTTTCGATTAAGTGTTTAGCGCATACCGGAATCTCAAAGGCTCCGGGCACTCTGTACACGGGCACGGTGATGCTCGGCATTATCCGCCTAAGTTCTTCGATAGTTGAATTGAGTAACGAGTTAACCAGTTCTTCGTTGTAGAGGCTCGCGACGATACTGATAGTTCGTCTTGTGCCTATGGACCTTGGTTTTGGTGCGAGAGGATTAGAGGGCATCGAAATTGAAGTTAGATAGATTTGGTTTTAGAGGTCGTGACCAAGCTTTTCTCGTTTGGTATCTAAATATTTTTTGTTGTGAGGAGTTGGGCACTGCTTAATAGGTATTTGTTCTATAATTTCTAATTTGTGGGCATTGAGTCCAATGACTTTTTTGGGGTTATTGGTCATAAGCCGGATCTTACGCACTCCCAGATCATAGAGGATCTGCGCACCTATACCATAATCACGAAGGTCGCTAGGAAATCCAAGTTTTTCGTTAGCTTCTACCGTGTCATAGCCTTCTTCCTGTAACTTGTATGCGTGGATCTTTGCTTTGAGTCCAATGCCTCTGCCTTCTTGTCTCATGTACAGCAAGATGCCATTCTCTTCATTTGAAATTCTTTCCATGGCCGAGTCAAGTTGGCCTCCACAATCACATCTTTGGGACCCGAATACGTCTCCCGTTAAACATTCACTGTGGACACGAACAATGACTGCCTTGTCTGGGTCAATTTTACCTCTGACGAGTGCCAAATGCGTTTCCTCACCGTAAGTGGATTGATACATGTGAAGATTAAAGTTTCCCCATCTTGTAGGAAGATTAATGGATTCGAGGTGATCGACGAGACGTTCGCGTTTCCTGCGGTATTGAATGAGGCTTTCAATGGTGCCAATTTTTAGGTCATGTTTTTCGGCGATGCTGGTAAGTTCTGATAGGCGGGCCATGCTCCCATCATCATTTAATATTTCACATATGACAGCGACTTCATTGAGTCCTGCTAGTCGAGCGAGGTCCGTTGCTGCTTCCGTATGTCCTGCCCTCCTTAAGACTCCGCCGGGCTTTGCAAGGAGTGGAAAAATATGGCCGGGCTGCACAAGATCCTCGCCGATGGTTGCGTCATCTGCCAGAAGTCTGATGGTTTCGGCCCTGTCAGAAGCACTGATGCCGGTAGTGATTCCCTTGGCGGCATCTACAGAAACCGTGAAATTTGTCTTAAATGATTCCCGATTATTAGGAACCATCATGGGTAATTCGAGCCGCATGGCCACAGATTCTGTGATGGGGGAGCAAATTAAGCCGCGTCCATATTTTGTCATAAAATTGACAATTTCAGGCGTAATGCATTGAGCAGCAACGATTAAGTCGCCTTCGTTCTCGCGATCAGCGTCATCTGTAATGATGACCATCTTTCCGGCCCTGATGTCGGAGACGATATCTTCAACCGGACTGAAGGGGGATTCGTTGTTCATATCAAATTTGCGGGACTATAGCATCAATTTAAGGGTTGTGCTGAATCTCTGCATTCTGAAAAAAATCTTTTTTATATGAGGTTAAGGGTTTATCGTTAATAATCACATGAAAACCTACATAAGGCGCATTTCCCCGCTAGCCGCGCCCCTCTCGCTGCTCGCAATTTATTTTTCAATTACCTCACATCTTCTTGCTGATTTTTCCATTACTGAAATTAAGGCAGTGGCTGAGCTTACTGGTCTCGATGATGATGGTGAACCGTCTGACTGGATCGAAATAAGCAACACAGGCAATTCTACGGCTTCACTAAAAGGCTATTATCTAACAAACAACGCGGACGATCTGACGCGTTGGCAGTTCCCTGAGGTCACGGTTAGAGGAGGCAGAAGCATTGTTATTTTTGCTTCGGCCAAGGACCGCCAAGACCCAAGCTCTTCACTACATGCCAGTTTTACTCTCGATAGGAAGGGTGACTATTTAGGTTTGATTGGGCCTGACGGCAAAACAGTCGAATCAGACTTTGGTGAGGGTTATCCTGAGCAGTACCCTGGTTCTTCATACGGTTACGGTACGTCCGGATTGGTAAATAGGCAGGTCCTAGTTGCTGAGGATGCGACAGTTAATTATTTTATACCGACCGATGATTCATTGGGCGATAGCTGGAAAGAAGCTGCCCCAAAATTTGATGACTCTGAATGGACGTCAGTAGCACATCCTGTCGGTTTTGAGTCTAGGGGAGGCACTTTGGAGCCGCTCATTGCGACCGACATATCAGGGAATATGAAGGGGGTTAACGCTAGTGGTTATTTTCGTTTCCCATTTGTTTTTGATGATGTTGATAAGAGAATTGTTTCAGCTCAGCTTGCCGTTACCATTGATGATGGGTACGTGGCATATTTAAATGGCCAAGAACTTGCGAGTATAAATGTGCCTGTTCCAGTTACCTTTGACTCTAGAGCCACCGCGTCACGTCTTGACAGTCTAGTCATTAGGGGGCCAGAAACAGAAGACATATCCTCAAAGGCAGGCTCCATAGTTGGCGGGAATAATGTTTTAGCCGTTCAGGCCATGAACAGATCCACTAGTGGATCTGACTTTGTCGTTGGTGTCGAACTCATCGCTGAGGTGCAGGACACGAGCGGTGGTGCTCAGTTTGGTTTTTTTAAGGAGCCTTCTCCTGGCTCGCCAAACGGAATTATTTTTAGTCAGCCTCCCGGCGAGGTAGTATTTTCAGCCGAGAGCAAGCTCTATGAAGATAATTTTCAATTAGAACTGAGTTGTGAGACTCCAGGAGCGGAGATCCGATACACGACGGATCTTTCAGTTCCTTCCAATGAATTTGGCTCAGAGTCTGATCTTTATA
>JASLJT010000019.1:0-12339 GCA_030747955.1 Verrucomicrobiales bacterium | reverse complement strand
TCATTAAGACCCAGACCAGAATATAGAGTGGCCATTCTCCTCGAATGCTCATCGTAAGCAGCCTCAAAAAGTTGAGTGGCTTTTTCCTCACCAACGATGGCCCCGGACGTTAAAACTTTTGGAGCTTTACCTGCTTCGGTTAATAATCTGGCAATCTCAGCTTTAAGCGCATTAATTATAATGCATCCTCCTACCGTTGATCCTGGTGAAACGGGAGTTTCGAGTCCTTCGATTCTTATCATTGAATCCCCCAGAGGCGCGCCAGTGTCCAGCACGGCATCAGAAAAATCAGTCAGCTTTTTACCGTCTTCCCTCTTACTCTTACTCCCCTCACAATGTTTCAGACTGACAATTCCAGCGACCCAGACTCCGGACTTCTGAAACTCTTCAGCAATCTCAACCGGGACAATGTTACAACCTCCTGAAGAGACTACCAGAGCAGAATCCTCTGAACTGATATCAAAATTCCGTAAGATACGTGACGCGAAACCACTGACGTTTTCTAAGTACATGGCCTGACGCTGACCGTTGGATCCGGACACCTGGTTATGAAAAGTGAGGGACAACTCGACGATTGGATTAAAACCAGGAAAAGATCCGTACCGAGGCCACATTTCCTCAACCATTATCCTAGAATGTCCTGATCCAAAAAGGTGAACGACTCTTCCATTGAGAATGGAATTAGAAAACCTCTCAGCTATTTCTTGAATTTGCTTTTCTTGTGCGGATACACTTTCAATTATCTCACGGCACGAACGTATATAATCTTCCGTTAAACTCATCTCTTATCTCTTAGCCCCTTAATAAGGCATTGTAAACCGCGCCATAGGTTCCAGCCCAATAACCTAGCTCCGCTGGCACAATGGTCACAATTTTTCCGTCCGGTTGCCACTCACGTTCACGGACTAATTTCTCCAGAGGACCAAATAAATGCTCTCCTGCCTTTGCAATGCCTCCCCCTATCACGATGCGTTCCGGATCAATGACGTTCACTAGCGATACTAATGCAGCGGCAAGAGCCCTCAATGATCGCAACCAAATCTCCTTAGCCTCTTCATCCCCATCAGCGTACGCAGCCACCAATTCATGAGTCGTTAAGAACTTTCCCCCGGACCTTTCAGTGATCGTTGCATTGCCTATCGCGTCCTCAATGCTCCCAGGCGTAGAGCAGATGTCCGGCTCTCCTTCAAAATCGACGGTCACATGCCCCAGATGCCCTGCCCTACCAATACTTCCTTTTAAGAGTTTACCTCCAGTAAGTATAGCACCTCCGACACCAGTTCCCAGGGTCAGCATAATGACATCATCCATGCACCTCGCTGAGCCTTGCCACACTTCACCAAGGAGCGCAGCATGAGCATCATTAATTACCTGAATTTCTATGTCCATGTTCAGGGCAGTGGTCCAATCCAGACCCTCTAACCCATCGAGCCTTCCCGGCATGTATCCGATGGCCCTTTCATTTTTCTGTACGAGTCCAGGAGCCGAAACTCCAATGACTGTTAAGTCCTGACTCAAATCACTCAATAAATCTGAAACTAGTCCCTTCACTGACCCAACAAAAGAAGGGACCCCATCTGTGAACGTCCCGTCCTGAGTCGGAGCCGTTTCCTTTCTCAGCATTTTACCACTGACAAGATCGAACGAAGCTGCCTTAATTTCAGTTCCGCCTATATCAATACCTATACCGCATTTATCCATAAAATAATTCTATAACCATAACACTCATTGTTCGAGCCCTCTTATTGGACATTAAGCACTCTTGCAGAATAGGACCAATTCGGACACAATACTATCTGAGGGAATATCCAGCTACATGCCTTTGATGAAATTTATTATTATAATTGCCACACTAGCAACTCCTATCGTTGCTGAGGGTATCATCGAATTCAACAAGGACATCAGGCCAATCCTCTCGGACCATTGTTTTTCTTGTCACGGGCCCGATAAGAGGGCCAGGAAAGCTGACCTGAGACTGGACACTTATGAAGGAGCAATTCGCGATCTGGGCGGCTACTCAGCGATAGTACCAGGAGATCCGGACAAGAGTGAACTTCTTCTGCGAACAATTCATTCGGATCCGGAAGAGCTCATGCCGCCTCCCAAATCAAAAATACCCAAACTTGATTCCAAGCAAATCAGGCTACTTACACAATGGATAAAAGAAGGAGCAAATTATCAAAGGCACTGGGCCTTTACCCCTATCACTGACCCGAAAAGAAACAGCAAGGACCACCTCATAGATTATTTCATTTCAAAGCGCTTAAAAAAGGAGGGGTTAATTCTCTCTGGAAGAGCTGACCCCTACACGCTCATTCGCCGTCTATATCTTGACCTGACTGGCCTACTCCCATCAACTGAGGAAGTCTCAGCATTTGTCAATGATCCTTCCGAAAAAGCCTACGTAAAACTAGTCGATTCTCTCCTCAAGAGCCCTCATTACGGAGAGAGGTGGGGAAGGCATTGGCTCGACCAGGCCCGGTACGCAGATTCACATGGCTACACTAGTGACAGTGAACGGCAAATGTGGCCATTCAGGGACTGGGTAATTGATGCACTCAATAAAGACATGGGATTTGATCAATTCACTATCGAACAAATCGCCGGAGACCTATTACCTGAGGCTACAAAGAGTCAGATCGCCGCTACTGCCTTTCACCGAAACACACTAATTAGTCAGGACGGGGGCTCTGACCCGGAACAGTTCCGAGTAGAGGCCACAATGGACAGAGTCAACACTACCGGGGCCGTGTGGCTAGGACTTAGTATTGGATGCGCTCAGTGCCATGACCATAAATTTGATCCCATCAGCCAGCGAGAATATTACGAGATGTACTCTTTCTTTAATTCTGCCGAGGATAGAAACAATACAGGACCAACACTACCTATCGTTGAAGGTGAACTCATTAACGCCTCCGAGAAAAATCAAAAAAATAAAGCCAACTTAATGGTCATGCGTGACAGGAAAGACCCGCGCGAAACTTTCTTACTCACGAGAGGAGACTTCACCACACCTGATAAAAAAACCGGGCAGCTCAATCCTAGTTTCATTTCAGCCATTACTGCCGATCTTGAACAGAAAGAAGAAAAAAGATCTCGACTCGATCTCGCTAAGTGGCTTGTAGGCCCAAAGAACCCGCTAACTTCAAGGGTCACGGTTAACAGGACATGGATGCGCTATTTCGGCAAAGGCATTGTCGAAACTGAAGAAGATTTCGGGACCAGAGGTGCTTTGCCAAGTCATCCTGATCTGCTTGAATCTTTAAGTTCTTATTTCATCGACTCGGGATGGTCCATGAAAAAACTGCATAGGCTCATCGTGACCAGTAAGACCTACACCCAATCCTCAAAGGTTGGCCCAGAATCCCTGAAAGCAGATCCGGGAAATTATCTTCTCTCCAGACAATCCAGAATCAGACTCGATGCTGAAATTATTCGGGATGCCGCACTGTCCGCTAGCGGATTGCTTTCAAGGAAAATCGGCGGACCAGGCATCAGGCCTCCGCAACCTAGTGGCATATATGCCTTTACCCAGAACAAGAAAAAATGGGACACAACGACTGGACCTGACCGTTATCGCAGAGGCATGTATATAGTTTTCTTTAGGAGTGCTCCTTACCCATTATTCGGAACCTTTGATGTTCCTGACTTTCAAACCACTTGCACTCGAAGAGCCAGATCCAATACTCCCCTGCAAGCCCTTAACATTTCCAACGATCCGGCTTTCATGGAATTTGCTCAGGGCCTAGCCCTAAGGACCATTCAAACTATCCCTGGAGAAGCTCATACGACTCTCGATCAAAGAATCAGACTCGCATTCAAACTCGCATTGAGCCGGTCCCCAAATGACAGGGAATTTGAAACGTTAAAAAACTATGCGATTGAATTCGCTAAAGACATTTCCACCAAAGCTGATGGAGAAGACGCGAAATCCCTGATCAATGAAGCCATTATCGAAAGTGAAATTCCATTGAATCAGGGCGCTGCGCTAGTGGCAGTATCAAGGGCCATTCTGAACACTGACAACTTCATAACCAGAGAGTAGTGATGAATTATCTTAAAGAACAAACACGAAAACAATTCTTTGGGAACTGCGGAGTCGGCCTCGGATCTCTGGCGCTCAATCAACTCTTAGGAACGTACGCCCAAGCAAAGCACATCCCAAAGATTGACCCCAGTAACCCGATGTCTTCGAGGAAAGCCCCCCTCAAAGCAAAGGCAAAGAACGTCATCTACCTATTCATGGCAGGCGCCCCTAGTCAGCTCGAACTCTTCGAGCACAAGCCAAAGCTGAACGAACTGAATGGGAAGGCACCTCCCCCGAGCCTCCTCGAAGGAAGACGATTCGCCTTCCTAAAAGGCAATGAAAAACTCCTCGGGTCTACCAGAAAATTTCAACGCCATGGCCAATGCGGAATGACCATTGGCGAAACCATGCCACACATGGGTAAGATCGTCGACGAAGTGACCTGGTTAAGAGGAATGACTACCGACGTATTCAATCATGGCCCAGCCAAGCTATTCATGAACACTGGATTCCAAGCCCCTGGCCGACCAAGCATGGGATCCTGGGTCACATACGGACTCGGTAGCGAATCTAGTAATCTCCCGGGATTCGTAGTACTTCAAAGCGGGCCAAGAGGGCCCCGAGCCGGTAATTCATTATGGGCAAGCGGTTTTCTTCCAACATCATTCCAAGGCGTACCCTTCAGAGGCAAAGGTGACCCCATCCTTTACTTAAAGAGTCCTGATGGCATGCGCCGGGACCGTGAACGGAAATTTTATGACACTGTCCGTGATCTTAATAAAATTAGGTTAGATAACGTTGGGGACCCGGAAATCCTCACCAGAATCAATTCCTATGAAATGGCATACCAGATGCAAAGCAGTGCCCCAGAACTGATGGACCTCTCAAAGGAGTCCGACAAAACAATGGAACTTTACGGTGCCAGAAAGGGAGAAGCTTCGTTCGCAAACAATTGCATACTTGCCAGAAGACTCATTGAAAGAGGGACACGATTTGTGCAGCTCTATCATTCAAATTGGGACTCTCATGGTGGACCAGGTGAAACCCTTGATAAGGACTTTGAGAAAGTATGTAAAGATGTCGATCAGGCAAGTGCCGCTTTGATACTTGATTTGAAACAAAGGGGACTCCTAGAGGATACCCTAGTCGTGTGGGGCGGAGAATTCGGAAGAACACCCATGGGTGAATCAAGAAAAACCACAGGCAGAGATCACCACATTGATGCCTTTACGGTATGGATGGCCGGTGCAGGCGTAAAGAAAGGCTACATTCACGGCAAGACAGACGAGCTCGGTTTCGGAATCATTGATGGAAAGGTTCATGTTCATGACCTTCATGCGACTATACTTCATCTTCTTGGTTTTGATCATGAGCAATTGACGTATAGATTTCAGGGCCGAGAATTCAGACTGACTGATGTTCATGGAAACATCGTTAGAGAAATACTTTCGTAGACCATTCTTAAAAGATCATTTAGGGAAAGCACTCAGCTACTTCAACAATGAAAGACAAGCCAAGGATAGCCGTCACTATGGGTGACCCGTCAGGAATCGGGCCAGAAATATGTGTGCGACTACTCAATGAAATAGAATCTTTAAAGGAGTTCACTCCAATAATTTTTGGAGATTCCGAAATAATGAAGTTGGCTGCACAAAAAATTGGACTCGGCCTTCCAGAAAATATTATCAAATTTAATGACTGGAAAAAAAATAAAGAACCCATCAAAGGGCCTAGTATTTTAGATGTTCAATCAATGAATATTGAAAATCTAAAGGAGGCGGAAATTTCGAAAGAATCAGGGAAAGCTTCTTGGGATTATCTGGATGAGGCAATCAAGACCGTCATTGATGGAAATATGGATGCACTCACAACGGGCCCAATAAATAAAGATGCTCTGCATCGGGCAGGACATAATTATCCGGGGCACACAGAAATTCTGGCAGAAAGAACCAAATCGCCACGGTACTGCATGATGCAAAACTCAAAAGAAATTACAGCGACATTTGTCACGTGCCACTTAGGTCTCCGGGAAGCCTGCTCAAGCATAACCACCGACAGAATTCTTGAAGTCATTAATCTGACTGCTGATGCCTTAAATGATTTAAAGTATCCCGAATCCAAAAAGATCCTTGTGTGTGGGCTCAATCCCCACAGCGGTGAGGGCGGACTCTTTGGATCGAAAGAAGAAGAAGAAATTATCAGGCCGGCAATTGAAGCGGCAGCCTCTGATGGGATCGACGTTTCAGGGCCAGTCGTTCCAGACACGGCTTTTATCCCGGCAAAAAGGAAAACCACGGGTGCCTACGTTTGCATGTACCATGACCAAGGGCACATCCCATTGAAGGCCCTCGCCTTTGATGAAGCGGTAAATATCACCTTAGGATTGCCTATCATAAGAACTTCCGTTGACCACGGAACCGCATTCGATATTGCCTGGCAAGGCATTGCAAATCATACCAGTCTCCTCAGAGCAACTCAAATCGCTGCTGATCTAGTAAATAGAAAAAAATACAGATCTGAGGTTGTTTGATGAAGGTTTTTGTATATATGTAAGTTAATGAACCGCTACTCATTAATTACTACGCTATTGTTGTTTTCTGCTCTCAAGGTGACCTCATCAGCTGCTGATTTTAAAGCCGATGTATTGCCGATGCTCGAAAAGAAATGCATGTCTTGCCACAGAGAACCCTATAAAACATCCTCCGGAAGGACTAAAAAACCTAAAGGCAAACTGAACCTCAGCACACCAGAGGGAATCAAAAAGGGAGGCAGCGAAGGCGATGCAGTTGTCGCAAAGGATTCAGCTAAAAGCCTCATCTATACGAGAGTCACTCTGGACAAAACTCATGACGACTTCATGCCCCCCGAAGGCAAAGCGGATCCCCTCACTGCGGATGAATTAAAGGCTCTGAAAGAGTGGATCGATGCAGGCGCAGAGACTGGTGACTGGAAGGGCACTAAATTTGATGCGGACGGCAAAAAGATATAAATTATCCAAATTCAATTAAATAATTTATGAACGCCTCGATTGTTATAGCAATCGGGGCGTTTTCATTTCACCACAATGTAGACAAATTTATATTTCTTAATATAATTACAAAAGTAAATGATCACAATTTCGGATCCATCTCCCACTCATAACTGTTCAGGGTTCATGAGGAGAGACTTTCTCCGGATAGGATCACTTGGATTGGGGGGACTTTCATTACCAGCAGCGCTAAGAGCCCGCAATGACTCTTCATCAATTTTAAACAAGGCCATGCATGACAGGTCCGTCGTGTTCCTGTTCCTGAACGGAGGCCCTTCGCACATAGAATCCTTCGATCCCAAAATGGATGCTCCTTCCGAAATACGTTCAATTTTCGGCGAAACAAAAACGAAGCACCCAGGAATCACATTCGGATCGCACTTTCCTCAACTAGCTGCCCGCGCAGATAAGTTCTCAATTGTCCGATCTTACGGCTCAGGAAATGCTGCTCACACTTACCAGAAAGTGGCCAGTGGAAACAACAAAACAAAAGCCACTATGGGCTCCATTTACTCCCGCATTGCTGGAACGAATGATCCAGAAATGGGCATACCAAATAATGTTGTTATACTTCCCGAGTCAGTTGATCAAAAACTGAAATTGGGACGGAACTTTGAGTCCAATGCCCTGCCAACGCTAACATCACCAGGTAACCTCGGCACAGCCCACGCAGCCTTTGACCCTCAAGGAGGAGGTGAACTGAAAAGCAACATGGAATTAAAGCTTCCAGCCGAAAGGTTCGGGGACAGAAAAAATTTATTAACCCAACTCGATGCACTAAAGAGGCGCGCAGACAATGGTTTAATGGAAAATATGAATCATTACCAGCAACAAGCCTTTGACATTGTGACTGGCGGCGTCGCTGGAGCTTTCGATCTCTCAAAAGAAGATCCACGTACTATTGAAAAATACGACACTAGCAAATTATTTAACATCAAGGAAGTGACACGTTGGGGCGACATGAGAAGAGCCTCTAATCTTTTAGGAAAGCAATTACTCCTAGCCCGTCGTTTGTGCGAAGCGGGCTGCGGATTCATTACCGTGAGTGATTGCGGCTGGGATCATCACAGCAACAATAACAGTCCAAAGGGCCTTGGCGGATTTGCCTGGTTAGCTCCTCAAGTAGATCATGCCGTTGCCGCATTCATTGATGACGTCCGGTCACGTGGTCTAGAAGATAAAATCTTACTCGTAGTGACTGGCGAAATGGGGCGGACGCCAAGAATAAATAAAAATGGAGGCAGGGAACATTACGGTGAGCTGACTCCTTTACTTTTTTTCGGAGGAGGGCTCAAGATGGGCCAAGTCATCGGTCAATCAGATGCTCATGCAACAAAATCAACTACGACTCCTTATCGGCCTCAGCATATGATGGCAACAATCATGCATTCACTCTTTGATCTGGGCCAAGTCAGGTTAATCCAAAGCCTTCCCAATGAACTAAAAAGCGCGATGACGGAAACTGCCCCAATAAGGGAGCTTATATAAAATTAAGCGCATCTCATTCAACTTCACGAACCCTAAAGAACACGGACTTATTATTCTCAGGAAGTGCTTCTAATAATTGTTCTTGGTAGGTCGTTGATTCGCCATCCGAGACGATCTCGTCGTTAAGTTCCAGCCATGTCAGGAGATCAAAAGAAAAATCCAAAGCATAATTATTTCCTGGATTTGAATTCCAGCTGACCGAAAGACTACCATCAACCGGACTGTAACTGATCTCAGTAATAGTTAGTTCTGCATTTAACCCTGGAGATCCGACCTGGAAATTGTCACTCCAAAGTCGGTCCGAACCGGCTCCTCCAATCCCAATATAACTATTGTCCAGTATCCCAGCATATGCACCATCATGTATCACATTAAGATCAATGACACCCTTTGATTCTTCATTAACAAAGACTTCAATCATTTCGTTCCCAACATCAACGAGCAACGCATAGTTATTCCAACCGGTATTAAGGGCCACATTACGAACAGCTATATCTGAACTGAGTCCAGTATCTTTTTCCCCTACCAAGGAATTGTATATTCCAATTTCAAACCACGGAGAAGTTCCAGTTTGCCTGAAAAATATATTTAAATTATCAGCTCCACCAATTGTGTTAGGCGTTCTGCCAACCGTGAAATCAACTCGGTCAGGGAGTTGGACAAAATCACTCTGAATAATAAAAACGTCTCGTATCCCGTAAGCAATACTCCAGTCACCTCCGCCTCCTCGTTGAGTGATACCGGAATCGCTTCCTGCTCCGTTACCACCAAAGTAGCCAAATCCGCCAGGGTTAATTGCTGTGTCCGTAGCAATGGACCAAGCATTTGAAGGCCAGGAGACTATAGGATTTCCGTAACTATTTTCGATTACCTCGACACCAGCCGGGAGCGGAAACCTTTGCGCCGCATAAGCTTTGCGCGATTCGTTGATGGCATCCACTCCAATCGTAAAACTGTCACTATAATCAAGCTCACCAATCAACACCGAGTCTCCGACCGCGACTCCACCACCATCTGCAGGGGGCTCGGGAGGTTCTGGAGGCTCGGGAACCTCAACCGCATTAAAGTGCGCCAAAATTCGTTCGGCCGAAAGCGCGTAATTGTATATCGCCACTTCATCAATTAACGCGTCAGGAGCACGCGGCTCACGTCCATCCTGTCCAATATAGATTGGATTATCGGAATTAATGGGTTGTCCTGAGGTCGGAATTGTTCCCGCACTAACGGTGGCATTCGCTAATTCCCCGTCAATGTATAAGTAAAGTTCTCCACTAACCTCGTCCCAGGTAGCGACGATGTGGTGGAGACCATTGTCTGCGATCCTGTCTACCGAATCAATCGAAGCAAACCCGGAATTGGTTTGAACATGCGGACGGATAAAACCTCCACTCCCGGCATAAACCATGAGCATAAAATCCATACCGCCTTCTCCATCACCTACGAGATTGGTGAAACCCGCAGGAGGAGAATTAAATTGAATCCAAAATTCAACAGTGAACCCGCCCCCGTCTATTTTTTCAAAAGGATCAGTGATGAGTTGCCCATTTTGTAAGAACGAAATGGCCGAATTATCATCATTAAGAAATGGGGACTCTTCCTTATAATTGATGCCACCATTTTCAAACGCACTGTAATCATTTTCCGTCGCATCTCTTGCTGGAGACTGATCATCATCTAATCGCCAATAAGCGACCGGTTCATCCTTGATGACTTCGGCCGAGTAATCAGCCAATCCCATCAGAGAGGATCCAATAAGAATGGTTACAATTATGAGTGACAGGTAAAGATCTTTCCCAACTCTCATCCATTTACTAATGTTATATAAATACCCCTTTTCCATAATTCTATAGATTCCCGTTAAAACTCTAATCAATCATAACTAACTCGGTTAAGATTGAACAATGAATTTCATTATAAGTAGTTCGAAATGTCGAATTATCATAATGGCTGAATTTATAGGCATTTACTGCATAACGATTGCGCTCCTTGGATTGCACGAAACCTCTAAGCAAAATTCACCTCTTAATGGTTAAGGTAAATCTCTAGAAATAGGCCACTAGCTAGCCTCATTAGAATGCATTCTGAGAAAGTCACAGAATATGAAAATGGCGACCCGTACGGGACTCGAACCCGTGTTGCCGCCGTGAAAGGGCGGAGTCCTAACCACTAGACGAACGGGTCGTTCGCTGGGCGAAATGGGACTCTATCGGTAGAAGACCTATTTGCAAGGGCTAATAAACAACAAATGATCCTCCCATTAATTAATTAGTAGCTCTGCAGTCCGATCAGATGCACCCTTATGTAAGAATAAAGCCGAATTAGCATTTTGACTGAGATTTACACCAATTTCTGGATTTGCTAAAAACTCTGAAATTCTCTCGATTAATTCAACCTCATTTTCAACCTGAATAACCCCGCCTTTAGCCTTTAAATCAGAAGTTAATAAAGCAAAATTCTGCATGTTTGGACCCACAAATACGGGCTTATTAGCAAAAATAGCTTCAACGGGATTCTGTCCTCCATTAGCAAGAAAGCTTTTGCCTATGACCACTATATCTGAAGCATAATACCAAGCATTAAGCTCGCCAGTAGTATCAATTACAAGACAATCATAAGAATCTAGTAATCCCGTTTCTTGAGATTCTAATTCAGTACGCAACACAGGATTCAAACCCTTACTTCGCAGCTCATTAATTAAATCATGTCTGCGCTCAACATGTCTCGGAGCGACCAAAAAATAAAGATCTGGAAATTTATCACGGAGTTCCAAATAAACCTTTCCAATTAAAGACTCCTCTCCTAAGTGCGTACTTCCTGCAAGAATAACTTTCTTTTTACTCCCCTTAAAGAGTTTCTCCAACAGACCGCTTAATGAAGAAACATTATTAGGTTTAGCAACACCTTCTGAATCGAATTTAATGGAACCCGTAAAAGAAATCTTACTTCTCGCCACCCCCAGAGACTCCCAACTCTCTACGTCTGATTGCTGCTGTACACATACCCGGCTTAAGAGCTTAAATATATGCTTTGTAAGAAAAGAAAATCTTTTAAATCTTCTTTCCGATTTCTGTGACAATCTCGCATTAATTAAGGAGACTTTCACACCACGTCTCACCGATTTATTTACAAGATTTGGCCAGACTTCCGCTTCAGTCAAAATTAATGCTCTTGGAGAAATAATGTCAAAAACACGAGTAGAAACAAACAAGAAATCTAAAGGATGGTATATAACTACTGAGGCCTCTGAAGTTCGCGCTATTGATGCACCTGTGGGCGTGGTAGTTGAAAGCACTATTGGAATTGAGGGGTCTATTCGTTTAATAGAAAGAATTAACTTCTTCGCTATATTAACTTCTCCAACACTAACTGCATGAATCCAAAGAGGTCGGTCAAGATTAAGGAGGATTTTCCGTTTCTTTATAGAATAAAAACCAAACCTCTCACCAAATCCATCCCCATAATTCCCTCGCCTGATAATCTTCAAGACGTAACCGGGAAGCGCGGCTAAAAAGATCAGAGGAAGTATAAAATTATATAACAAAAGAATAGCACGAACCCTCATATTTCATTATCCGTTATATTATTATCTCGTCGATATAAGATCAATTGGCTATCACCATATTTTCGAACAGATAACAAGTTAATCTCATTATGGCAGGGAAAATCAACATCCCCTTTAGCAGTTTCAACAACTAGAACCCCACCAGGCAAAAGAAGTCTTGCTAACGTGTCCAATCTTACCAGTTGTTCCACAATACCATTCAATTTGTATGGAGGGTCAGCAAATACCAAATTG
>JASLJT010000018.1:0-5720 GCA_030747955.1 Verrucomicrobiales bacterium | reverse complement strand
TAACCAATTACAAAATCCGCCGAAGATTATAACGGGAACCACGAAATCTGTTCGGTGGTCTTAGAGTATTGTAAGATGTGGCTCGGGACAGAATCGAACTGTCGACACAAGGATTTTCAGTCCTCTGCTCTACCAACTGAGCTACCGAGCCTTACACCCTACTAGATACCATTTTCATGATACTAATGAGGGCCGGGAAACTAATGTAATTAGATAAAAGTGACAAGTGCGAATTACCCCTAAAATGCAGATTCATACAAATCAGCAAAATCATTAGCTCCGACATTCCTCGGATTAAAGGTCCCAGTCCACTGACTCGATGCATCTTTGGACAACGACTCAAAATTTTCTCGAACGACACCAAATGAAGACAATTCCCTAGAAATACCTGCAATATCCAACAGTTCGTTAACTCTCTGCGATAAATCACCATCATACAAATCCTCATAGACATCTTTAGCATTAGGATCCTCCGAATTGTATCGAATCACATGAGGCAGCATAACCCCCACTGCAGCACCATGTATGATGCCAAATTGGGCAGTCAAAGGATTAGCCGCAGCATGAGCTGCCCCGAGCATACTTGACTCGATAGCCGTGCCTGCGTAAGCAGCGCCAAGAATCATCTTTGACCTAGATTCAATGTCTTTGGGATCCTTAAGAACAGTCTCAAAAGAATCATTTAAAAGATTAAATGCTAACTTTGAATATTGATAACTGACATCACTTCTCTTAGTCGTGACTGACGTTTCGATGGCATGGGAAAGTGCGTCAATTCCGGTATGTGAAGTCACTTTACCTGGCTGCGTCACTGACAACTCAGGATCAAGTATGGCAATCCTTGCAGCGGCCTTTTTGTCACCACATGCCATCTTAACGTGAGTGTCTGAATCGGCAATTATTGCGTAGCTCTGGCACTCACTGCCCGTTCCTGCCGTCGTTGGAATAGCAATGAGTGGCAGCATCTCCTTCTCGGCCTTTCCTGAACCCCAATAATCCTTCATTTTACCACCATTAGTAAGTATAAAGTTGCAACCCTTAGCAGTGTCTAGACTAGATCCGCCACCGAGCCCAACAATTAAATCAATGCCTTGGTCCTTCGCCTTATCAACACAAGAAGAAACATCCTCAGTAGTAGGATTCTCTCTCACATCAGTGTATGATAAAACATCAATCCCAGCTTTAGTGAGAATCATCATGACCCATTCCATGTGCCCGGCCTCAGCGATTCCTGGATCTGTGACGAGAAGGACCTTAGTTCCACCAAGCGATTTTACATGATCAGCCAAACGCGAAACTGAGCCTCGACCAAAGTCGACCTTAGTTTCAGTCAGGGCACCAAAAGCTATAATCTCAGCTGATTGGCAGTGCTCCGAACAAATGTCAACTGCCTTAATTTCAGTACTCATGCAACTTGAATGGATCGTCTTCGATATAAGAATTCAAATAGATTACCTTCGTGAGGCTGGTCCCACTCGATATGATTAGTTGGCATAGCACCAACATTTAACCGTTCAATATGGTCAGCGAAAATTAACTCATCTAGCCAATCCTTATCTTTGGTAATGGCAGCTACCGCCAATGACTTACCAATAGAACTAAGCATTTTCTCCTGAGGCATTTCAATGACGCTCGCGTAAGGAAAAAGAAACTCGGTGTTCCCAATTGGATGATCAATAGAATCGCATCGAATAATAGTCGGGAGCATGTAATGCATACCGTCTCTCTGAACGTAACGATCAGTGCCTCCCCTCTTTTCTAGACTAATGTCTTTGGCTCCAGCCTCTTCGAGTCCATCCTCAATGGATCCATTTATCCATTCGGCCATCTTGGGATTGGCAAATCCTGACAAAGTGGCTTCATCATCGTCCTGAGCGAGTGCCTTCATGGGAACCAGAGCTTCGGCTAACGCGTCCGCGATTTCGTCAGCGTACTTTGGCACTATGACGCAACTAGCATTAATGCAGGACCTGCCTGAGTTAGCTGAAATGCTTCTAACCATGAGATCGAGATGATCTTTCCAATTTTCAATCTCATCAGCACCAATGAGTATTTTCGATCTTCCGGCACCATGAACTTCTACCCTCGGGTCATTTTCATACTGCTTGACCGTATCATCACCTCCAAAAAGCATGACCCTATTACAATTTCTTATGATGGCAGATGAACCGTCATGATGGGCAGGGTAAAAACTAAAAGCCTCCGCCGGTGCTCCTGCCTTAATGAAGGACTGTATTACTCGCCATGGGGTCCATGGCTCCTCACGACCAGGCTTTAGAACGACTGGAGTTTTCATCGCTATGGAGGGTATCCACAACGCATTGACGGCCGGACTGTTCGACGGAAGCACAACACCCAATGCAGTGGTCGTTGGCACAAAAGAAACGGTCACCCCGGACTGACTACCATGAGCCACATCAAGGACATCAGTGCTCATGCCCCTGGAAAGACCTTTAAGGATGGTAGGGACCTGCGCAAAGACACCATGCAACCTATCCATATTCATTCGAATGAGAGAATGAGGAAGGCCACTAGTGGCTGCTAATGCATGCAGATACTCTTCGGGCCCCTGCATTATTCCCTCATCTCCAACAGGCAATTCATCATTAAGGAAGATGTCCCCTGCCTTAAGCGTTATATCGAGAAGTTCCTGCGTCGTGAATTTTTGTAAGGCTTTGCGCCCGGACTTAAGATCCAAAAGGTCCCTCTTAATTAGACCGGAATTGGCCATAGTTATTCTGGCCACAGGATCCCCACCCTGGACAGGACAAATGTCCTGAACATCGAGGCTCCGGTACAATTGACCTTGGCGCAATAATGGAACGGTCGGCAACATGGATAAAATTTCTAGTAAACTCCTTCGACGACCTTCTTTTCCATGGCTCCGAAAGGCCTAACGTCACCGACCCCGTCCCATGGGTATTTATCAATTGGCTCTCTCCTAATTGCCTCATCACGTTCTAGAAAACGAGGCATGAAAAACTCTTTAGTGAGAGTCGTTAATTCTACTCGCCCAAATTCCCCATAAGGCATCGTCGTGGCCGTATCCTTAGGGTCAACGACACGTAGAACTGCTCTGGGTTGTGGCGCGTAATAGGTCACGCTGTACGTTTCATCTAATGGACGACTAACGGCAAGGCCCATCAGCGTATTACCATAAGTGGGGACCAAATGAGTCTTTCCTTCGAGAACTTCCTCTACCCAGAACCGGACAGACTGTGGAGTCATAGTCGTGCCGCCACAAAAGACACCCTTAATTCCAGAACCTGGAACTGATATTCTTTCACCAATTGATTCGAGTAGCTTTGGAGTCGTGAACATGCATCCAATGTCACGGTGCTTAATAATTTCAACTGCCTGATCAATGACATGCTTCTGGTACCTCTCGACCTCATCGATCTGTTTGCGGACAATTAGTTTTTTGACCCACCGAGGGTCGAGGTCAACATGATAACAGCTACCTCCCCTGTGCTGAGCAAGGTGCTCAACTGCTAATCTCAATCTTCTAGGCCCAGTGGGCCCTATCATGATCCAATTTGCACCCCTAGGGAAATGCTCATCAGATAGCGTTTCAGAGAACATCTCATAGTCATGCTTATAATCATCCCAACCGACTCTCTGCTTAGGCAAACCCGTTGTCCCTCCAGTCTCAAAAACATTAAATGGCCTGCCATCCATTCCCTTTGGTACAAACCTTTCATTCTTTTCATCCCTCAGCCATTCGTCCTGAAAATGATCAAACTTATGAATATCATCGAAGGATTGAACTTCTTCCCTAGGGTCCCAACCCGATTCCTTTTTCCAGTCCAACCAGAATGGACATCCAGTCTCTTCAGAAAAATGCCAAGCTAATATTTCTCGGAGCTGATTATCGAGCATCTCCTTCGCTTCTTCTGTAGTCATAATTATATTATATGAGATTTATTAATCTTAGAATCTAAATTAATTACCCAGCCCAACAAGCTCGCAGTTTAAAACTTTGGAAAGAACTTATTCACGGTCGATTCGTCGGGCTTTGCAGTGATCGAAGAAACGACAATCATTGCCACAACACCAGCTCCGAAACTGAATGCTACGGGCATCATCCCGTTAAAAACTGTATATTCACCACCCCATCCTGATTCTTTAAAGAAGTAAAGCCACACCCCAATTGCGAAAATGATTGAGGCGAAAGCACCAGCCTTAGTGGCACCTTTCCAATAAAGGGCAGCAAAGACTAATGGTGTGAGACTAGCGAAGCCTGAAAAACTCCAAACGGCCAAATCAAAGACACTCTTCTCGAAAAGAATAATAGAAAAGACATAGGTGATAATCACAATACTAACAACAAAGAGACGGGCTATGAGTATGATTTGCTTATCAGTAAAACGGTCCTTTCCATACTTATCGAGGACCACATCGTTGGTGAACATTGTTCCTAAGCAAAGGAACTGTGAATCAAGAGATGACATGATCGCCGCAAGGATTCCAGCGGTCACTAAACCAACGACGATCGGATCCTTAACTAAAATGCCAACCATCTTAGCGAGAACTGCACCTCCAGATGTGCCTTCGGGTAATTTTCCTGTCGCCCAAAGCCCAATAAGAACACAAGGGACCCAAACAATCATGATACATATTGGATGCGCAATGACAGTGAGCCTAAAACTCTTGGCGCTCCTTGCAGTGAGCCAGTGCTGAAACAGATGAGGGAACATACCGACGCTCAGAGGTATCAGCATGTAAGTTAAAAACATTAGCTTTGGCACTCCGATTTTCCCATCTGCACCGGAAACGTCCCTGACTAGGTGCGCGTCATTTGCTTGAGCTATAGCAGCACCAAGGCCTCCCAATTTGTCACTGATGAGATAAAATGCCAAAAGACCCATGACCATAAAAACAATAGTTTGAAAAGTATTGGCCCAGGCAGCGGCTCGGGAACCACCAGCAAAAATATAACAGAGAACTACCAAACAAATGATAAGTCCGGTCAGTTCTCCTGGAACCGCACCATTAGTTGATTCAAATAGCTCGGGAAACATCCCTGGCGACTTACCCTTGGGACCAGTAACACCCATGATGGTTTTTCCAGCACCGATGACACCGATTAAAAGATATGGAATGACCAATAGAACTAATATTGGGAAAAGCAGATAGCCGATTGCTTTGGATTCAAAACGGTCTCGGAAGAACTGAATTTGCGTCACGTAGCCATATTTTTTTCCAAATGACCATAACTTGATACCAATCAAGAAAAAGCAAGCCGCATGTATTAGACCTGAAGAAGAAGCCATGAGCCCATAAGTACCAACTCCCCTCTCAAATGCCTTGCCCGTTGACCCGACCAACGCAAATGCTGTCATCGTCGTGCCGAAAACCGACATGAGCAGCATGAATGGGCCAATGCTACGACTAGCCACAAAATAATCAGTGCTAGTGCCCCTAAAGAGCAGTTTGCTCATCATTGCCAAGCCCAATAGCAACCCTAAATAGATAGCAATGACAACGACCGGCATCGTCGAAGTCGCAAGCAAATTGACGGGCATGAAATTCTCAGGATTCATCTGAATCACCTCCTTCTGCCCAATCAACTAGATCCTTAGGCCAAGCAAATTTAATTGCAAAGACCCAGAGGATTGCTGCCGCTAATGAGTAGCACGCATGATAAAAAAGACCCATCGGCATGAAACCTAAGACCAGATCAGAATTCCCCCAGTTCCAAGTGTCATGGTGAAGAATTC
>JASLJT010000017.1:0-5691 GCA_030747955.1 Verrucomicrobiales bacterium | reverse complement strand
TTTCAACAGTAACCCTAAGTCATATCTAAAAATCATTGCCGAATTTAATACGCAAAATACCGGCCAAAATAATAAATCTCCACTACAGAAAACTTTCGACGGAACTTGGAACATGGCTTTTTCCTTCCCAGGCATCAGCGTCCTATTAATTTCATCAATAGGGATAATTTTAATTCGATTCGTATCCTTGAAATTTCCAAGCTCAAGCTTCTCAACAAAATGCGCCCAAATGTTATCAACACCCAGATTTATACAACTAATAATAATCGGCTGCCTTGCCGCAGAAGTCCTTCATGCGCATCTATCACACAAAATAAAAGCGAAGGATACAGAATTAGAAGACAAGCTTCATTCTACAACTTTCCTTGAATACGGAGACCCTTTGATCCCTTCACCCCCAATGAGCAAACCAAGTCTAAAATCTAAGTACTACAGAGGAAACGATGAACGCAATCCCAATCTGTATAACGGAGGGAATTACAGAACATCTGAATTTTACATCGATCTCTGCAATAATGAAGGACAATCAGTCAACTATAACTCACAAATTTCAGCCGAGAATCTTTTCATTAGAGTTGCCATTAAACGGTCACCTAACACTGCTGAGTATTTTTGGAAAAAAGAACGAATGGATGGAATTTATGTCACTAAGAATTCCGGGAAATTCCATTGGACTAAAGATAAGATTACTGACTCAGTAAAGTTAATCGAAACCGAACACGAAAAGTCATGGGAATTCCGTTACCCTCTATTCGATTTTCATACAGAAAACGAAATAAAAGGAATTATATACTTATGCGAAAAGAGGAAATCAGATGCCGGAAATCTTATAGGAGGACGATTCCATTATGCATTTCAATTTAATTTAGAAATTAATGAAGATAGACTTGATCCTATGTCGACCATTTGGATGGGACCTCTTTACAGAAAAAGGTCCCTGAGAATATGGGAAATTCCAGAAAACGAATGGTTGAGCTCGATACCTATCCCAGAGAATCAAAGCAAAATTCCAATAAAAAACCCAACCTTACTAGGAATAAAAGATTACGAAGAAAACACAAATTAAGCATCCACTTGCCAGTACGTGTCTGGACCGCTATCAATTATTAATAATGGCTAAATATGAAGATGAAAATGTACTAGTAATTCCCCGTGAACTGTTTGACGAGATCGGATCATTTCAAGGAATTAGTTTTGACATAACCAAATACCTCCCTTCTTTTCTTAATCCAACTAATAACTTTTTTCTTCCTAGAGAAAGCGCCGAAGAAGATCCGAGATACAAGCAAATCATCCCTTACGCAATCTTTCGCCACGAAGACACACTCCTCAGATATGTTAGAGGAAAAAAATCAGGAGAACAGAGATTGGCTAGCAAATCTTCTGTAGGTATTGGAGGCCATATAAACCAAGACGATGCCGATCAGGCATCACTGGAAAGAGACACTTACATGACCGGTGTTGATAGAGAAATTAATGAAGAACTAGAACTCAATTGTGACTACACACAAAAAGCAGTCGCCCTCATAAATGACGATTCTAATGAAGTCGGTCAGGTTCATATAGGCGTTGTCCATCTATTTGACCTTACTGGAGACAACATTAGCCCCGGAGAATCTAACATTCAGGACCTCCAATTCTTAAATAAAGACAAACTGATTGCTGAGAGAGAAACTTTAGAAACCTGGTCTCAAATTTGCCTAGATAATCTCGACGCTCTTCTCGATTAATTAATCCTAAACTCACATCTCAGAAGACCTGAAGCCTCCTCTTCATTGCGTGACACATTAGCCCCAAGAACCTTTGCAATCATTTGCTCTTCCATCCGATAAATCATCGGATATTCAGAGCTAATTCTTCTGTAAGGAGAATGGTACTCGGTTATTTTTATTGAACCCTCTGAATCAATTTCGCAACTGGACAGACAACCTTCGAGATCTCTTATCTTAGAAAAAGACGCAGTTCTATCATAAAGCGTCTCTCCTTTCACTCTCTTCTCATATTGAGCACCGATTTCATGGAAATAACCAAACAATAACTTTTCAGCAGCTGAAGCACCATAAGTCTTATCAACATTTTTTAATAGACCTAAGATGAAATCGGCACCCAATTCAACAAACAGCGGCTCGGCCTTACTTGTTAACCTGTAGGCCTTTTCTGGTCTTCCAACGGCCTTGGGCCTTCGCCAAGTATCAAGATAACCTCTCTTAGTCAATTCTACGCAGTGCTGTTTCACTCCCATGTAGCTCATTCCAAGCGATTCAGATAATTCGGCAACAGAAAGGCCCGTGGACTTCTTCAATGTCGAAATTATGTCAAACCATTGAGGTTTTGCTATGTCACGTAGAACTTTGAAAAACATGCTCTATCATTTTGATTAGGTGATACTTATGCAACACCATACATCCTCGTATCGGAACGTATCAATTTTGTCAAGAATCCTTAATATTTTTTTCTTTTTAAATTAATATTTGGCAGGTTTGACATAGTTTTAGTCCAAATTAATATGGATTAGTTATTTTTAATGAAAAACTCAAGCACACATCAAGATTCATCATTCAAATCTACTGGATTGGGCTATTGGAAAAATGAGGAGATTACTGAGGAAAATTGGAGCGACTACAAATGGCAATTAAAAAATAGAATCACTAATCTTAATGGATTAGAAAAACACATAAATTTAACTTCCGACGAACGTAACGGGGTCATTTTATCTGGAGACAAGCTCGCCTTATCTATCACCCCTCACTTCTTTAATTTAATTAATTCTAACGATCCTAATTGCCCAATCAGAAGACAAGTCATTCCAAGAATCGAAGAAATAACAACGAATCCAGAAGAAATGACTGACCCTTGTGGAGAGGACAGTCACATGCCAGTCCCTGGCCTAGTTCACAGGTATCCTGATCGAGTTCTTTTCCTTGTCACTGACCGTTGCGCTAGTTACTGCCGTTATTGCACAAGAAGCAGAGTAGTTAGTGGTGCCGGAGATCAAGAGTTCGAAACCAATTATGAAGCAGCTTTCGAATACCTCAAAAACAACACCTCTGTCCGTGACGTTTTGCTGTCAGGCGGTGATCCACTCCTATTATCTAACTCAAAACTAGAATCAATTCTGAAAAGATTGCGATCCATCGATCACATTGAATTCATTAGGATTGGAACTAGAATTCCCATTTTTCTTCCCCAGCGCATAACTTCGGAACTTTGCTCGATGCTTAAGAAATATCATCCACTCTGGATGAGCGTTCACTCTAATCATCCCCGCGAAATCACTACAGAAGTAAGAGAATCGTTGACCCGACTAGCAGACGCAGGAGTCCCTTTAGGCAATCAAAGCGTATTACTAAAAGGAGTAAATGATAACATACCAACAATGAGAACGCTCGTTCACAAACTCCTACAGTGCAGGACACGCCCTTACTACTTATATCAATGCGATCTGATAAGCGGCTCAGCTCACTTGAGAACTTCAGCCTCTAAAGGCATCGAAATAATCGAAGGATTACGTGGCCATACGACAGGATATGCAATCCCCCAATTCGTTATTGATGCTCCAGGCGGCGGCGGTAAGGTTCCAATTAATCCCGAATACGTCATCGAGCGAGACGATAGCAAGCTAGTCATTAGAAATTACGAAGGAAAGTCATTCATCTACCCTGAACCTAAAATTCCCGTCATGTCTCCGCTTGAGCCGAGTGCAATGATGCATGAATAATAACCGGAATGCCGGGACTCATCATCAAACCGCGTGCTCGAATCTTCCATGGTCACGAGTGGGTATATTCAAATGAAATAAAAAAAACATTTGGAAACCCTAATCCTGGCGACGTTGTATCACTTAAGGATTACAGAGACAGGCACATAGGGTCAGCTATATTTAACCCCAAATCACAAATCGTTGCTCGAAGGTTTTCTCGCCGCAAACAAGTACTAGATACTGACTTCTTCGCTAGTAGAATTAACCGGGCCATTAAATGGAGAAGCGATAGAACTGACATTGACCTTACCCTTTGCAGGCTAGTCTGGAGCGAGAGCGATGGGCTGCCAGGTGTAATCATTGATCGATACGGTGATTATGTAGTCATCCAAACCCTGACTCTAGCCATGGATATGAGAATTGAGAGTATAGCTAACGCAGTGATGGAGGCACTGTCACCAAAAGCTATTATAGCAAGGAATGATTCACCTAGCCGAATCGCTGAAGGACTCGATCAAGAAACAAGTATACTTAGGGGCAACGAGCCTGACTCCTTCGACCTTATCCACAACGGAACCCATTTCACTATCGACTTATTATCCGGCCAAAAAACAGGCCTTTATCTAGACCAGTTAGATAATTACAAAAAAATTGCAAAATTATGTCATGGGAAAGAAATCTTAGACTGTTTCACTAACCAGGGAGGGTTCGCTCTTAACTGCTCTTTGCAAGGTGCCGATTCAGTCACGGCAATTGATATCAGCGAAAGAGCTATACAAACCGCACAAATCAACGCTGATAAATCAGGAACAAAAAACATCACCTGGCTTCAAGCCAATGTTTTTGATGAGCTCAAAAAATATGATTCTGAAGACCGCAATTTCGATTTGATAATCCTTGATCCGCCTTCATTTACACGAAATAAAAAGTCTTTATCAGATGCGATGCGTGGATATAAAGAAATACATCTAAGATCATTAAAAATTCTTCAACCGGGTGGCATTCTTACTACCTTCACCTGTTCACACCATGTATCTGATCGAGCCTTTCTAGACATGATCAAAAGTGCATCAGTTGATTCAAAACGAAACCTACGCCTAATCGCGGAATATAACCAACGAGCTGACCATCCAGTGAATCCCCTTATTCCTGAAACATCTTACCTCAAAGGCTATTCTTTTGAAGTGCTCCCTTCTTGGTAAAATGCAAAACACAGAATCGCTAATATCTAATTTTGCGTACCATTTAAAAATACTCGCAAGAGCGAATATTCGCATAACTCAGCAGCGACTCCTCTCACTGTTGAAATCATCTAAATTGATGGTTTTGACCATAACCTCCTTCATTATCGGCTATGTCACGATCGGTTACTTAATGTTTAAAGGCGGCCTAGGATACATTGAAAATTTTCCAGGGCTGGGGCCGATCCTTTCAGAGAGGATTTATTATCTCCTGTTTTTTTTTATTTTTTTGATGCTTATTTTCTCAAATGCAGCAATTGGCTATGCCGCACTATACAGAAGCAAAGAAACTCGCTGGCTTCATTCATTACCAATTAGCAACCAGTCTATATATTTCTGGAAATTCATCGAAACAATGACCCTGTCCAGTTGGGGATTTATCATTATTAGCGCACCTCTATTGTGTGCATACGGAACCATAAAGTCAGCGCCAATTACCTTCTACATAGGAGCCGGCCTTGCCTCTTTACCATTTGTAATCATTCCAGCCTCAATAGCAGGGCTCATTGTAGTTTTATCAGTACGATATTTTAAGCGCTGGTTCTCAGTATTCTTAATTGCTGGATTTATCTATGGAGTAACAGTCATCTCAATTTCACTCATGAGCCCGCCCGTGGAGCCTCCACCACTGAAAAACAGTATATTCAATACCGTTAATCACGTACTAAGGCACACCGAATTGAGCGTTAATCCATTTGTGCCTAGTACATGGATGAGCAATGCACTTGCAGGATGGACCAGACCTTTTGA
>JASLJT010000016.1:0-10844 GCA_030747955.1 Verrucomicrobiales bacterium | reverse complement strand
AGACGGCCTGCTCCTCCTCCGTCCAATATGCGGTGATCAAAACTTAAAGTTAACTCAGCTTCGATTGTAGGTTTCCATGAAGAGGTTTCTGCGTCCCAGTGAGGCTTTTGTTGGCCGTGCCCTAATCCAAGAACCAAGTTTTGTTCAGGCAAAGGTATTGGTGTTGCCCAGACAATTCCAAAACTGCCAAAGTTTGTGACAGTTGCGATTCCAGGTGGAGTGCTTGCTTCTTTTGGGAGGCGTCTTTTTTTGGCAGATTCCACCAAAGCTGAATATTGCTCAACTAAATCCTTCAATGGTATTTGATCGACATTTCTGATAACTGGTACTAATACGCCGTCATCAACTTCAACGGCAAAACCTATGTCTATTGATGAGGGGTGTATTATCTGATTGCCAACTAATCGTCCAGCCGTTGCGGTTCTTTCTGATAAAGCAATTGCAAGCGCTCTGATGGCGTAAAGGGTGGGGCCAGGTTTTGGTGAAGACTCTTTGCGATGTGATAGTAAATTTTCTAAACACACAGGTGATCCAACAGTGGCGAGAGGTCTTGTCCAGCTTCTGCGCATTGAGTCGGCAACTGCAATCCTCATTGAAGAGGCGGCTGAGGTTTTTTTTGTTTCAAGATCGAACATGAAAGATTCGAAGTCTTCTACTGTGACTCTTCCTCCTGCTCCAGTTCCTGCAATTCCGGCTAGATCAGCGGCATTTAGCCCTAATTCCTGCATTCTTGCTCTTAATCTAGGCGAGATGTAAGTTGCTCCTGAAGCCCTAGCGGGAACAGGAAGGCCTCTGATAGTAGGGGTTACTTCAGGATTATTAGGATCTTCTGATGTTGTTTGAAGTGCCTCAGAGTCACTTGCAGAATCATCTTCTGTTTTTATGTTAGAGCTAATTTTTTCGGGTTCAGGGTTCTGTACTTCAGATGGATCTATGTTTATTTTTTCAGCTATTGAGTCATCAACTTCTAGATATCCTAATGTTGATCCGACAGGATAGCTAACATCAACTTCTACTAACACTTCAATAACTTTTCCAGGGCAAGGTGTAGTGACCTCCATCATTGCCTTTTCTGTTTCTACTTCAAGAACATCCTCATCAGTTTTCACGGTTTGGCCCACTTCAATTTTAATTTCTTTGACGGTGGCTTCAGCAATGGATTCGCCTAGTTGAGGCATTAGAATTGGTATGCGCATCTTTGAATTTATTCTCTGATCAGTTTTCGTAACTCTTCTTCTACTGAGCTGGCCGTTGGTCTGTGGTATCGCCAAAGGTCAGGATGATAGGGGATGGGAGTATCTATTGAATTTAGACGGGCAGGAGGGGCGTCAAGAAGGTTGAAACCTTCTGAGCTTACTCTCGAAATGATTTCGGATGTGACTCCGCCCCACGGAAAGGCTTCGCCGATGGCCAATACCCTTCCTGTTCGAGCTATTGATCCTAAAACTGTGCTCATGTCGATCGGTTTAATGCATCTAAGATCGACTACTTCTATTTCATAGCCATCGGTTTTCATGTTGTCAGCAGCCCTCAAAGCCTCATGGAGCATTGCGCTGTATGTTACAACAGTTGCGTGGCGTCCTGACCTTACGATGCGAGCACTTTTTGCAGGTAAAGTTTGTTTGGGTAATGAATCAGATTTTAAGTGATAATATAAGTACTTATGCTCACAGAAAATGACCGGATCATCGATTGCGATTGCCTCTAATAGCATTGAGTATGCGTCTTCGACTGTGGCTGGAGTCATGACGATAGTGCCTGGGTAATGGGCATATATTGTTTCCATGCATTGGCTGTGGAAGGGACCGCTTCCTGGCGTTCCTCCAGATGGTAACCGGATCGTTATCGGGCATGATACTGTAGTGCGCCAATAAAGTGTAGCAGCTTGATTTACTATTTGATTAAACCCGACTGACGAAAAATCTGCAAACTGCATTTCAATTATTGGTCGCATTCCCTCTATAGCTGCGCCAACGGCAAGGCCGACCATCGCGTCCTCGCTTATTGGAGAATCTATCACTCTGTCTGGATGTTTTTGAAATAGATCCTTAGTTGCCTTAAATGCTCCGCCAAAAGCGCCTACGTCTTGGCCGTAAATGAACACATTTTTATCATTCTCCAGTGCTAATGACTGAGCTTCTCTGATTGCTTCTAGGTATGAAATGCTCACGATTATTTATTTGCGAAATGCTGGGCTGGAATATGCGTTCCAGTCATGAGAATATGGATTGGGTCCCTTTTCTGATTCTGCTTGAGCTATTGCGGCATTAACTTCAGTAGTGGCTTGCGCTTGAATTTCATTACATTCTTTTTCAGTGCACCAGCTCTCTTCTATAATTTTATCCTTGGCTTTAAGGAGGCAATCCTGACCAAGGTCCGAAGATCGAAGTTCATCTGAGATATAAGGAGAGTCATCGTGTTCGCCGTGACCTGATAGGCGAAGTAAATTTCCTACAACGATTTGAGGTCCCTCGCCAGCCCGTGCTAGTGATATAGCTTTCTCAAATCCTTTAATGCATTCTATTAGATCAGTACCGTTGATATTTATTCCATTGACTCCATACCCAGCGGCTCTGTCTACTAGTTCATTGCATGCGAACTGTCTGTCAGTTGGTGTTGAGTATGCGAATTGGTTGTTTGCAATAGATATAATTAATGGGAGTTTTTCAACAGCTGCCATGTTTAGGGCCTCGTGGAAAGCTCCGGTTGATGTTGCGCCGTCTCCGATGCAAGTAGCTCCTACAACGGTGTTAAGTTGTTTCCTTAAGCGCCGAGCAAAAAGCATTCCGCTTACAACTGAGATCATTGCTCCAAGGTGGGATATCATTGTGGGCATGCCTTCTTGTGAGTTCCCTCTATGGACGTTCCCGTCCCGCCCTACTGTTGGTCCCTGAGCTGATCCTAAGTATGTTCTTGCTGCATCGATTAGGGGTTCACCAAAAGCAGCTCTTCCGGCCATGTCTCTTATGAGAGGTGAGTATATATCCTGCCCTTTCACTAGCTGAGAGGCAAGAGATGCGCTAAAGGCTTCCTGACCTTTGCCTACATACACTCCACCTATTATTTTTCCTGCTCGGTAGATATTTGAAATTCTATCTTCGAAGGTTCTAGCGAGTATCATCCATCGGTAAGTATCAACCGCTATGGTTGACAGTTTTCCGCTTGGTTCTTGGTTCTGGTTGGCAGAGTTTGCCATATAATAATTTTAGCATTCTAACCTTTGTAATGATTTGGGCAATCCTGATTTAGTTGGTTGTTTGGCTTGTTTCAATCTCAGCGTTAGTAGTGAATTTCATCCCAATGAGCTGGCTTATTCCGAATTCTTCTTGTGTGACGCCGTACATAACTTCACAACGGCTCATTGTTCGTTTGTTGTGCGTAACTATAACAAACTGGCTTTCTTTAGTGAATCTGTCTAATAGCTTGATAAATCTTCCGATGTTGGATTCGTCAAGTGGTGCGTCAAGCTCATCTAGAACGCAGAAGGGACTTGGCTTAACCATATAAATTGAAAAGAGTAATGCGACTGCTGTCATTGCCCTTTCTCCACCCGACAGTAATGTTATGGATTGAGGTTTCTTTCCTGGTGGTTTAGCTATGATATCGATTCCGCTCTCTAGAGGATCGCTTTCATCGAGCATGACTAGGTTTGCTCTAGCTGATTCTCCAAATAGTTCTTTAAAGACATGGCTGAAGTTTTTTCTGATTTCTTCAAATGTATCTGCGAATCGTGTCTTTGTTTCGCGGTTAATTTTATTGATTACTTTGTGAAGGCTTTCCTTTGAAGATGTTAAGTCGGTGTGCTCTTTATTGAGAAAATCATAGCGTTCTTGCAGTGATTCAAATTCTTCGATGGCTTCAATGTTAACTGGTCCCATTGAATCAAGCTTTTGTTTTAGTTCATCAATGACAGATTCTACAAAACCCCAATCGGGTTGATCTTCTCCAGGTATTTGTGGGATGGATTGGGTGTTAGAATTTTCTTGTTCGTCTATGGTCTGATCATTTTCTTGGTCTGTTTCAGCATCGGATTCAAGTTTTGCTTCTCTAGCCGCTCGCCGCTTTTCTCTGAGTGAGCGAGATTTTTTTTGATCATCAATGGCACAAAGTAGCGTATGGCTGTCAGGGCTAAAGTGACCAAGGTCGATGTTATATCTCTGTCTAATTGTGCTGCAGAGGCTTTCGATTCTGAGATCGATTTGTGTTTTTTTAACTTCTTCTTTGCCCTTTTGTTCAGTCAATTTGGCAATTTTTCTTCGAGCGTCACGAAGTTCATTTTCTGCACTGCTAACGCTTTCTGCTCTGTTTACTCGTTGATTTGTAACTTCTTCAAGGGCTCCGTCTAGGTTTTGTGATTCCTGATTGAGTGCACTTATTCGATCATTAAGTGAAACATTTTCAGTCTTTGACTGTTCGATGCGTTCTTTATAGCTAGTGACTTCGGTAGCTCGGCGAGATATGGCGGATTCTAATCCGGACATCCTTTCCGTAATTGGTGCCTTTAGCTCTTGGAGTGATTGTTGTGCCTTTTCTTCTACTGCCATTGCAGTCCTTAATTCTGAAAGCAATTCTATAGAGTCAGTTTCCTGCCTTTTTGCTTCTTCGGCTGAAGATTCTATTTTCGATATTTGATGATTCATTGACTCTATCGATGAGTTTAAATCTTGCTCGCTATCTTTGAGGCCTTGGAGTTTAGTCTCAGCATTTTCCTGTCTCCTTAACAGTCCCTTTTGCTCCTGTTGCATATTAAGGAGTTTAGATTCTAAGCCTTCGCTTTCACGTTCGAGAAGAGATTTTTTGCCTTCGAGAGTTGAGTGCGTAATTGTGGCAGATTGTAATTGGCTTCTGCAGGTATCAACTTTTTCTGATGAAGTATTGACTAGGTTTTCAATTTCTTGAATCTTCATCTGATGTTCACCTAAATTGTCATTCAGGGTAGAGGTTTCTGTTTCGAGTTCCTTTATTTCATTTAGCCTAGCTAGCAAAGAGCTAGCGTCTCCCGATTCGCCGGCTCCGCCTGTGATGAAGCCATTGGAACTGATAATGTTTCCGTCAAGTGTAGCGAAACTATAAGACGGGAAATCTTTTCTTAAAGCTATCGCGGTTTTGATGTCCTTAACAATAAATGTGTTTTCTAGTAATTGCTCAATTAACGAGCTGACAGTTTCGGCGGATCGTACTTTGTCTATGGCCCAGGCTTCAACGCCTGTGGGTAAGGTCATTAATTGACGAGCGGAGGGAGGAGCAACGAAATTTTCTGGAACAATACTTGCTCTCCCTAATCGATTCTTTGAGAGGATCTCGATTGCATTTTCTGCAATTGTTTCATCGGAAACTAGAATTGATTGCAAATGAGATCCGAGCGCGGCTTCTATGGCAGGGATATAATTTGGGTCGACTTCAATGAAAGAGCTGAGTAGCCCATAAGCTTTGAATTGGTTTTGTGTATTAGTTTTAAGATTATCAAGGACTGCTTGGGTTCCTTTTCCTAGGCCCTCACCATCAACTAGGAGAGCCTTTAGAACCTGTAGGCGAGACTCTTTTTTAGCCAATTCCCGATGAAATTTTGATAAATTTTCATTCAGAATATCTTTTTGATTGGTTGCGTTTTGAAATTCTTTTTCAGCTAGAGATAGTTTAGTTTCTAAATCTTGAAGTGATTCAGAGGCAATGCTCATTTCCTCATTGACTCCGAAGAATTCCGTTTGTCTCTCTGTGTGCTCTTTGTTGATTCCTGTGATCTGACCAACGATCTGATTTATTCTTTCATTGTCGGTTTCAGACATGCTGGTAAAAGAGCCTAATTCGGCTTTAACCTTGGCAAGTTGAGCTAATTTAGTTGCTTTGGATTCTAATATTTCTTGAAGGTTCAATTCTAGGTCGGATCTTTTTTCTCGTAAATCTGCAGTTTTCTTTTCGTGGTCTCTGAGTTGTTGTTTTTGATGATCTAAGTTTTCTGTGATTCTTAGTAGAGATTCAGAAGTGGAATCTAACTCGGTCTTTTCTTTGCTTAACGTTTCTTGTGTTTTCGATATGTCTTCTGAGTTCTGAGTAATTAAATTGTCTAATTCTGCCTGTCGCTCATTGTTGAATTCGATCCTGCTTTTTGAAGAGTTAATTTTATTCTGATTGTCTATTAATTGCTCTCTTCTCTTGGAGATGTCTCCCTCTAGTGAGGACAGTGAATTTCTAGCGTTAATGATGGCTTGTTCTTTTCCGCTAATCGAGTTCTGAGATTCTGCAATTTCGCCTGATAAGGATTGTATAGAAGTGTTAAGTTCACTTTTTTCGGCATCAAATTCTTCGAACTTTCGATGACTGAAATGGGTGTCCAGTGTTTTCACGTCAACCAATAGCTCTTGATATCTTCTGGCCTTGCTGGCTTGGCGATTGAGAGAATTTATTTGTCTCTTAACTTCTTCAATAATGTCAGTTACCCTAAGTAAGTTAGCTTCAGTGTATTCTAATTTCCGAAGAGCCTCTCTTTTTTGAGATTTGAATTTTGTAATACCTGCAGCCTCTTCAAATACAGTCCTTCGATCCTCGGGTCGCGAACTTAGCAAGAGATCGATTTTGCCTTGTTCCATTATGGAGTATGCGGTGCGGCCAATTCCAGTGTCCATGAGTAGTTCGTGAATGTCTTTTAACCGACAAATATTCCCGTTCAGCCGATATTCAGATTTGCCATCTCTAAAAACTCTACGGGTTAAAGCGACTTCATTAAATTCGAGGCCTAAAATGTCTTCGCAGTCAGATAGAGTCAGAGTAACTTCGGCCATTCCTACTGGCTTCCTTTTATCCGTTCCATTAAAGATAACATCGGCCATTTCTCCACCGCGGAGGGCTTTTGCTGATGTTTCTCCTAATACCCAACGGATCGCATCAACTACATTTGACTTGCCGCAACCATTTGGTCCAACAACTCCTGTTACGCCAGGATGAAATTCAAATTCAGTGCGATTGGCAAATGATTTAAAACCGTGAAGTTTTAGCGACTTTAAGCGCATATTTTTTAATAGAATAAATTAAACTGTTAAGATTTGTGGATTTTATTGGTAAGCTTTGTGTTTGAACAGCTTAAAAGACAGAAATTCACAATATATGGTCATTATATTGTGTTTAGAGCTCAACATATTGTATATATAATGGCGATTGATTTTTCTTAGGAGCTCATTTTTTATATTAAGTAAGTTAGATAATTGATAAAACTTAGGTTTTAATATTAGACATAGTATAATGGTATAGAATGAGTTGCGGAAAGAGATATAAAAATTAAAGGAGCCAAATTGAATTTTATTGTCATTTTTATTTTTAGCTTACTGATTTGTGTGGCTTGTGATCGGCCAAAAGCTACAAATACAATTGAATTAGAAATAGCTGAAGAGCTAGAGGAGTTGGACATGAGTCCTGAACCTATGCAACTTCCAAAAGTGCTTCCAGATCCTATAATTGATAAAAGCTCTCGAGTTACTTTTTTAGGATATCACCAGGTCATTACCCGAGGTAATCCCGGGGAAATGAGGATAAGGGTAACAAAATTTAGATCTCAAATGCAGGCCCTCAAGGATGCAGGAATTCCAGTAATTTCTTTTAGTGATTACATGAAATGGAGAGATGGGACAAAAGAGATTCCTGAGAGTTGCGTCGTCATTACTATAGACGATGGGTATGATGATCTTGCGGATGTAGCTTTGCCCATACTTAAAGAATTTAAGTATCCTTTTACATTTTATCTGTATACAGACTTTTTGGGAGGAAGTGGAAGGACTTTGAACGATAAAGAGGTGAGGGCGTTAATCGAAGGAGGAGGTGAGTTGGGTAGCCATAGTGTGTCACACGATTTTTTAGTGAAGGCTAAAAGGAAGTTTAGGAATGAAAGTGATTATCAAGATTGGTTAGTTAAAGAAATTAAAGGCTCTAAGGAATCATTAGAAAAAAAATTCGGTGTAACTGTTAACAGTTTCGCTTACCCCTATGGAGAATATAATGAGAGCTTAGCAAAAAAGATTGCCGAGGCAGGTTACTCATCAGCGGTGACCGTTAATGGAGCAAAGTCTGGATATGAGACGCTCCTTTATGAATTGCCTCGTTACATAATTCACGGAAACAATGACATTAATTGGAAGGCAGGAACTAGCTTTAGAGGGAAAGGAGGATTGGTCGGTGCGCAAAATATAATTGGGAACAATGACAAAGCAGCGGGTAATTCGAGTCGGATCAAAGTTTGGCCGGAGAACGGGAAGGAGATTATAGACAGGCTGCCAAATATACTTGTAGATGTTTCTGCATATGTAGCGATTGAACCTGATTCAATTAGTATGAAAGTTAGTGGTTTCGGAGATGTTCCGGTTGTTTATGATGAAGATAGCGGAATTATTTCTTGGGAAGTTAAAAGTAAATTACGCGCAGCTAAATACATGGTAAATTTATCATTTAGGGAAATTAACAATAAAAAACGACATTTTGCGGCATGGTCTTTTTTAGTTAATCGTAATGTTTTTTATTTGCCTGATTATGAACAAAGGGTCGAAGCAGAAAGGTCAGAAAGGTTTGATGCGCCGAATAATGAAAGTACATCCAAGACATAAAAATGATTTCTTAGTTATTGTCATTTTGTTTGAGACGGCTCAAAATGTAATAATGAAAATCAGGCAAAGAAAGAAATCGATGAAATTCTACCAGATTAATATAGTGATCCTTGCCCTTTTAATGGCTGGATGTGGTATCAGAGAGCGGGCTCCAATTTCTTTATTGCCATCAATTGGAGTGAAGGGAGGGGAAGTTCATCCGTTAAATGTGGATTTTGCTGATTATCCTGATGAGGAAGGTAAAATCAGTAAGGAAATTGAATCAATAAAGACAGAGGACTATGCAATAAGAAAAGGTGATAGTCTTTGGAAGATTTCGAGAGATCGAAAGACTTCAGTTTCAATTTTGAGACAATTAAATGGTATTAGTGGTGATTTGATTAGAGAAGGTCAAGTGATCAAAGTGCCATTTGTTGAAGGTTTGGATTTAACAGAGGCTCCTAAGGAAATTGTTACAGAAGAGAAGCCAAAGGAAGTTGAATCGAAGTCCCCTCAAGATTTACCTATCGGTGACGGGAAGGAACTGAAAACTGAAGAAAAGGAAGTGCCAGAGCTGCTTCCGATTCCTGAAGTTGAAGATGATTTTATCTTACCTATCCCAGAGAAGCCATAGTGCCAGAGCTGATAATGGATTGTTTAACAGGTTCATCTGTACAGTAAAAATAAATTAATGATTAAATTATTAATCATTAAAGGTGCAAACAGATCCTAGCTTTCGATTAATTAAATCTAGGAAGTAAATGAGGAGGTCGGTGCGAATGTATTTAATTGGCTTTGGATCAGCTTCTTTAATTTTTGGTGTTTTAGCTTGTTGGTTTTATTTGTCTAAAGCGAATAGTAAATCTGATCCTAACGATAAGAATTCAAAGGTCATCTATCGCGACAAAGAGGTAGTCAAAAAAGTTTTGGTAAGAGAACCTCTTCCGAGTAAATTTGTTAATTATAAGAGCATTGATACGGCTCGACTGTGGAACGGAATTGATTCCAATTCTTCAATGAATGTTACTCAAGGTGCATTCGCTTCACAAGAGAGGACAGATAGGAAAAGTTATACTTTTGATTTCAATGTTAATTTGCGAGTTCCGTTGCCGGTTAAAGATGCACAAGGGATCTTATCTATTAATCAACACTTGAGCGAAATTGTTCCTGAGTTTGACGATATGGTCAAGACGGGAAAAGTGTCTGGTTTTTATTACAAATTGTATGATTTGAAAGCCAAAAGATTACAACAGTTCCTGACTCGATTAAATGCAGTGCCTGACAGGCATAATTTCTATGACTGTGAGACAATACTTGAATTAGTTCATCCAAAAACTAAGAGGAAGGTTTTATTTATTCAGAGTGATATGGATGTTGTTTCAGACGGATCAGATGGAGATCGTATGCCGGAATATGATCAATACATAGCAGAGTCTACCAATTACCAGCCCTTCACTAGTTATGGTTGGAAAAAGCAAACAGAACAGCCCAATCCATTGCTTAAGAGATGGGAAAAGAAATTGAGTGATGAGGTTAACAGACTTGGGCAAGGCAAATTGAGTTCTTCGAAAGTAAAAATATCAAAGCAAAAAATTGAAACTTTGAATCGTGAAATTGCTGATATGAAAGCGCGAAGTTTTTTAATTGCTCGAGCTGATCCATTTATTGTCATCCCTTCTTGGATGAGATTGTATGCGAGTCAAAATAAATTTGCACCTTCTGTCGGCGATTACGTTGCAATAATTTTCGAAGGTAGAATTTTACCTGCGATTATTGGAGACACTGGTCCAACATGGAAATTGGGTGAAGCGTCATTGAGGGTAGCTAAAGAATTAAATTCTAATGCAACTTCTTACAAGCGGCCTGTAAGTGACTTAAAGGTTTCATACTTAATTTTCCCCCAAAGTGCAGATTCAGCTTCTGCGCCAGATATGGATAAGTGGTTTGATAAGGTTCAGTCGCTTTTGGGGGAGGTGGGAGGCCTTGGTGAAGGAGTTAAGCTATTTCGGTGGCCCAATTACTTTAATAAAAAAAAGCAGTAAAAGAATCAAATTTTTATAAATGATTTGTAAGTAGTAGTGAGACAAGACTATAAGTAATTTACAATTCGTAAAGTAATCACGAGATCATGCCAGAAGAGGAAGAGTCAAATCGCCCGAAACTAATAATTCCGGAATCTGAAGATAATAAATCGCAGAATCGTTTATTGGTTCCACCATCGGACCAAGAAAAAGGATCTGATGCGCCGAAACCTCAATTGATTACACCAATAGATCA
>JASLJT010000015.1:0-14371 GCA_030747955.1 Verrucomicrobiales bacterium | reverse complement strand
GACGAAGGACAAATAATACTGAATCAATGCTGCCATGAGTCTGCCATGGATCCATTAAATAACAGAACCTAGGATCCTTAACGATTTTGTTGTTAAGTTCTTTTGATATTGAAATTATCTGTTCAGATTTTTTTCTGCTGCGTTTCTGAATTAACGATTTTCTTGAAACTAATGGAGCCAAGGCCAATGAGGATATTTTCCGCAATCGAATCAATGGGTTCTTTGGCCACATTGATTCTATCCATATGTTAGGTGATGACCATGGTCCGAAAAGGAGTTCGTGATTAAGCTTATTTACGGATTTGTTTTCAAAGTACCCTTTACTGTTCCACTCATCAGCTCGGACTAATTCTTTGTCGGATCCGAAATCTGCTCCTAAACGATGTAGTAATTGGCAGATGAATGAACTTCCACTCCTAGAGCAGCAGGTGACAATACGCATTAGATTTAGATGGGTTTTCTAAGCTATAATATCCGTGATAATTTTACCATGAACATCAGTTAAACGAAAATCTCTGCCGGCATATCGATATGTAAGATCCGTATGGTTAATGCCCATTAAGTGGAGGATAGTTGCATGCAGGTCGTGGAAGTGTATCGGATTTTTTTCTGCATGGTAGCCATAATCATCAGTGCTTCCGTATTGGATGCCAGGTCTAGTTCCTCCGCCAGCCATGAACATGGTGAAGCCGTGTGGATTATGGTCGCGTCCATTGTTGCCCTGAGCGACTGGGGTCCTTCCGAACTCGCCTCCCCAGAGGACAAGAGTGTCTTCCAAAAGTCCACGCTGTTTTAGATCTGTGATTAATCCCGTCACTGGCTTGTCCATTTCTTTCGAAAGTTTCTCATGTTCACTACGTAAATTTCCATGCGAGTCCCAATATCGGTGAGTTACTTGAACGAACCGCACTCCTGATTCGCTGAGTCTTCTTGCCATAATGCATTGTTTAGCAAATTCTGCAGTTGGGGCTTCGTCTGATCCGTAGAGTTTATTGATGTGTGCTGGTTCTTCAGAAATATCTTGAATCTCGGGCGCTGCCATTTGCATGCGGAAGGCCAGTTCGTAAGATTCTATACGTGATTCTAAATCAGTGTTGAATTTGTGTTTTTTTAGATGTTCGAGATTTAAGGCATTTAAGAGATCGATTTCTTTTCTTTGCTTGGATCTGTCCTTTAAAGGGTTGTTTATGAAAGGAATTTTCATTTCCTTACTGTTTCCTCGGATCATGGTTCCTCCATAACGAGCAGGAAGAAATGCTGAAGACCAGGCCCCAGATCCTCCGTGACTACTGGGAGGATTAATTGTTATGAATCCTGGGAGATTATTATTTTCGCTTCCAAGGCCATAATTGATCCAAGATCCCATAGATGGACGAGTGAAGGTGTCTGATCCTGTGTGAAGTTCAAGAAGGGCCCCGCCGTGCCGGGAATTTGAACAATGCATTGAATTTAAAAAACAGAGATCATCTGAAATGGATGAAATATTAGGTAGGAGTTCGCTCACCCATGCTCCGCTCTGACCGTGTTGTTTAAAGTTCCATGGAGATGCCAAAAGGTTGCCAGTCTTGGATGATGCAATGCGTGGTTTATCGTACGGTAAAGGTTTACCATTATTTTTCTTGAGAGACTCTTTTGGATCAAATAAATCTAGGGTCGAAGGGCCTCCGTGCATGAAAAGAAAAATGACTCTTTTAGCTTTAGCTAGGCTCGGAGAGAGTTGCGTTGATGAGGATCCAGTTGTCAGCATTGCGTTCAATGCGAGTGATCCAAAGCCAATGCCGCTTCCCTTGAGCATATCTCTTCTGCTAAGGGGTGAGGGATGGCGATTTAAGCAAAGTCCCATTATTTCAATTCTATATTATTCAATATATAAAAATTCGTTTGATGCAAATAAAGTTCGAGCGAATGCGGCCCATGCGGCTTGTTCGTTACCTGGTGAATATGCATGAATAAAGTTCTCTGCACGCAAGGTTTCTTTTTTGGTCGCGGGTCTAGATAAAAGATGAAGAATCATCCAGTTTATTCTATTTGATGTGGGTGCTTTCGATGTGGCATTTTTATGCATTTCGGCCAATGCATTAGAACATTTATGGATGAGCGGACTGTTCATGAGATATAGTGCTTGAGGCGCGATCGTAGAACTTTTTCGGTTCCCATTGATCATTGCTGGATCAGGGAAATCAAAAGCATTCTGCCCATCATATCCTGAACTTCTCATGACTGGGAGGTATACTGTTCTTTTATTACTTTTTATATGCTCTGAAAGTTTATCGCGGTTTGCATATTTATTTTTTGCGGCAGTTAGCATCGATTTTCCTATGCTTAAATCTAGTAGATTGGCTTTAAAAAGAATCGAATCGCGAAGAGCCTCTGACTCTAACCTGCGAATCTTCCACCTAGCGAACAACTCATTGTCTGGATCTGCATTTTTAATGGATTCATCTGTAAAAGATGATTGCTGATAAGTTGCAGAGTTCATAATTAATCTGTGCATTGATTTTATGGACCAATTTGAATGAATGAATTCGAGTGCCAGATGATCAAGTAGTTCTGGGTGAGTTGGCTTTTCTCCCAATGTTCCATAGTTGTCTGGTGTAGGAACGATGCCTCTACCAAAATGCCATCGCCAAATTCTATTAACAATGACTCTAGCAGTTAGTGGATTTTTTTCAGAAGCGATCCAGCGTGCTAATTGCAGTCGTCCGCTCTGGTCGTTAGGCATGGGATGCTGAAATTGACCCGCTATTGCCGGTGGGAGTCTCCTTGGAACTGTGTCTCCTAATGTCTGGTAATCACCCCTAAGATGAACTCGAACATCTTTGGTTGGATATTCAGTCACGGCTAAAATATCATAAGGAGGAGTTGAATCTTTTTTCAGTGTCGCAACTTCATCTTGAAGTTTCTTCTTGGAATCCTCTTGAATGTCTTTAGCGGATATTTTTTTCTCAATTTGTGAAATTTTATTACGTCGATCCTTCTCTTCCTTTGTTGATAAATCGTGGTGGTGAAGTTGCGCAACAACGCTATATTTGATCAGTGTTTTGGTGGACATGAATATTCCAGCGAGTCCGTAATAATCCTCTATGGAAATTGGGTCAAATTTATGGTCATGGCATCTTGCGCAACCGAATGTCATTCCCATGAAAGCACGCCCGGTCGTATCAATTTGTTCATCTGCAATGTCCCTTCTCATTTTATCAGGATCATCACAGGCGAGCATTTTTGGGCCAACAGATAAGAATCCAGCCGCTATTGTTTGTTCGCGTTTTTTGCCGGAGCTTTCTGCCGGTAATAAATCCCCAGCGATTTGCTCGATAATGAATTGATTGAAGGGCTTGTCCTGATTGAAAGCATTTATGACATAGTTTCTGTAACGATAAGCTTCGGGATGTGCGATATTTTCATCCATTCCGTTACTGTCAGAATATCTAGCAACATCAAGCCAGTGCCTTCCCCACCGTTCTCCGTAAAGGGGGGAGGCGAGGAGCTTTTCAATGAGCCTGCTCCAAGCATTAGGATTCTTATTTTCTAGATAAGAATTTAATTGTTCAGTTGTTGGAGGAATCCCTAGTAAATCTAAATAGGCTCTCCTCACAAGTTTTCTAGGTTCGGCCCTTTCACTATGTTGATGTCCTGCCTTTTTAATTCTCTCTAAAATGAAATTATCGATTGGATTAATAGGCCATTTTGTATTCTGAATATTAGGAATTTTTGGCTCCGAAGGAGAAACGAATGCCCAGAATGGCGTAGATTTTTCCTTGGATGATCCTATTAGGCCCATCGTAAGGGAAAAAAGAATGATGTGAACGAATAATAGCAAAACTAATCAATACCTTGCTTTCAACGGGCCGAACCGTCAAGAATGGTGCGGAAAAACAATAATATAAAAATGGCCGAAGATGATGATTATGGTTTGAGTCCAGAAAAAGAAGTTCGAACAATTGACGCTCCTCCTGTCAGTTATTTGCCGCCAATACCAAAGAATTACAGTCCTAAGATTGGAATTATCGGGACTGGAGGGATTAGTGATTTTCACTTAAAGGCTTATAAAGTTTGCGGATGGGACGTCGTTGCTATGAATAATAGGACACGTTCAAAGGCAGAGGGGAGGAAGGAGAAGTTCTTTCCTGATGCCCAAGTTCATGATGATTACCGGGAAATTTTAGATAATGGAGATATTGATGTTGTTGATATAACTCCTCACCCAGATGATCGCATTCCCATAGTCCGAGATGCTTTGGAAGCTGGTAAGAATGTGCTTAGTCAAAAGCCTTTCGTCCTTGATTTGGATCAGGGTGAAGAGCTCGTTTCCTTAGCGGACAAGAATGGAGTTAAATTGGCAGTCAATCAGAATGGCCGTTGGGCGCCACATTTTTCATACATGAGGAACGCCATAATGGATGGACTAATTGGTAGGGTTGTGAGTGTTGATCTTTCACTGCAATGGGATCAGACATGGATAACAGGTATAGACGCATTTGAAAGCATCCATCATCTAATTCTTTATGATTTTGCAGTCCATTGGTTTGACATTTCGAATTGTTTCATGCGTGGTCAGGACGCGGTCGATGTTTATGCTTCTGCTGTGCGGTTCAAAGAGCAGAAATTTTCACCGCCCGCATTAGCATCTGCAATAATTAATTATCCTGAGTCGCAGGTAAGAATGTCCTTCAATTCTCATACCCAGTTAGGTGAGGAAGATGTTACCACCGTAGTGGGAACGAAAGGGACACTGAGGAGTCGCGGGCCTGGCCTCAATGAACAACCAAGAATGGAAATTTATACGGAGGACGGTGAATGCGTTGTTCCACTCGATGGCTGTTGGTTTGAAAATGGGTTTCAAGGAACAATGGGAGAACTTTTGTGTGCAATAGAGGAGGGACGAGAGCCTGATAATAGTGCTCGAGATAATTTACGTTCGCTTGCTCTATGCTTTGCTGGAATTGAAAGTGCGGACACAGGTAAGGTTGTTAGGGTCGGAGATGCCCGGAAAATAAAACATTAATATTTATGAGAAAAATAGGCCCAGTTTTATATTTAGCGTTTTCGTTAATCATTTCTTCTGCGAGTGCGCTCGAACCGATACCCGATAAGTTGGTTGTTCTCGGATTTGATGATTGTAATAAGTCTGACCGTAACTTTGTAGCTGGGGTTCTTAAAGAATATGGTTTTGGTGCAACCTTTTACGTTACTGAGGGACTAGGGTTCTTAGGTAATAAAAGGCATTACGTGACCTGGAAGGAGATTAAGGAGTTGAATGACATGGGTTTTGAAATTGGTAATCACACCAAAACTCACCCTAATGTGACGCGAATTTCCCGTGAAAAATTTTCTAAGGAATTGGAACACATCGAGGGTCGCTGTGATCAATACAAGATTACTAAGCCAACTACATTTGCATATCCAGGATTCTCTCATGACCTCAAGTCGGTTCAGGTACTTCAAGAAAAAGGTTATCATTTTTCCCGACGCGGAGTGGGTCCGGAATTTAAAGACAGCGGATCCGGATCGAGGGGACCCGTTTATGATCCGTTAGAAGATCATCCGCTGCTCATTCCAACGACAGGATATGCCGGTCCCAGGTGGGGGATCGAAGATTTAAAATGGGCGATTAGTAAGGCCCGGGATGGAAAAATTGCGGTGATTTGTTTTCACGGTGTGCCTGCTCTGGATCATCCTTGGGTCAATTGTGATCAGGACAAATTTAAAGAGTACATGAAGTTAATGAAGGAGGAGGGATGCGTTGTTATTTCAATGCGCGATCTTTCAAAATACGTTGATCATAAAAAAGGTCCCAGTGATCCTTATGGGCCAATAAAGAAGCGTAAAACAAAATGAATCTTAATTTAAATCGTTATGAGGGGAGGGTAGCTGTCGTTACTGGGGGAGCGGACGGTATCGGTAAGGCAATCGCAATTAGGCTCGCTGAAGAAGGTGCCAGAGTATGCATTTTTGATAAGGATATAGAATTACTAAAAAAAACAGCTCAAGAGGTTTCGGGATCGAGTCCATTCCAAGTTGATATATCTGATGACTCGGCAGTGAGTTCAGCTTTCGATGAAGTCGTGAGCGTTGAGGGAAAAATTGATATCGTTGTTCATTGCGCAGGGATAGTTGGGCCGAATGCGAAAAAGATTACTGAAGTCGAAGTTAATGATTTTGATCAGGTCTATGCTGTTAATCTTCGAGGATCATTCTCTGTGACGAAGTATGCCGTGAGGCACATGGAGAAACAAAATTACGGAAGAGTATTACTTTTTGCTTCGATTGCTGGAAAGGAAGGCAATGCTGGGATGACAGCGTATTCGGCAACTAAGGCCGGGGTCCTTGGTTTGACGAAGAGCGCAGCGAAAGATTATGCAGAAACGGGCATTACAATAAACACTATTGCGCCGGCAGTTATCCGTACGGCGATGGTCGATGCTCTTGATCAGTGGCAAGTTGATTATATGACTGAAAAGATTCCAATGAAGAGGTGCGGAACACTCGAAGAAATCACGTCTTTAGCCTGTTGGATAGTTTCAGAAGAGGCTAGCTTTAATACGGGAGCAGTTTTTGATCTGAGTGGCGGCAGGGCCACTTACTAAATATTATCAACTGCCAGTGAATTGGAGATAAACTTGCAGTGTTTCTTCAGCCATTTTTTTTGCACTAAATAATTCAAAGGTGTTTTTGCGCCCCATTTCACCTAATTGATTTGCATAATCTTTATCTTTTAATAAGCGTACTATTTCTTTGGCTAAAGATTTTGAATTTGTAGGATCATACAATATTCCTCCTTCGGTTTTTGCTAACATTTCTGGAAAGATTCCGTGCTCAGGCTGAACTACGGGTATTCCGCAGGCCTGAGCTTCTAGGACAGAGAGGCCCTTAGGTTCTTCATGAGTAGTTGGAAGGGAGAAGACATCAATTTTGCGTAAGAAATCCTTCTTTTTTTCTAGATCCGGTGATCCGATATGATCGAAGAAGTTGATGAGATTAGCTGATTTTAATTTATCTATTTGTTGATCAAAAAAGTTTTGATCGGCCGGACTCAGCCAGCCCCCAGCACATAGTCGCACATTGCTCAGATTGTATTCTTGATGAATTTCAATGAATGCATCCACGATGTTATGGAATCCTTTTTCCGGAGCCAGTCGGCCAAAGTATCCTATCGTCGGATCCTTAATAGGATGACGAGTCAAGTCATTGAATTCACCAGTCTCTACTCCCAGATTAACTAGATGAAATTTTTCTTCAGGAACTTCCAGTAAAGCAGCCATTTTCTTGGCATAGAATTGACTGAAAGTTATGAACCCATCGATATGAGATGCGAGTCGTCTCAGCTCGGATATGACAAGGTCTCTGTGCGATTCTGTTAATTCATCAAGGAAAAGGTCATCTCCTTGCAGGGTAACAATGACAGGTGAATTTAGTTCTCGTTTTATTGATGGGACGAACCCAGCAATGAGTAGATTGGTGAGATTTATGAGATCAGGTTTTGATTCTTTTTTTATCCATTGAACGGCCCTTTTTAGAGACTGCCGCTGATTGCCTTTCTCTCCGCGCAGTATTGATAATGTGAGCTCACCGAGATTTTCAGCTTCGATTTCAATTTTTCTTTTGTTAGTTAAGGACCTGACTATAGCAGGACGGTCCAGCCACTTCGTCATAAATCCTGGCAAGTATCGGAACGGAGGAAATTTCTGCTCCAGATAGACACTGATGCCACCGTATAGTAGCGCATTATCACTTGAGTCTTCTCCTTCTACCGTGATCGGAGTGTAGACAGGAACCAGAATTACCGAACAATCCAAATCGCGGAGCCTTTTCACGAGAATATTATCTCGTAAACAGCTGCCACATATCATTTCCGCGGCTCCGGCAGTTACGTATGTTACTCGCATCGTATGGTTAACCTCACTTTCCAGTATTAAAATGTAAGGTCAAGGGTTGGAGAAGGTTGATTTATCATGGAACAGAAGCACATTCCCTAATGCTACAAAGTAACGTAATCTTTCAGCACATTTCAGAGGAGCTTTCTTTACAGATTATTCAATATCTTAAGGCGGATGAAAAGGAAGCCTATAAATCTGTACTGGCGAGTCTTGCCCAGAGCCGCAATTTGCGCCCAATATTCATTCAAAAAAAACCTATAGATAAACAAATTAGCTGGATGATTAGTAACCTGAAGTTGAAAAGTAGCAGTGAAATTGCCGATCAAGTACTTCAGGTGTGGTTGCTAAAAGCAAAAATGGATATGCTAATTGGCTTTCTGGATCAATTAGGCATTGAGCATGATGGAGAAGGTTCAGTCGAAGGTGATTTGCCTGAAAAATTAGATAAAAAGAAACTCCAGAAAGCAGTAGATGAAATGTTGGAGGCGCACTCAGAAGAAGAGGTGAAAGTTTACCTCAATCTTTTCCAGTCGCAACGGTCAGGGGGATGGAACGAGCTCAATGAATTGATTGAGTCAGATGAGCGTTTGTCCTTTTAATTGCTAATTAAAGAAGTGCCCAATTGCTTCAGCGACTCCTGAACCTGAATTTTTTGAAGCTATATATCCGCCTTGTTTTTTAACTTTAGCTTTGACTGATTGTACAGAATTAGCAGGACAGGCAATCATCGATGCAATTTCTTTATCTAGCATCGAGAGATCATTATGGTTGTCCCCGATCACGAATGTGTTCTTAGGAGGAACTCCTATCAGTTCTCCGAGTGAGGCTGCCGCGGTTCCTTTATTATAACTTGAATGTGCAAAGCGGAGATAAATGGAATTCCTTTCGTAAGATAAGTTTTTCGGTGACGAATTAGAGATCTCTCTCTGAATCAGTTCACATAATTGATCCATTTCTTCATCACTAGTAGCAATGATTGCTGCGGGCTCATCTGAACTGGCGACCCACTTTGCTTTACTTTGTTCTTCAACGAAGTGTTTTATTTGATCCAAAAACTTTCGATTTTTTTTGAATAGTTTGGAGTGATCCTTTCGGCACTTTTTGTTCCAATTGCCATAATCGATCCAGCGTCTGAATTTATTTGGTTGATAGATTTCACGTTCCCATACAATGAGGTAATCAGGAATATCGCGTAACCCGCACCGGTGCATCCCTTCCATTGCCTCAATCAAGGATCGGCCGGTATTAATGGCAAAGACGGCGTCTCGTTCACGCAGTTCTTCGAGAGAACTCATGAGGAGCGGATCAACTTCGGTGCTGTTATTTGGATCAATGAATGTGCCATCAAAGTCAAAGCACAGTAGCCATTGGGGTTTCATGATGTTCATTGATGGGCTGAGAGCTTATCATGTTAGCCATTAATTTCCATTGGTCCATGAATTTTCATTACTGGATTTTCTCATTAAATTTGTGATATTGTATTCTTATGAAATCAGCATACGAACTTGCCATGGAGCGTTTAGAGAAGGAGTCTCCGAAGGAATCATTAAGCGAAGAGCAGAAAGAGTTGATTTCGGAGATAGAAAAAAAGTACTCAGCAAAAATTGCAGAGCGTGAAGTCTTTCTCCGCAGCAAGATACAAGAATCCTTATCAGAAGGTCAGTTTGAGGAAGCGGAGCAGATTGAAGATGAACTGAGCCGGGAACTGAAGTCACTTCGTATGCGGAGTGAATCTGAAAAGGAGAAAGTCAGAAGCAATTAGTCCATTAACTAATTGTATTGGTTAAGCGTGAGAGGCTCAGGACGCTAGGCCGCAGTCAAGCTCAGTGACCATTAGGTGCGGATTAGAAAATTCAGATTCGTTCTTATTTCCGGAATTTCCAACGACTAGGCTGATCGATTTAAATTCTGGGAGATGAAGGGCAGGGAGTAGGATTTTTTCTTCACCGACAGTGAGCTTTGGGATGTAGATACTCTTTATTTTTTCAAATTCCAAGCACATAAAAATAGAGCTTTCAGATTCTATTTTTGATTGGTTTAGATAGCCTATGACTCCTTGTCCATTGATTGGATCAATGACTTCACCATTACTAGCATTTAGTGAGACAGCGATGCCTCCCTGAAGATGCATTGATGTGGCTTCGAGCCTATGACTGTCCAGTATTCCTAAAAATAATCTTTGAGCTTTATTGTAGAGTTTGAGCTCAAGTTCAAAAATGACTTCTCCGCTAATCAGATCTATCTCTGCGTCATGGAGGCGAGTAAGATTGAAGCGTTGATTGCCAAATTCTGCGGGGTGGGTATTCATTGATTCTATTTTTAAAGGCAAAGCCCAATAATTTAAGATTTACTGAATTTAAATAATTATTAAAATTATAATATATTACTATTAATACCATACTTAACTATAATTACCATAAGAAAATTAAAAACTTAAGGATTTTCCACTCTATTAAGAGGATTTATTAAGATTTTGAGGCTTTTTCGAACTGATCCCGCCAGTACTGGAGCCTTTCACTTATCCGTTTTTCCTGCCCATTTTCCGTAGGCTCATAGTATCGGCGCCCTTCTGGCAGATAAGCTTGTGGAATGTATCCTCCCTCGAAATCATGGCTGTATAAATATCCTTCTCCGTGACCTAACTGTTTTGCTCCTTTGTAGTGCCCGTCTCTCAGATGCTTAGGCACAGCGAGAGTTCTTCCTCCCTCGATATCTTTTTTTGCTGCCATTAAGCCTGCATAGGACCGATTACTTTTTGGTGCAGTGGCTATGTACACTGTTGCATGAGCGAGAGTAATTTGAGCTTCAGGTAAGCCAATGAAATCTATTGCTTGCTGCGCTGCCACTGCGACTCTCAACGCATTTGAATCCGCGAGCCCCACATCCTCAGAAGCAGCGATTACTATTCTGCGGGCAATGAATCTTATATCTTCTCCCGCGTATAACATTTTTGCCAACCAGTACAGGGCAGCGTCTGGATCTGATCCCCGCATGGATTTAATGAATGCGCTTATCGTATCGTAATGAGCGTCACCGTCCCCATCATAAACGACTGTCTTCTGCTGGATCGATTCTTCAGCGACCGTAATATCAAAATTAATAACCTTAGACTTGTTCGGCTCCGTCGTGATGACGCCAAGTTCAAGTGCGTTCAAGCACTTCCTGGCATCGCCATCTGATTTTGTGACAAGTAACTCAATGGCTTCTTTAGATATTTTAATCTTAAGTTCGCCGTATCCTCTTTCTGAATCCTTAATGGCAAGATCAATTAATTCTTCAAGGTCCTCACTTTGTAATGGTTCCAATGCAAAGACTTGTGAACGGGAAACTAATGGGCTGTTAACATAGAAGAACGGGTTATGAGTAGTGGCGCCGATGAATCTTACGGTTCCTCTTTCAATGTGCGGGAGGAGGACATCCTGCTGAGCCTTGTTAAAACGATGTATTTCATCAACAAACAATGTTGTTGTGGAGTTATGTAACCTATTAAGTGACTCGGCGGACTCTACGGACTTACGTATTTCTGCGACATTGCTTTCGACTCCACTCAAATTAAGAAAACGTGATTGGCTATGATTGGCTATGACTTTGGCTAAGCTCGTTTTACCTACTCCGGGAGGGCCGTAAAATATTAATGAGGCGAACCGGTCAGCTTCCACCGCCCTTCTGAGCAGTTTTCCTTCACCCAGGATATGTTTTTGCCCGACATATTCATCCAGTGATCGGGGCCTCATGCGTGCGGCTAATGGGACCGATGAGTCGATCAACGAATCTGAATCTTTTGATTCAGTTTCAACTTCATTTTCGAAGAAGTCGGTCATCTTATTTTTTTGACATTGAAATTAAATCTCAAAGGCAAGTAGTCCTTCTGGTTTTTCTTTTTCAATGATGTCCTGAATGCTGCATTGATCGAGATGATTAATCACGATTTCACTTAAATCAGAAAAGCATTCCTCGAGTCCAGTCCCTGGCCTATTGCCCGTGGCTAGACCTATCGGGTCAAATGGGCCGTCAATAATTTCGAGGATACTTCCTAATGATATTTCTGAGGGATCTTTTTCCAGATAGTACCCGCCGCTGGCTCCTCTTTTACTTCTCAGTGTCCCGGCCTTCTTGAGTGATAAGAGAATTTGTTCGAGGAATTTTATAGGTATGGATTCGGAATTTGAAAGTTCACTAATTTGAAGCGGAACGTTCCTGGGGTTGCGTGCAATCCCAATGACTGCTCTCATAGCATATTCCGCCTTTTTAGAAATCTTCATTTTAAAACTTGATTCTATACCTTGCAGGTAGGGATTCAAGCCTAGGGATTGGTCTTTGTTCTTTTTAGGCGACTTGCAATTTAACCAGTAAAGTACGAGGGTTCACTTACCCAATTTGGGGGCGCTTTGGTTTCGACTGATGATATGAAACTTGAGTTGCATGCCGAGGATGATCTGTTGGCCTCGTAAAAAAGCGGATCAAAACATATAAATGCAGATTCTAACGAATTAGCTCTCGCTGCTTAATCAGCGACGCCTCGCTCCTGACGCCTGTTAGGGGGACGAGGCGACGACAACAGGCTAGGCTTTCTTCGGGGTGTCCGCGCAGTCAGCTAAAATAAAACAGGGCAAACGGAACAACTGAGTTTTTTGGATGCACTTACTGTTCTATAATAAGCACCAAATAAGCATGTAGACGCTTAAGCAGAGTCTCATGAGGACAGGGGTTCAACTCCCCTCGCCTCCACTTAATTTGTGCACCATTTGCGGGGCACGATTAAATTTCAAGGAGAGGCACATTAAATAAAGAAAATAATTTATCTTAATTTAAAATATTTCGAGGAATTCTTATTAAGAATCTTATTAAGAAATAACAAATTCCAAAATATGAAACTTCGAGAGGTTATTCCCGCCCCTAAAGATATTATTATGAAGATTGGCTCAGCTGCTCTCTTCTTTACCATTTCGATTTTGGCGACTACGGCCGGCCAGGCCCAGTCGGTCGCTGACAATTGGCATCAGTGGCGTGGCCCGGAAAATAATGGCGTATCCCGCACCGCGGATCCACCGGTAGAGTGGAGCGAAGAAAAGAACGTTGCGTGGAAAATTGAAATAGGAGGCCATGGAACCTCCAGCCCGATCGTGTGGGGCAACAAAGTATTTGTGACTACGGCCGTCAATACCGAGAAGGTTGATCCGTCACTGCCGAAGCCGGAAGATCAGCCAGAGAGGGTCTTCGGGATCAAGCATCCCAATACCAGCTACCAAATGACGGTACTTTGCATTGATAAAAAGACGGGAAAGGAGCTTTGGCGGGACGTAGCAAAAACCTTGGTTCCCCACCAGGGCCATCACAGAGACGCCAGCTTCGCTTCGGCTTCGCCCTTCTGCGATGATAAGCGAATATATTGTTGGTTCGGGTCTGGCGGATTGTTTGCTTATAGCCACGACGGAAAGAAACTTTGGGAGCGTGACCTTGGAAGGGCGAAAATGGGTGCGAGCTTGGGCGAAGGTAGCTCGCCGGTGGTCCACGACGGAAAAATTGTGATTGTCCGTGACCATGCCGGGCAATCGACTATTGAAGTGCTGGATGCAAATAGCGGGAAGCCCATATGGAAAAAGAATCGGGACGAGAAGAACGCCTGGGCGACGCCAGCAATAGCGAAGCACAACGGGGTGACGCAGGTCATCACCTGCGCATCGAATAAGGTCCGTAGCTACAATCTCAAAACTGGCGAAATTATTTGGGAGGCAAAAGGTCTGACGGGAAACTGCACTCCATGCCCGATCGTCGATGGCGAAGTTGTCTATTGTATGAGTGGCTACGAGGGATACTCGCTACTCGCTATCCCAATCACAGGCAAAGGAGACGTGACGGACTCAGTCCTTTGGAAAGTCAAGCGGGGCACACCTTACGTGCCTTCGCCGATACTTTATGATGGCCTTCTCTATTTCACCCAGTCGAATCAGAACATCATGACTTGCGTCGATGTTAAGGATGGTAGTCGGGTAATTGAGAGGGATCGGCTGCCCGGTCTCGGTGGAGTTTACTCTTCGCCGGTAGGGGCCGCTGGCCGGATCTATATGACGGACCGTAAGGGCACAGTCTTGGTGTTGGAACGGGGGCGTGAGACGAAGGTGCTCGCTACTAACGAACTGGATGACGACTTCCACGCTTCTCCGGCCCTCGCGGGTAAACAGCTCTTTCTGCGTGGGATGCGTTTTCTCTACTGTCTCGAAGAGGGGCGGACTCCAGCAAAACAAAAGGTTGTCTCGAAACTGCCTGCTGAGAAAAAACCACCAACTGCCTCATCTCCGAAGTCAACTCGCGGTTTGCTGATGCAGATCGCAAAACGTGAACTGCCCAAGGATTACCCGGCAGGCAAAGGCCACCAGCCATTTGTCGATAAGTGGTTTGCGAACGCTCCCCCTGAAAAGTCCAGTCGGGTGGGTCAGCTCTGGAAGGAACAGGAACGCCTGTTTCCCAATATGAAGAATCGCGGGGCATCCTTC
>JASLJT010000014.1:0-17525 GCA_030747955.1 Verrucomicrobiales bacterium | reverse complement strand
CGGGCAGAATCGTCCGTGTCAAAGGCCCTTGGACTTATGTACTGCTCCCATGGGATGAACACATCAATAGCGAAGAAGCATATGAACGTTCAAAAAAAATGATCCTTCCATGATCTTCACGAGAAAAAAGCCCTCGTTCTTTATTCTTGGATCATTGCCGATCCCATTGATCATAGCTATTATCGCAATGAGCTCCTCTGTCCGCAGTGCTTCAGGGTTCAATGGGTTGGATCAAACATCACAGAATTTTCTGAAGTCTTATTGCATCAGGTGCCACGACGAATCTAAGCAAAAGGGCAAATTCCGTTTGGATACACTGGACACCGACTTTACGAATCCACTAGTGGTCCAAAAATGGGATGAGGTAGTGTTCAGGATCAATGCAGGTGAAATGCCACCAAAAAAAGAGCCCCAGCCTTCGGCATTAGAAATTGGAAACATCGCAGAGACCATAACCCAAAGAATCCGGGAAGGGACCGCGACCCGGATGGCCAAACGCGGGAAAGTGCAGCAGTACCGACTGAGCCGCGAAGAATATGCTCATACAGTTTATGACTTACTTGGAGTAGTATTTGATGTCGAAGCTCCCGGCGCATTCAACGAGGACCCCCGCTGGCATGGGTTTGAACGGATCGGCTCATTACTTTCTACTGCTCCATCGCATATCGACCGTTACCTTAGAGCTGCAGATAAAGTGATCGAACTTGCTTCGCTCGATAACGAGCCTTCTTCGAAAAAAGATCGTCAGTATCCTGGCGAAGAAGGTAAACGTTACTTTGCCCAGTTAGGCGAAGGCTGGGATGCAATTAACCTTAAGAGCCCAGGCCATTACCGGATCAAAATTAGACTCAGTGGGTTGCCGGCATTCACTGGTCGAGTTCCACGACTTTCACTTTGGCATCACCAGTACAAGCGGTCCATAATAGGAATGGATGTTTCAAATCCAGAGGATAAACCTGAAACAATCGTTTTTGAGAGTCTATTTAATGCTGGGGGATATAAAATTTTAAATAATGCTCAAACGAAAAAACATGCCAACGGTGGTGTTATAAGATTCAGAACCGGAACGATTGATGCGGGACAAAAACTAGCATCAATAAAAGGAGGATTCAGATCAGATAAAACAAAAATAGTTGATGAGCAGGGACGCCCAGTAATGCCCACATTACTCATCGACTGGGTAGAAATCGAAGGCCCGCTCACGACTGAAGCCAATCGTGCTAAGAAAATTGGTATTTTGCCAAAGAAGGAAGATGATCCCGAAGAACTGACTGCATGCCTGAAACGGTTCGCGGAAAGGGCATGGCGGAGGACCGTCTCTGACCAAGAAATTCAGCGATATATAAAATTTATTGCCGCTGAAAAAGAAGCAGGTGCTGATTTTCTTTCCGCCTACAAATCGGCCCTGTCTGGGATCCTAGTATCCCGTAGCTTCTTCAATCTGGAGGAAGGCTCACCCAATGAGAACCGGCCCCGGCTCAATGATTTTGAACTGGCTAGCCGACTTTCTTATTTTCTCTGGAGCTCCATGCCTGATGAGCAACTATTCGCAACTGCCCGTGCAGGCAAACTTCATGTTCCAGAAACACTGATGAAGGAACTTAAGCGGATGATTTCCGATCCGAAAATCGACCGTTTTCTGGACTCATTTCCCAGACAATGGTTGCAACTGCATCGCGTGGGCATGTTCCAGCCAGACCCTAACCTTTACCCTGAATATGGACCGTGGCTGGAGAAATCGATGATCATGGAAACAACGAATTACTTTGCGGAAATGTTTCGTAATAATCTTCCTATCCGTGAAGCCGTTGACTCTGACTGGACAATGCTCAATTCGAGACTTGCTGCTCACTATCAATTACCCGCACCAAAAGAACCCAAGCTCATGCGCGTTTCACTTGAACCTAAATCCGGACGAGGCGGATTATTAACGCATGCCTCTATCCTCTCTCTGACATCTGATGGAACCCGTCACAGGCCAGTTCACCGAGGGGCATGGTTATCCGAAACCATTCTTGCTCAAACGCCACCGTCCCCTCCCCCTAACGTTGAACCGCTGGAACCGATAAAATCCGACCAGCCCAAAAAGACTGTCCGGTCTCAACTCGAGACGCATGCGACTCAGCCTAACTGTGTTTCCTGCCACGCCAAGATTGATCCACTCGGACTAGCATTTGAAAATTTTGATGCTATCGGTCGCTGGAGAGATAAAGAAAGAGTCGAGGGAGGAACAGGTGAAGATCCACCAGTGGATGCGTCAGGAACTTTTCCAACTGGTCAAAAATTTGATGGACCCCAGGAATTCAAAAGAGTACTCGCTAAAGATGAGAAACGACTAGCTAATGCCTTTGTTCAGCAATTGGCAACTTATGCCTTGAGAAGAGTAATGACTGTAGATGATCGGCCCCATATAGAGAAAATTGCAGAAAATGCAAAAAGTGAGAATTACCGACTAAGATCCATGATTGAACACCTCATCACTTCGGAGCTATTTCTTAATCGATGAAAACAGTTCTACAAATTTTCGCATTCCATCTACCAGTCAATCTGGCCAGTGCCGCTGAACGAATCATGGCCTGGGATTCCAAGGCCATGTTCACAACGCCGGAATTTAATGAGGTGGAAAAAATAGTTCTCTAAAAAAACATCTACGCGGTCACGGAAGAATAAGAGAAGGGTCATAACTTCTTCAACAAGAACGAAAGTCCGTAGAGCACACAAGCCACAACTACCACAAAGGGCCCAGTCGGCTGATCGAGTTGAAAACTCACTACGAGCCCGCCCACATTATACATTGTGGACAAGCCCACTGCTATCAACATTATGATCCACATGCGCCGAGCAAGACGACAAGCAGTCGCCGCAGGCAAAATGATCAGAGCCAATGACAGCACTATTCCAGCTACACGGACCAGCAGGACCATACAAATCCCAGCCAGGACTAATAGCAGTAAATAGTAAGCCCTTGAAGAAACGTCACGGAGCTGGACAAACTCTTCATCAAAACAGACTGCGACAAGTTTGTGATAAAATAGGGCAACTAATCCAAGGACAATCAATCCAAGAACACAGGTCGCTATGACATCACCTTTAGAGGTTAGCAGAATATTACCAAATAGATAACTCTCCAAATTGACCCCTTTGCCCGGCGTATGATGAAGGAACAAGAGGCCAATACCCATGCCGCCAGCCCATACCGCTGATATAATTGTATCTTCCCTCTCTTTGAATTTTAAGCTGATACAGCCAATCACTAATGCAGAGGCAATAGCGGCCACAATCGCTCCGAGCATTGGCGTCAACCAGATAATATCGTAAGTACGGTTAAAATAAATAGCGGCCCCGATTCCTCCTAAGATACTATGCGCTATTGCCGCTGCAATGTACCCTATGCGTCGAGTCACAACAAAAGTCCCGACAACACCATACGTAAGACTCGAAACGATACCAGCCAGCAGAGCATAACGAATCACTGGGACATCCCTAACTGTTTCTAAAAATTCAATCATGGGCACAGACGGAATGGTCTCCCTGTTGGTGGCGAGTTTTTCGGTCATGCTCGATGCGACGACGCCCACTATATATTTCACGAATAATTTCGCCGCTCAATGGAAGTGAATGACGGTGAGCATGTTGATTAACACACAAAACTGAATCACTTAACTCAGAAACTAGTTCCAAATCATGGGTTACGAGAACTAGAGTCATGTCCTTACGCAAACTGGCGAGAGCTTCAATGAATTGCTCTTCAGCAGAAAGATCAATATTTGCAGTAGGCTCATCCATCAACAACAACTCCGGCTCACAGGCAAGTGCCCGTGCAATCATAACTCGTTGCCGCTCACCACCAGAAAGTTCAGAGAATGTGCGATTTTTAAAATCACCTAGGCGAACAGTTTCTAAAGCTTCTTCAGCAACTAATCGACATTCTTTGGAATAGGAACCGACACCTAACCGATCGAGCCGTCCCATGAGAACTATTTCAAGGACCGATACAGGATACAATGGATCAAAGCGCATAGCTTGTGGCACATACCCAATTTTTCGCCGGTCTTTTCCTGCCGGCTGACCCAAAACATCAAGGGTACCAGTTTCGGGAGATTCGAGTCCGAGAATTAATTTTAGTAAAGTCGACTTACCTCCCCCATTGGGACCAATGATCCCAATCGATTCACCCTTCTGCACCTCAAATGATACATCATTAATTACTCGCACCTTACCGTAGCCAAACGACAAATCGGTGCAAGAGATAGCATTCATTAGAAGCTACCTTTAATCGCGGAAGCAATTTCTCGCAAGTTGGCAACTATGTCTTTTTCTAAGGGATCAATTGAAACCACGTTTCCGTTTATTGACTCAGCTAGAGCTGCTGCACTTGTCTGATCAAATTGTGGTTGCACAAAAATGACCTTAGCTCCATTTATTTTGGCCTCATTAGCAATCCTTGCTAATTGTTTGGGCGTTGGAGATTTGTTTCCAATTTCGATAGCGACCTGCTCAAGCGAATAGTCTTGAGCAAAATACGCAAAAGCACTGTGGTAAACATAGAATTTTTGACCACTTAGCGGTTTTAAAAGCTTACTAATTTCATTATGAACACCAGTCAATTCCTCTTTGAATTTTGTGAGGTTTTCATTTATCACCGAGCCTTTTTCCTGTGGCAACATCTCTTTTAATTTAGCTGCTATTTGAGCAGCTTGAGTCATCAGCGTCGTCGGTGAAAGCCAAACGTGAGGATCATTTAAATCTTCATGGTCATGATCAAGATCGTCCTCAGGGTCCTCAGTTTTATGACTAGGGTGGTCACATTCCCCTTCTAGGAGCTCAAGTCCTGCCAGAAGATTTAATTCCTTGGGAGCTGAATCTCCATCACCAACTTTAACAAAATAGTTACTTTCAAATCCTAATTCACCTGAACACAAAAGATTTGATTGCGCCATGTCAACGATCTGTTTCGGGGTCGGGGAATAAGAGTGGGGATCATCTCCTTCACCAACAATAACTTCAATATCTATAAGACCACCTGCCAGACGCTCAAAGATATATTGGTAAGGTGAGATGGGAACAAAAACGACAGGCTTTGAATTCTCTTTACCTTTTTCATCACTCAAACTTGATGATTGTTTATCACTGCAACCCTGAAACGAGAAGAGAAGAAATGCCAATAAAATAAACTTGAGCAAGTCAGTTTTAATGATGCGCTTTATGTTATTTAATTGCGTGAAAGACATTATATGAGCGTAGCCTAACGATTAGTTTTTTTAGTTAACCCTTCATCCAGCTCAGTATTTTGTAATGCTTGGCTTTTTCAAGCGCCTTTACAGCATCTGCTTTTGTCAGCTCATGCGAACCGTCAGTGAAAATCTCGAGTTGATGGTTTTTTTTATCCTTCTTAACTATGCGGATCGTCTTAACACCATCAAGTTTGGCAATAGCTTTGGCTATTGTCTTTTTGCAAGCCGTGCATTCGACTCCAGACATTGAGGCAATATATTTTGTCTCCTCAGCAGCAAATCCTTCCACTGATCCGATTATAAAAATGCAGGAGAGCAAAAGCATGATCGATTTAGTTAGCTTTAAAAAATCCATTTCTAATAATTAAGCCTATTTTAAAGTAAATTCTCAACTAATGCAAATTAATTGCATTTTCCATTGCAGATCTAGTTATTTTGCTCTATTGCATACAACTTGCAATAATAAAACTATTTCAATCTGATGAAACTAACCAAATCCATCCTTTCCATCTTATCATTAGCTCTATCCTTATCCATAGCATCAAAGGGTGAGGAAAAAGTCTTTGAATTTAATGTCAGTGATAATGAGGAGTCCTCTCAATTCTTCACTTTAAACCCTGAAGTTTTTCTAAATGTAACTGGATCAGTTTTAGATTCAGATACTCCTGTCTCGGGATTAGCAACTAATGAGCATGACCCGCAAAAAGACTATCAACTTCATCCGGTCGAACTTCACATTGACGCTGAACTCGGTGAAAACATCTCTGGTCTATTTTATGGAGTCGCGCTTCAAAATGAAGATGATGATTGGGAAACCGGAATAGAGGAAGTTAAAGTTACTTATGATTTTAATGATTCGTTAAGCATCTCGGGTGGACAGTTCTTGAATCGTTTTGGATTTCAAAACCAAAATCACCTTCACATGTGGGATTTTGTGAATCAAAATTTGCAGAATAGCCGACTCCTTTCTGAGGGAGAGTTAATTACTCGCGGCATTGAATTTAATTATAAACCAAAAAAACGATTATCCATTAACTTCGCCACTGGTAAAGCAAGACTGCACGATCACGATCATGGCCATGGTGATCACGGTGACCATGATGATCACGAAGGTGAAGATCACGACGATCACGAAGGTGAAGATCACGACGATCACGAGGAAGAAGACCATGACGATCACGAAGAACACCACATTGAAGCTGATGGAATTAACATCTCAGACTGGATAACCTCAGCCGATGTTAGATATTACCTTGATGAGGATCAGACCCTAATGGTATCAGGATCGCTCGCCGTAGGGGAAAATGAGTTCGGAACGAAGACTTGGGCTTATGGTGCAGGCGTTCAAAAACTTTGGGGAGGTCATGACCACGGAAACGGTCTCGAATTCTGCGAAGGGGCTACTAAACTAAAGGCTGAAATAATTGGCAGAAGTGCTGAAGTTAAACATGAGGACGGTGACTCCGATGATGTTAGTGATTGGGGTTTCTCAGCGGCTTTATATTACGGCCTCAACGAGATGACCACATTATCATTTCGCCAAGAATACATCTCAGATTTAGCGGAGCTGGAACTCGAAGAGAGACATAGAACTTCTTTTGCTCTTTCGAGAAACTTAACTGATAACATTCTTGCTCGTGTCCAATATGACTATAATCGCGCCGATTCTATTGAAGATGAACATGCACTATGGTTACAGTTTCAGATTGGCATTGGTGGGTCTGGCTCTCACGCGAATCATAACCATTAAGTAGAGACATTCGAGATTTACCATTCTTGAGTCATCATGCAATGATTCCATCTATCACCTTACCGTGAACATCAGTTAGACTTTCTTTGCGTCCTTGATGGAAATAAGTAAGCAATTCATGATCTATACCCATAAGATGCAGGATAGTGGCATGTATATCATGCACATGGACACGATCTACCACAGCTTCAAAACCAAATTCATCGGTTTCTCCGTGAACTGTTCCTCCCTTGACCCCACTACCAGCCATCCACATTGAAAACCCATAGGGATTATGATTACGGCCAGGCGCATCCTTACCCTCACTGAAAGGCATGCGACCAAACTCCCCACCCCACACCACTAAAGTTTCATCAAGCAAACCTCGCTGGTCAAGATCCTCTAACAGGGCAGCGATTGGCTGATCCACTTCTGATCCATGACGACCATGATTCTTCTCTATTGATTCATGAGCATCCCAAGTTTCTTCTAAGTGCCCTCCACCAGAATATAACTGGATAAAACGCACCCCCCTTTCAACTAACCGTCGAGCAATCAAACAATTCTTACCAAATTCATCAGTCGGAAATTTGCCCACACCATACGATTCTAACGTTTTCCCAGATTCATCCGAAAGATCCACTGCTTCTGGAGCTTCGGCCTGCATCCTGTAAGCGAGTTCGTAATTTTGAATCCTCGCGGCAAGATCCTCCGATTCTTCTCGATCCATGAAGTGCTTGCGATTAAGTTTATCAAGGAAATCAAGTTGGTTCCGCTGAGCTTTACCTGTGAAATTATTCGGACCGCTTAAATCAAGGATTGGGCTTCCCGTTGGTCGGAACAGAGTCCCTTGGTAGGTCGCGGGCATGAATCCACTTGACCAGTTAGGCATACCACTGATTGGCCCTCCTCTCTTATCAAGCATAACAACATAAGAAGGAAGACTATCATTTTCACTTCCCAATCCGTAAGTCACCCACGTTCCCAGAGAAGGACGACCAATTAATGGCATCCCTGTATTCATCTGTACTAGGGCAGATCCATGGGCATGGCTATCAGCATGACAAGAACGAATCACCGCCAACTTATCGGCGTGCTTGCGAATGTTTGGGAAATAATCTGAAACCATAATTCCACTCTCCCCACCAGGACGGAATGGGCGCCAATTAGGAGTAAGAAAACCTACTCTCCTTCCCCCAGAATTAATGTACCTTTTATCCTGAGGTAAAGATTTACCAGCAAACTTCCTTAGCTCAGGCTTATAATCGAAAGTGTCGACCTGACTCGGACCACCATTCATCATTAAGAAAATACAACTCTTAGCCTTAGTTTTGAAATGAGATGGTCTAGGCGCTAGAGGACCATCTGACGCGAGACTCTTTTGGGGAAAGAATCCGCTTCCATAGAGCAGTGAAGTTAACGCGAGACCAGAAAAACCGCCTCCCATTTCCCAAGCAAATTCTCTCCTAGTCTGACCACAAGGGAAAGAATTTCTATGTATTCGATTAATCAATATAAAGAAATTCGTTAGAGTTAAGTAAAACGTGACAAACTGAAGCTAGCCCTTGAAGCTCTGGATCCATGACTGGCTTTTTCTTTAAAGAATGAGTCATAGTTAAATTATACTTTTTAGCAAGCAGTTCACTGACAGCTTTCATTTCCTGTGGCTCTAGTTGACGCCCATACACAAGCAATTCTGCTATATCACCGTTCCAGTATTCCCCTTCTATATTCCCTTGTTGGCCAATGACCCATTCCGTGTCTATTCTCCTTTCCTTCAAAGAAGAAACTCGGTCCGCCAAGGTCTGCCCATTAAAATTAATTTGGCTACCTAAACTCCCACTAGATGCAGAAAGAATAAATGGATTTCCGGAAGCACTAGTGACCTTGTCATTGCTTGAGAAATCATCAGAAAACCTAACCGTCGATTTTCCAGTTAACCCCAAGAACAACGAGCTAGTTGAATTTCCTGCTCGGCCATTCCAGTTAGAAATAATTTCTCGGTGCTCCTCAGAAGAGGAGCGGTCACTTGCAACAGCAAAAATTGTAAATTCCTGACCCTTTATCACTTGACCTTTAATTTTAAGGAACTCCTTTTTGCCACTGAACCGGATGGCAGGTTTCTCTCCTATGGCCTTACCCACATAAATTGGCCTCCTCCCTGGATCGGCCTGAGTCACATCATGCCCATTACCTGAAAGGTCCTTCCAAAGCAATAATTTGCCATTAGGATCAGTAGTCTTTTCAGCGTCAGCAGATACCCAAAAACGAAGCCCTGAACTGGGCACTTTATCCACAGCACGCAATTGACCCCTTACTTCCATTGCTTGATCATTGATATCTCTGAAATGGGTCACCTGCCGATTATAATGATCCAACGCAATAGTTAACTCACCTACTGACGGAGCACGCCCTAAAACCTTTTTCCATGCAAAGGTAATTGCATCCTTTTTAGATTTAGAAACCTCATTCGCATGATTAGCCAGTCGCTGACTCCTTGCATGAACAAAATGATTATTCAACATTGCAAGTGATTGTGAAACTACAGTCGTAGAGTTGCGATTGCCGCATGGCTTCTCACTACTTGGAAAATCAAATGCCGTCATAAGAGGGACTAGAAGATGCCTCTTAGAAATCATATAGACACTTCGGCGAAATTGTTCCTTGAGAGGCGACGGAGTCCATGCACTACTCTTTCGAGAAAACCCTTCCAGAGCTTCCGAAGCAAGTTCAGGATAAAAACTTTCTCCACCCATTCGTAAATCAAGCTCTCCAGAAACATGCAGTAAGGAATCTCTTAGTGCCTCCGCATCCATCCGCCGTCTATTATTTCTCCAAAGCAGTTTATTGCCTGGGTCAATCTCTATGCACCTTTCTGCCTTTGGATGAAGGGAACTTTGTTTGTAGGTATCGGATAGTACTATTTTCCTTATGACACTCTTAATACTCCACCCCCCCTTAATAAAGTCAGCCGCGATCCAATCCAGTAATTCAGGGTGAGTTGGTCGAGCCGATTTAAAACCAAAATTGTTTGGGGTTGCTACAATTCCTTTACCCATTAAATGCTGCCAGATACGATTGACCATCACGCGGGCAGTAAGAGGATTGCTTGGATTAGTAATAAAATCAGCAAGTTGGAGTCTGCGCCAAGATGTTCTGGATTCTTTGGGCGGACTAATTAATGGACGGTCCAGATGAGGAGCCAATGAAAGGTGTCCAGGCTCAATGACCTTAGATTTCTTATGAGGATCACCATTAACTAATAAGTGTAATGGTGGCGGGTCACGATGAACGTCCGTCCAACCAAAAACTTCCTTGTGCCCTAGCTGATCAGCACTCGGCCCTCCCATTATTGCCGCACTACCTGGCTCAATTGTTCCTGCCCAAAAAGCAGCGGCCATTCTGTAGTAATCTTGTTGCGGTATAGGATCGAATTTATGATCATGACACCTGGCACACCGTACTGTCATACCAAGAAAGGCAGTGCTGACCACATCAACCATATCTTCAAGCCTTTCATATTTATACTCTTGCGCATCATTAGGCTCATCATTCCATGTCCCCGCACGCAGCATCCCGGTAGCAATTACTGAGGACTCATTACTATTATCTATTTCGTCTCCTGCCAATTGTTCTGTTACGAACTGGTCATAAGGCATATCAGAATTGAAAGCTTTTATGACCCAGTCTCGATACTTCCAGATATTGGGCTTCACAGCGTCACGCTCATACCCATTCGTTTCTGCGAATCGAACAACATCAAGCCAGTGCCTTGCCCACCGTTCTCCAAATCTTGGGGAACTTAATAATCGATCAACCAAATCCGAGTAAGAATTCTTATCGCCCGAATGAGCAAAATCTTTTATTTCTTCATGACTTGGAGGAATTCCAATTAAATCAAAATGAAGTCGGCGAATTAAAGTATGCTTATCAGAAGGCGGAGAAGGATTAATACTTTGTTCCTTTAACCGATTCCTAACAAAGGCATCAATTGGTTTAATATTTTTCTCACCCGAAATTTCAGGCACTGCAGGCTGCTTAACTTCCCTCAAGGACCACCAATCAAGACCGGCCCGATCTGCACCTATAATGGTCTGCAAAGAAAGCAAAATGATTCCCAGAATTTGAGAATATGCACGCATAATTAAAGTAAATTATGATGAATTTAAATATCATGCGATAGAAAACTTTTACTTGTAATACTCAACCTTGCGCGGTTTCACACCAAGCTTCTCGTAATTAAAACCAGCCTTTAGCGGCTTGTAATCGCCAATGATGGCAACAGAACGGTTCGGCTTAATAGCTTTTTCCAAACCGAGCCCCCAATAAACTGCGTTTACCGTCATTCTCCTTACCCCATCATTTTCCAAGTCCTTCGCCGAACCCATTGTGAAATGAAAAATCCTCGAATCCAGACCTTTATTTCCTGTCCATTTTTTTGTCCAAGCAACGGGCAAAGGTTCTTTCTTTGTGTTGGGCGGAGCATCCTTTTCAAGATTAATCAATGGCTGCCCTAAAACCAATGATGTGCAATCCTCTGGAAAAGGGTTCTTATCATTATGGCAACGGTAAACATCGGAAGTCCCCCAAATATCCCCCACTCCAGCAAGAATAGGATGTTTCTTGTTTTCAGAGACAATTACTCCGCGCGTTGCTTCACGGTGCCAACCTCCGTGATGCCCCATGAATGTACCGCCCAACATTTCGCGAAGTGAAACATTTTTTTCGTCCTTCTTGTATTGTAACCCACCCCAGAAACCATGATTGGCAGTCCTCAGGGCAATGAATGGTTTTCCTGAATCAAAATAATCATAAAAGTGCTGCATCTGCTCTTCCGGAAGATGCATGAATCGAGAAATCCAAATCAGACAGTCAGCTTTAGCTAAAAGATCAAGGCCTGGAATCTTATGTCGTTTTGTTTTGTCCTTGAACGGGGCCGGCACTGTCGGGTCAACTTCACCTTTTTCATTAACCGAAAACAAAACAGTGCAATCAAAGCCATGATGTTTGGAAAGGACTTTCGCCAACATCGGCATGGATTGTTCACTACGATATTCCTGCTCAGCCGCAATTAGAACAACGTGCTTATTCTTTCCTGGGCCTTTAAGTCCTGAATAAGTTAACCATAAGTCACTTTTGGGTGATGTAGCTTTGGAATTTTCTTGCTGCGCTTCCAAACTATCTGAGAAAACCATAAAGAGAATGGATAGAAAAGAGATTTTGATTTTTTTCATACGGTCTATATTAATTATTCTTGTGATTAATTTTTTGGCGTAATTTTCTGAATATCATTCAGCCATTCTCGCCAACTCAGCGGCAATTATTTTGAGACTTTTAGGCCATTGATCAAAGGTGGTACTCTTAGATCCCGAAATCTTAGGTGCAGCGATTCCTTTGACCAGAAAATTCGTCGGTTGAGCATAGAGAAACTGGACACTCTCCTTATCATAAGTGTTTGGTAAACTTCTGGCATAAATCTCCAATTCAGTTGCATATTGAGAAGGATCTTCACCTATATTACTTTCTGAAGGGACCCATATTACACCAGAAACACCCATTGGAGTTAATGGACTCACACACCAATTGTATGCATAAGTGGGAATCGTGTCAGATGGAACAATTTGACTCTTTCCTGGTTCTGGAAATGAAGGGGCCTGGAGAGAAAATTTAGATAAATCCTCACCTCCTTGAATGATACTTTCGGTGAAAACCTGGACCTCCTTAAGGTGCTTGGTGACGGCCCTCCTTGCCACTCCGGAGCTGGGAAACTGAAGAAACAACTCATTCAATCGGGCTCTGAAATCCAAACTCTTAATGTTTTTTACACCTTCAAAAGAAGTCCACGAAAGTGGAGAAGCAAATTGTCGATTACGTCCTCCTCGTCCCGATGACATTGTGATAAAACCTTGCGGAATGCCAGGTCGGTTCAAGCCCTTAGCAAACTCATAGGCAAACATAGTCACACCATTATTCTCCTTCGAAAAATCAGCCGTGAGCCAATGCGACCGGTACTTTCCTCCTCCAGTCTCAAAACGACGCTTCCTTGGTGTGGGAAAGCTACTAGTCTTTGTTTTTTTACAAAACTCCCTAACTAGAGGCATGGACTTGGGAAGATCAACTTCCTTTTCACGCCTATCGTAGGGCCACTCTGAGGTCAAAAGTGCACTTCCTGTGAGATACCAAACATCACCTATTAATATGTCCTTTATAGTACGGTTAAAACCGTGACTAGACTTAACCTCAAGGGTAATTGGATCAGTCGAAGCCTTTCTTGCTGGAAAAGAAACGGTCCATTGATCCAAGTCATTAGCAACCACGTTTTGAATAGCACCATCAAGCGCCACTATTAGCTTCACACCTCTATTCGCATGCCCCCAAACTTGGATCGGTTGATCACGCTGAAGAATAACTCCATCACGGTAATACTCTGCCACCTGCAAGATGGGGTAATTAGGATCAGTCCAACGAGCATACTTCTCCTTGAGGGCTTTGGCTTTTTCCTGGTCGTCTTCCTCAAAGATAAACTTCCCGTCAACGGCAGCGAAGGGGATTGCCGGCAAGCCGGCCTTATTATAGAGATTGGAATTCTCTGGTACGGCATTATAGGCATATTGCACGCCGATCGGAGAAGGCACCTTTGCTGAAGTGACGACCAAGGTATCCTCAATAATCACCGCCTCGGCAGCATGCCATTTCCTGTCTTTACCACATAGCCGAAAATGATTGAGCTTGGTTCCCGGAGTGGGCTTGGCCGGTTCCACAAATTTTCCCGGTTCACGTCGGTCCCTGGCCATGCCCTTGCTGCCAACCATCAAGCCGCCGAAGAGGCTTTCCTTATCAAAGGAGACCAGTACCTTTTTTCCTTCCACCTTATAACCGCTGTAAATCGGGCCGGTGTAGGCGACGTTCTTGCCGTATTGTTTAGCGAGGGCCCAACGCGCCATGCGTATTCCGGGGTGCAGCTTGTTATAGTAGTGTATGCCCCCAGGGTTGGCTGAATTAATGTCAGATTGCACGACCATCCCAACATTTTCACGATTGTTGGTAAAATACATGTGCTGCACCTGACGAATATCGGCAAATCCGACGTTATCGGGGTCAGGAGACCCGTATGGTTGCATCTGAGTAAAATAGAAAGGCATCTTCGGCATATTCCAGGCCTCTCTCCATCCCTTGACTAGGGCTTCCATTCTGGCTGCGTAAATTCTTCCATCCCCACTGTTACTGGTACCTTGACACCAGATAGCACCGCGAATGGCATAAGGAATAACGGGAGCAATCTTGCCATTGAAGAATTGGGAAGGCCCACGCCACATACCGGCAATTCCCGGAAGACTAGGGCGAGTTGGCACCTTGCCTCCGGCCTCCGCAATCCTGCCAGCTTCCTCCTGCCATGCCTTTAAGTCCTTGTCGTATTTCACAAAAGCATCACGTCCTTGCTTAGTCAGCGGATCGGCATCACGAATGAGGTCAGCGTCACCCTTAAGTTTCGTGTGTGCCTCAATTGCTTCGCGCTGGGTAAATGCCTCAATCCGTGTGTTGCTGTGTGCACTAAGCAAAATACCTATAGGAACGTTCAATTCTTTGTAGAGATTATGAGCAAAAGATAATGATAGAGCCGAGAAACCACTCGCGGCGGAGGCTTTCTTCCAGCCCTCTTGAGAAGTGGCTTTCTTCTGCGGATAAAGAGCAGAATTAGTGTCGATATTAATTTCCCTAATAGGCACATCCTCGTTGGATGAAGCTATTTCTCGCGCCAACTCGTTACACATGCTCTTAGCCGCTGTCCAGACCATGTTAGATTGCCCTGAGGAAAACCAAACTTCACCAACCAACACCCCTTTCAATGAAATCGATTCACTTTGGTTATTCTTCACCTCGAGAAGGCGTTCTTCTCGTGAAACCTTCAAGGGATCCAGCCTCACCATCCAATCCCCATTCTTGTCAACAACAGCAACCTTTGTTTGTCCAGCAAATTCGACAGTCACTTGATTTCCAGATGCATCAAAACCCCAAATAGGCAACTCAGATCCTCTTTGCAAAATCATGTTATCTGTAAACGGAACGGCTAATTCCAATTGACTGTCATCAGCTGAGAGATTAGATGCCACCGATAGTACCAAGAGAAGGGATAAGAGAATTTCGTTCATATAATTAGCACTAGAGCTGAAAGATAAAATTAAGTGCCAAAAGAACACATCGACATTCCAATTTCAATGAAGTTTTTCTTCATTGTCTGCACCCCATAAGGGATTAGATATCCAACATGATATTTTTTACTAATCCCAAGCAGAAAATTCATGATGAAAGAAAAATCTTAGTTTAAATTCAACTATGAAACACATCATACCGACCATTTTTGGAATCTGGCTCTCCTCAATCTCATTTAGCGCCGAGACCAAACCGTTTTCGCCTGAAGGTCTCCGACTATGGCTGATGGCGGATGCCGGCATCAGCACTGAGGACAATTCCAAGGAAGGAGGAAGCAAAACCGATGTCGCTCAATGGACTGATCAGTCCGCAGGAGGCATCGAACTGACCCCCGCTTACGAGTCAACGAAAACTCGCCCATCACTTCTAAAGAAAGTTCCTGAAATTGGAGGAAAACCCGCTCTCCAGTTCAGCGGTAAGGGTGGAAGCAATTTTGAAATTACAGACGCATTGATAGGCCGCTTTAAAACGTCCTTTGATCTGAATCGTGGCACTGTCTTTTTAGTAACAAGCATGCCATTTATACCTATCATTTCCCCCATGACCCTAAGTGCCACCGCTGATTCCAAGACTGGCCGTGGTGGATTCGGTATACGTAGAGGCGGTAAATCCGATAGCTGGTTTTGTGTTCATTATGGAGGGCCTGGAAATGGAAAAAAAATTCAAAGTCAAGAATCTAAGCTAGACAGTAAATTCCACATTCTCACTGTTCGCTTTGATAAGCACAAATCGGAACTGGAGATGATCGTTGATGGCAGGCAAACTGGCACAGAGCTTCGAGACGAATCTACACTCCCCCTAAATCCAATTAACTTCATCCAGGTAGGCGGTCATGGCATCCTTGACCCACCAGGAGATCCAGGAGCTGAATGGTTCTTTAATGGAAAGATTGCTGAGATCATCGTTTTTGATCGGATACTCGGTGATAACCCAAAGGCTGGTACCTTCTCAGAAGTAGGAAAATACCTCCAAAAAAAATACAGTTTACCCGGGAATTTTCCGGGAAGCTAAGCATCTGTACTGCATCTCTAAAGAACGTCCTTAGCGTGCCTCTATCTTAGTAATCAATCCAGATAAAGTTTCACTCCCTCAGAGGAACAAAATCCGCATCTGGATCTCTGAGAACTGCCGGATCCAATAATGCTTCTCCTCTTCCTAAACGCTTTAAAATACCATCAACAAAAATTTCATCCCCTACTTTGCAACTCTCCGCCATCCTTGTAAATTTTCCCAGATTACACTCTGTCCCACTGTCCAGAAATACCTTTGCTGGGACAGGATAAATGACCACCTTAGAGACCTTTCCTTTCACCGTAATTTTTTTCCCTATATACGCTTTACCCATCGTGGACAGATCCTTTTCAAGGAACTGTGCAGTAGGATTACCATAATCCATCTTCCATCCCTCGCATCCAAGGAGAAGCATCATTGCGGGGAAAATAAAAAGCGGCAAGAATCTCATTAACAGAAAAAGATAATTATTTCTTATTCTTCTTCGGAGGAGATTTTAGCTCCAGTAATCGCCGCTCAAGAAATTCACTGGATATTTTACGAGCCCTTTCACGGTCAGGTCCATCGTAATCCCAGAACTCCTGCAGTACCTTCTCAGTCTTGGGAAAATCTTTACCATCATCGCCTATGCGTTGACGCAAAGAAGCTAGCCTTCCCTTCAATTCGGTTACCTTGTCAGTATGTTTCGGATCATCATAGAGATTATTTGACTCGAAAGGATCCTTTTCCATGTCATAAAGCTCCCAAGCAGGAGGTGTCTGATTGTTGCCTTGGTAATCAGCCCCATAAAAATAAATGAGCTTATATTTCTTAGTGCGGATTCCCACATGACCAGGATTGTCATGGTGCGCCATATGCATCCAGTATCTATAATAGGCTTCGTTCGGCCAATCCTTGGGTTCTTTACCCGTCTCGCATATGGACTTAAAACTACGGCCCTGCATATAGGATGGCTTCTTGACCCCCGCAAAATCAAGAATGGTCGGAGCATAGTCAACGTTCGCCACGACCGCATCGGTTCTACTCCCAGCCTTAATAGTTGCTGGATATCGGATCAGGAACGGCATGCGCATTGACTCCTCATACATCCACCGCTTGTCCTGATAATCATGTTCACCTAGCATGAATCCCTGATCTCCGGTGTAGATAATGACCGTATTATCCATGAGCCCGCTCTTCTTCAAATAGGCAAATAGCCGTTCAAGGTTATCATCGACTCCTTTCACGCACCGTAAATATTTGCGAAGGTAAACATTGTAGGCCATGTCCTGGACCTGCTTATCACTGAGTTTTGAAGGATCATAATCGGCAGGATAATCCTGAGGAAACTTCTGGGGAAG
>JASLJT010000013.1:0-1829 GCA_030747955.1 Verrucomicrobiales bacterium | reverse complement strand
GCCAGTACATTTTTCCGGTGTGTTAATTTGAACTCAGTTCAACTATCTGAAAATGTTTATAGCATTAGAGAATATGCTTTTTCAGATTGCCGTAATCTCAAGGAAATAACAATTCCAAGTAAAGTTAGATCAATCGAGAATAATGCATTTTCTGAATGTCATGGTCTCGAGAAAGTTATTTTTCTTGGCAATGCTCCCGAGGAAAACCCAGAAGTGTTTCAAGGATCGGAACCTATTATTTACCGCAGTGAAAAATCCAAAGGATGGAAAGAAACCTGGTGCGGTCGTCCTGTGAAAATTATTACTGATTCATCTTCTTGATTTATTTTATTTAAATAAATGATCGAAGTCTATCAACAGATTGGTGAGGAAGGGTTGAATGATCTTGTTTGTGCATTCTATAAAAGGGTGAAGGAAGATGATTTACTATCTCCAATGTACCCGGATGATGATTGGGAGGGCGCTCAAGCGAGGTTAGCTGATTTCCTAATCTATCGATGCGGTGGATCCCAAAAATACATAGAAGAGCGAGGCCATCCCCGTTTGCGAATGCGTCATATATCGTTCCACATAGGTACCGCCGAACGGGACCGGTGGTTGAAACTTATGGGTGAGGCGATGGAGGAAATAAAGATCGAACCTCCGGCTTCAAAATTATTGGCAGATTTTTTTGCTCAGACAGCAGATTTTATGCGTAACGCATCGGAGTAAGAAAATTTTCGTCGCTTCAACTGGTAAATTTCTGCAATATATAGGGGTGAGAATTTTTCAGTTAATTATTATATGGACTACATTTTTAGGTTCTATCGCGGTAGCGGCGGATGATCTCCTGAAATGGGAAAATTTACCTGAACTGCCGTCACCTAACGGGCAAGAAGAGAACCTTGGAGTCGCTGGTCCATTTGTGGGAATTCATAACAATGCCTTAATCATTGCAGGAGGTGCCAACTTCCCAGGGAAACCATTGTGGGAGACGGACAAGGTATGGCATGACGAAATTTATGTACTTGTCAGGGAAAGGGGCTCTGAAGGGGACTCGTATGCTTGGAAAGATGGCGGTAAGCTTCTAAGGCCTCTCGCATATGGAGCTTCAGTTTCAACTGATAAAGGAGTCCTTTGTATTGGTGGGGATGATGCTACAAAAGTTTATCAGGAAGTGTTTCTTCTTTCTTGGGATAACGAGAAGAATGAATTGACGCGTCGGGCATTGCCCGGACTTCCTGACCCCGTTGCCTATGGCGCTGCTACATTTGTTAATGGGATTGTTTATCTTGTTGGGGGGCAGACCGGGAAGTCGCTCAATACCGCAACTAATAAGGTCTATTCTTTCGACTTAAATAATTTTGAGAAGGAAGAGAGTTCTAGTTGGGATGAACTTCCAGAGGTCCCATGGTCATCCCGTGCCTTTGTTCAAGTCGCTTCTCAGCATAATGGTTATGATGATTGCGTTTATGTGATTGGAGGAAGGCGTGAAGAAGGTGAAAGTGAGGACCTTTTATCGGATGTATGGGAATACAACACACGAAGTAAAGAGTGGCGACAAAGAAAAAGTTTTGAGGGCCCTCTCATGGCTGGAACTGCAATCGGATATAAGCAAAGTCATATCGTGGTGCTTGGAGGTTCTCATGGTACTTATTGGGGCAAGGCCGATGAACTTAAGGATGAGCATCCTGGTTTTCTAAAAAAAACATATCTTTATCATACCATCACAGATACCTGGATAGAATCAGGGGACAGTCCTGTAAATCACGTGACAACGATTCCTGTTCTATGGGATGATTCGATTATTATTGCCAGTGGTGAGGTTCGTCCACGGGTCCGTTCTCCGA
>JASLJT010000012.1:0-2260 GCA_030747955.1 Verrucomicrobiales bacterium | reverse complement strand
TCAAATTCAATCACCCAGCATCCTTTCATATCTCGTGATTCCCCAGTAATATTTGCAAATTTCGTCACAACCGAAACAGGAACAGGAGCAGTCCACATTGCTCCTGGCCACGGTGGCGATGACTACCTAGCTGGAAAAGAGGCGGGCTTGGACATTTTATCTCCTGTCGATGACCTCGGCAATTATACAGAAGAAGTAGGAATACCTGAGCTTGTAGGAAACCACGTACTAAGATCTAACGAGCCCATAATTGACATACTCAATTCAAAAAAAGCTCTACTTGGAAAAGAAGAATACGAACATTCCTATCCTCATTGTTGGAGATCCAAAACGCCCATTATTTTCCGTGCAGTCCCACAATTTTTTATTGCTATTGACGCATTCCGCAAAGAAGCACTTGAAGAAATTGATACTGTCGAATGGCTGCCAAATAAAAATAGAAACAGAATTTACGGAACAGTCGAGTCAAGACCTGACTGGTGCATCTCCCGCCAACGAACATGGGGAGTTCCATTGCCAGTTTTTTATCAAGTCGATGGCAGCCCTATAATTGATGGAGATCTCGCTCGCCAAGTTGCCGAAATCCTTGAAAAAGAAGGCTCAAATCTATGGTTCGAACAAGATGATAGCTGGTGGGCTGATAAAATGAATCTTCCTGAAGGAACATCCCGCTGCAAAGATACTCTTGATGTATGGATCGATTCTGGTTCTAGCCATGTAGCCGTATGCGATCGCCACCCGGAACTTAGCTCCCCCGCAGACCTTTACCTTGAAGCAACAGATCAGCACAGGGGATGGTTCCAAAGCTCCTTAATGATAAGCATGGTGACCAGAGGAACCGCACCATATAAATCTGTTCTCACTCATGGTTTCGTTGTTGATCAAGATACTGGGAAAAAAGTTTCAAAATCGGATCAAGCCAATTCAAAAGACAAAAAGAAAAAGAAAAAAGTTAAACCCATGGAAGCAGATCATTTTGTTTCCAAATTTGGAGCAGATATACTTCGCCTATGGGTCGCTAGTGTTGACTGGGAAACTGAAGTTCCTTTCGGAGAAGGCCTATTCAAGCAAACTTCTGATACATACAGGCGAATTCGTAATACATTGCGAATTCTTTTGGGTAATCTTCATGATTTTGATAACAAAAAAGACGCAATCCCTTATGCCAAAATGTCGATCATTGATCAGTGGATTCTTGAACGCTTGCATCAGGTGACTCTTGAATGCGCAAAAGGGTACGAAACATTTCAGTTCAGAAAAGCGTATAACGCTATCAACAACTTCTGCACCAACGATTTAAGTAGCATTTATATCGATATAACTAAAGACAGAATGTATTGTGACCTTCCAGATGCTCACAAAAGGCGTTCGACTCAAACATGTATGTCTAAGGTTTTTAACGACCTATGCCATTTACTAGCCCCAATACTATGTTACACAGCCGACGAAGCGTGGGAACATGCCGGTCATTCACCGGGTGACATTCATTGCGCTTTGTTCCCCAAGCCTGACCCAGAGCATGTGCCAGGTAATGCCATTCAAAAAGTCGATCAATTGCTAAGTTACAGGAATTTGATACAACAATCGATTGAGCCTTTAAGACAAGAAAAAGTAATCAGATCTAATTACGAGGCTTCGGTTCAACTTTCGTTAGCAGAAGGCAGTGCTACACCAGAGGAATTACTAGGCAGCGCAGAAGATGTTAATGAATTCTTCATGCTCAGCTCACTCAGCATTATCACAGATCAGGGAGGACCCACAGCAACTACTGCGAAGTCCACTCATCCAAAGTGCCCCAGATGCTGGCGACTATTAGAGACCCAGCATGAGTATTATCTGTGCCCTCGCTGTGAAAAAGCAATCAACTAAGCCTCTCCTGCCCATAAAGACGGCGGCAAATTGATTTTAGATAATAGACTATCAATTTTTTCTATTTCTGCAGATGAAAATTCACAAGCATGGACACTCTTGCAATTCTCAATTATTTGCTTCGGTGAGCTGGCACCAATCAACGCAGAAGTGACCCGACCATCACGAAGGACCCAAGAAAGTGCCATTTGCGCCAATGATTGGCCACGTTCATTTGCTACCTCATTTAATTTACGCAAACAATCAATAATCGACTCATTCAATTCCCCTTCTCTAATCAAACCTTGTGTATTTGCTGCTCTAGAAGACTCTGGAATTCCATTCAAATACTTGTCTGTCAATAGTCCTTGATAGAGTGGACAAAAGGCAATGATTCCCATCCCATTATTTT
>JASLJT010000011.1:0-7145 GCA_030747955.1 Verrucomicrobiales bacterium | reverse complement strand
CAATCATAGGACATCAGTTCATGGGAAGGGCCCACTCGAACGGCTGGAAACAAGCAGAAAAATTCTTTAAACTCGATGCTACACCAATACTTAAAGTCGCATGTGGCCGTAATGAGAATGAGCTCGCCAAATTTGCCAGTAACTGGGGATGGGAAGAAATCTCAACTGATTGGAAAAATGTTATTAACCGAGACGATATCGATATTGTTGACATAGCAACACCAACATATCTACATCACGACATGGCAATCGCTGCTGCTAATAATGGTAAGCATATTTTCTGTGAAAAACCCTTTGCCCTGAATCTAGAGCAAGCCGAATCGATGCTTAAATCTGCAGAAGAAGCCAACATCACTCATTACCTCAATCACAATTATCGAAGGTGCCCGGCAATAAGACTCGCAAAGAATCTCATTGAAGATGGCAAACTCGGCAAACTATACCATTGGCGAAGCACTTATCAACAGGACTGGCTTGCCGATCCTGAAGCGCCAATGAGATGGCAATTACAGCATGAGTATTCGGGCGGAGGACCTCACATTGACCTCGGCTCTCATTGCATTGATCTTGCTCGCTATCTCATTGGCGAGGTTTCATCAATTTCTTGCATTAAACCAAAATTCGTTAATGAGCGCCCATCGGAAAATTCAAATAAAGAAGAAGTCACTGTCGATGACGCCTCACTTATGTCAGTTGAATTCAAAAATGGCGCCGTAGGCTCATTCGAATGCACTCGATATGCCAGCGGACGTAAGAATAGAAATCAATTTGAAATCAACGGTAGCAAAGGAAGTGTTGTTTTCGATCTAGAAAGAATGAATGAATTAGAATACTTTTCCTCTTCAGATGCACAAGGCGAGCAGGGCTATAGAAAAATCCTCGCAACAGATCCGGCTCACGAATATGCAGGGAATTGGTGGCCTCCAGGTCACATTATCGGTTATGAACACACATTTGCTCACGCCTCAGCAGATTTCTTAAATGCAATTGCACACAAAAAACCCATACATCCAAATTTCTCTGATGGCGTCGAATGTATGAGAATTCTTGAAAAAGGATCTCAATCAGATAGAGAGTGTAAAAAGATATTACTCTAATAAGAACTACAATTAACCTCTATTTTTTTGTAGATATTTCTTTTTATACTTTTCGTATAATCGGGTCTGCTTATTCGAGATATCTATTGGCCTCCCGCCAATATAAGCATTCAAAATTTTCGTAGTTACCTCTAAAGGATCTCCTGAAGTTATTATGAAAGTAGCATCTTTTCCCTCTTCCAGAGATCCGAGCCTGCCATCAACTCCTAGGATCTGTGCAGGATAAAGAGTCACTGATTTTAAGGCTTCTTCTCTAGGCAACCCAAATGCAGCTGCCCTAGCCGCCTGATAAGGTAAATTCCTCTCATGAGGTGCATCCATGGATCCTCCACGGCCCGCGATGCAAAATCTTACACCGGCGCGTTGAAGTTTAACTGGATTGACCATCGGCGTGTCATAATCCTCCCAGCGCCTTCCTGGAAGCGAATTCACAGTACTAATAATGACCGGAACATTGTGTTTCTTTAACAACGGAATTGCTCTCCACGCATCTGAACCTCCAACTATTACAATCTTTACCTTTTGCTCAACGGCGAATTTAACGGCTTCTTGAATCTCGAACAATCTATTAACGTGAACATATATCGGCACAGAACCAGCCAACACACCATTCATTGCCTCCCACCTCAAGTCCGTCTTTTGCAATGAACCCTCTACATTCTTTGCCTTCAAATAAGCTCTGGCTCTATTGAAAATTTCTTCAAGTTTAATTAATTGCAATTTCGTCTTATCGGAAGCTTCTTTAAGAGATTTCTTCTGTTTTGCGTTTATGGCCCTCCCGGGATCAGGAAGATTCGGCCAGCGCATATGCATGCCAACGGAAGATTTTACTGTCATTTCTTCCCAAGTCCAACCGTCTAACTTCATCAAAGCTGACTGCCCAGCAATTAATCCATTACTTTGGGGCACACTCAAAACATGAAGGACTCCATTACTACGTGTAACCGGCAACAATTCACTGTCAGGATTCACTGTAACCTCAGCCCTCACATTCGGATTAATATCACCAGATTCGATCATATCTCTAGTTGCCCTGACTGCCCTAATTTCAGTGAGCCCAAGAACTGTATTTGATGCAATCATTCCCGGGTAGATATGCCTCCCCAAAGAATTAATTACATTCACTGATTCGCGCTCTTTGATTGGCTTATCAGGATCAGATCTTTCAATCTTCGTTATCTTCCCATTTTCAATGAACATTGACCCGACAAAAGGGTCAGAACTGACGGGATGAATGGTCGCCCCACTAAAAACTAATGTTCCTTTCGGTTCCGGCGACGGCACATTGTCATTCGGAAAGGCAATTGGCAAATTCCCCAAACATATCAAGTAAAATATAAAACAGTTTCTCATCCTATTTAGACTGGCAGCACTTTCCACTTGTACATGTGTGCAAACTCTTCCCGTTATGATACAACCCTCTAGTAATTGTAGTGCACGGCTTTAAGATTACTGGCAACCAGCGCGGCCTTTTCGATAACTGAACAGTTTCTTCTTTTGAATTACTGCTCTCGTCATTTTTTGAATCATCTTCTGGATTTTTAATTTTCTGCGAAATAACTCTGTTCACTAACCGCGATCTTTCCTTGATAGCTTTATTCCGCAACTCTCTATCGGTCTCGACATCAAAATAAATAACCCCCTCGATCCAGGTTTGCTCCGCTTTAGAATAAGTAGAGAGGGGGTGCCCATTCCAAATAACAAAGTCCGCATCCTTTCCTGGTTCTAATGACCCAACTTTACTATCAATTCGAAGTTGTTTTGCCGGATTAATAGTAACAAATTTCAGGGCCTCCTCTTCTGAAACTTCTCCATACTTGACTGCCTTTGCTGCCTCAATGTTCATTCGGCATGCGAGCTCACTATCATCAGAGTTAAATGAAGTGACCACCCCCACCTTACTCATCAATGCAGCATTATATGGAATCGCATCATATACTTCAAATTTGTATGCCCACCAATCACTGAAAGTAGAACCTCCTGCACCAATCTCGGCAATAGCATCAGCCACCTTGTATCCTTCTAACACATGCTGAAAAGTTCCCACGACAAAGCCAAACTTTTGAGCGAGTCTCACAAACATTAAAATTTCATCCTGCCGATATGAATGAATATGAACAATCCTCTCGCCATCTAATATTTCTAAAACCGCCTCTAATCGATAATTTCTTCTATGAGGGCGACTCTCTTTAGTTGCTTTTATTTTATCATTTCGATACTCAGAAGCAGCAATGAAGGTGTCTTTCATTATCTGCTCGACTCCCATGCGAGTTTGTGGATAACGAGTTGTGTTGTTATCACCCCAATTCGATTGCTTAACATTTTCACCCAGAGCAAATTTAACCCCAGGCTTTGCACCAACAAACCGCAACCCTTCAGGGCCCGAACCCCACCGCAATTTAATTACTTGGTTCTGCCCCCCCATGGGGTTAGCAGAGCCATGCAATAAATTTGCTGTCGTCAAACCACCAGCAAGCTGCCGATACAATGAAATATCGGTAGGATCAAGAGAGTCCCCGATTCGCACTTCTACAGTAACAGCATGAGTCCCTTCGTTCACTCCCCTGCTAATGGCACTATGAGAATGGCAATCAATTAGTCCAGGAGTGATATGCTTCCCTGACGCATTTATTTCTTTAAACCCCTCAGGAAGAGCAAGATTCTTTCCAATAGAAACAATACGCCCTTTATCAATTAACAGATCAGCCCCTTTGACAATCCCTTGATCAGAGCTAGTCCATATTGTAGCACCTCGAAAAAGAATCCTTTCAGAAAGTTTTAAAGGAAGATTCCTTACACCATAAGCTCCAGCAGGATAGGAAGAAAACTCAAGATTTGGCACATCATCCTCAATTTCGGAATTCTCCTCTTCTTCTTTCTTTTTATCAATGGCACCACCGACACGCTTAGCGTTCCACCAAAGTGTCTTTCCTGATGATAGCACTCCTACTCCACTCAAAGTCTTCTCTTCAGAATTAAAGGATGCCGACAAGCGAGCATTACCTTTTCCTTCTCCAAAAATGACTGAAGGCGGGAACAGGAGGAGCCTCCCTAATTTCCATTCACCAGAAAATTCTTTACCCTCTCCGTATTTCACCTTGATGTTTTTACCTTCAGGAATTTCCCATATAATTGACTCTTTTCCCCCAAATCCACTAATTTCCCACCGCCCAGAAACGTCCAAATCAGGACTCAATTCCTTAATGTAAGGAATGCCGTCAACCCAAGTCGTATGTATTTTTGATTGTTCGTCCAAAAACAAATCCCCCTCAGAAACTACAAGGTTCGCGAATTTGCCAGCTTCTAAATCTCCACACCGATCATCTATCCCTAGCGTTTTAGCTGGAACTGAAGTCAATGCTTGGAGCGCATCATTAGGATCCATTCCACGTTTGACTGCAATTCGTATCCTCTTCCAGAAGCTTTTTAATGGATCATCCAAACCATGTGAACTAAAAGAAAATTTCAATCCATTCGCAGACACTAAGGCAGGACCTGAGGGGGCAAATTCCCAATGCTGCAGTTCTTCAAGTGAATAATCCAAAGCTTTTGTCGGATCATCAATTGAAGGAAGCGTAGGAAAATTCAAAGGCATTATTATATTACATCCCAACTCCTTTAATGCTCTGAGCCGCCGATATTCATATCCGTTACCCTTCACTACAATATCCAATTTAAATTCATTTTTAACTGTTTTTATACGGTCATAATCAAGCTCGTCTCGAGCTATGAACATGAACTTGCCAGCCAATTCTAATTCATTTAAGGCTCGACTGTGCGCTGGCCGCAAAGAACTGGACGGATCCTTCAAATGTGCAGCCGTCGCCTCATGATACCATTTTGCGTCAGATAAAGTTTGTCTGACCAAAGCAATGGATCCCATCAAAGACGAAGGATATCCTCCACCACCATGATCAAAGTCAAGAACTTGACCCACCGATGAATTAAGAAGTCGCTCCCCTCTGACCCCATCCCGAAGCAATAACAGTGCACTCCTACCTCTAAAAATTCCATCCTTTGGAACCGTATGAGCGACGCTAAAACCCATACCTCTCATCAACTTTAATTTATCCTCATCAATACTGATCAATACTGATACATTGCGGTCTGGCATTACCTTTTTATTCCAATGACTGCCTGTAAATTTATCTGACATCTCCGCCTCTAACCAAGGCTCAATGAAACCAGGATAAATACGCTTACCTTGCATGTCCCATACTCTAGCCCCTTCAGGAGCGATCACATTTTCACCAACCGAATCAATGCGCCCATCTCGAAGAACAATATTTGCTTTAATATCACCTTTAGGACTAACTACAACCCCACCCATCAAAGCATGAAATCTTGAATCATTACTCCGAATACCTTCAATGGGAGCAGAGCCCTCTTGGCCTTGAGCTAATAAAAGAGGGCAGAAAAAAAATATTATTAGAAATAACCTCACGAGTAAAATAATGATAACCAAGGATCTAACTTTTCAACCAAACTTGATTTAATCCACAAGAAATAGAAAGAAAGATTATATAGCATTTAAAATTATAATAACCTACCTCAAACCTTATTTTCACGACACTTTAATAGATTTTATATTTAAGATTATTTTTTTATTTACTATACAGATGAAAATTCTACAAATTGTCTAATAATGAAAAAAGCACGATTGACCTTTAAAGCAGCATTAATACTCGCTGCTCTAACTATACACCCTAAAATCACCGCAGCAGATTCTATTGAGGTCGGAGCCAATGCTCCTGCTCCAACCGTCAATGATGAAACTGGCAAAGCCATTAATCTTGCCAAACATTACAAACAAGGAACAACCTTGCTTTTTTTCTATCCGAAAGCAAATACAGGGGGATGAACTGCCCAGGCCTGCAGTTTGCGGGATAATATGTCATCTTTGAAAAAAAGAGGAATCAAGGTCATTGGAGTCAGCATGGACAAGGCCGAAGATCAAAAAAAATTCAAAGACAAAAACGATTACAAATTTCCACTAATTGCCGATACGGAAGGCGTGCTAGTAAAAGCTTTTGGCGTCAAACTCTTCACACCAAAGATATGCGCCAGAGAAAGCTTCCTTATTCAGGATGGAAAAATAGTATGGATTGACCGTAAAGTTTCTCCAAAAACTCACACAGAAAAAGTGCTAGCGGCAGCTGATTCTTTAACAAAGAAAAAGTAATTTATCAGCACTATTCAGATTCCAAATCTGAATCAGGAACAACCTCTGGCTCATTTGGCGCTTCTTCCTCTTGAGGAACGGAAATAGGAGGAGCAACCGGAGCAACTGTTTGATTTTGAACTGGCATATTTGTGTTTGCATTGATTACTAATGCCTTACCTTTATCTACTAGATCAGGTCGAAAACCAGCAGCCATATCCTGCGGCATATACTTAAAAATAAGCAAACCTACAGCGGCACCAACGATTAAACCAATGACTAGCCACGCTGGCCCAGGAATACCCTTTGGCTGGCCCACAGGGATCTGTTGATTGGGCGGGACATTTGTAGGCATACCTTGTTGATAAGGATAGGCTCCCGCTGAGTGTGGAACAGAATATGTTTGCTGGTAAGGCTGAACATTCTGATATGGATTAACTTGCTGCTGGGCATACAATTGAGGTGTTGGAGCCAACTGAGAGGCTATAAGTGGAGATTCGACTGGCGCTTGGTAAACAGGCTCGACTGGCGCTTGGTAAACGGGTTCAGCTGTTTGTTCGGGAGAAGAAACTTCATTACCGGACTCACTCATTACCTCCGCAGCTCTGTCCGCATCTGCAACCTGTTCGTATGCATCTTTCATCCAATCATCCTCTTGTGGCTGAGGCAATTGACCTATCACCTCTTCTTCCTTAACTGGCGGGCTCATTTCAACCACTTTGACTGAACCAGTTAGTTCCTCTGCTTGGAGTTCCTCTGCTTGGGGTTCCTCTGCTTGGGGTTCCTCTGCTTGGGGTTCCTCTGCTTGGGGTTCCTCTGCTTGGGGTTCCTCTGCTTGGGGTTCCTCTGCTTGGGGTTCCTCTGCTTGGAGTTCCTCTGCTTGGGGT
>JASLJT010000010.1:0-9898 GCA_030747955.1 Verrucomicrobiales bacterium | reverse complement strand
GCAGACCGTGATGGTCTTCTGGATGGTGAGGAGATTGCGGCTGGAACGGATCCTGATAATAGGGACACGGACGGTGACGGGATCAGCGACTTCAATGAGATTCAGGACGGAACCGATCCGTTAGTTGTTACTGCAATTGCCTTTGAAACGAATCTGGTATCCTACTGGCCACTGGACTCAGACTTTGATGATGCGAATGCTGAGAACCATGGGGTTGAGGAAGGTGGTCCGATTGAGTTTCAGACTGGTAAGTTTGATGGAGCCGTTTACCTGAACGGCAGCCAAAGCATTGAAATCACCGGAGATGAGAATACGTTCGACTTTGCCGGTGAGAGTTTCACAGTATCAGCCTGGTACACGGCAGAAGCGATCAACAAGAGTTGGCAGTGCCTCGTGGCCAAGGGAGAGGGCAACGGTTGGCGAGTGCACCGTCGTGGAGGAGACAATCCACCGGAAATGACCTTCACTGGAGGTAACGGTGATGTTGACCGTCACAACGTGGCAATGACCGTAGGTGGTGATCCTGAGACTTGGCACCATGTGGCCGGAGTCACAGACGCTGATACTCAGGAAGAGATTCTTTATCTGGACGGAGAAGAAGTGGCCCGCAAGGCCGGGGCAACGCTGCAGGACCGCGGTAATCCGATGCGTATCGGAGATAACCCTGATGCGAGGAACCGTAACTGGCAGGGCAAAGTGGATGACGTTGCGGTCTGGGGACGAGCATTACAGCCGAATGAGATTGCAGAGATCTGGGACGGAGGTTCAGGAAAGAGTATCGAGGGCATGCTTGGACTTTCAGTGCCGTTTGACTTTACCAGCGTGATCTACGATGCGGAGGATGACAGTTTCCGGTTCGAGTGGAACTCGAAGCCGAACAGGACTTACGCGTTGTATTTTTCCGAGACACTCGAAGAGTTTGATGCGGACGTTGATGATTCCATTGAGTCCGGGGGTGAGAGTACAGTCTATCCTCCGATAGGTGAGCCAGGCTTGCCGAATCCACTGGAGGGAGCTCGTAAGCTCTTCTTCAGGATCGAGGAGAATCAGTAGAACAGATAATAATTAAAACCCTAAGAGGCGGTGTCACCAGTTCAGGTGATGCCGCCTTTTTTAATTGAAGGGCTTGCTGAAATTCAATGACTAATATAAACTCAACTTAAACACTTAAATTTAAGTGACTTTGAACAGAGAATATGAGGCTTCATATTTCATTGAGGGTATTAATAGTAATTGCAGCAAATATCCTTTTGATGTGTCAATTAATGGCCGGATCAAAGGTCTATTCTCGAGCAGTTATGGCTGATAATCCGATAGCATATTGGGGCTTTGATGATGGAACTGCTAAAGATTTATCAGGAAATGGTAATCACGGACAATGTGAGGGTGGGGTATCGTTTGGTGTTGAAAGTGCCCATGTAAATTTGGCGGCTGCGATTGACTTTAATGGATCTGATTCTTTTATAAAAGTTCCTAAACTTGGGGAATTTAAGCAAAGTTCTATCGAGGCTTGGATAAAAATTGAGGAACTTAATTGGAGAGCTTTGAAGGATGCTGATTATCTGACATCTATATATTCTACTAATAGTTTTGGAGCAGGTAGTCATCACCTCAATGTGCAATTAAATTTGAGTGTTGAGCAAGCAATTGCTGGTGGAGGTCCTAATAATGTAGTGTCGAAAAAGAGGGCTCTAAATATCGGCAATTGGTTTCATTTGGTATCTACTTACAATTCTTTAAATGGTGGAGTCGGTGTTATTTATATAAATGGTAAGAAAGTTCAATCAGGAAATCATTCCGCTGCACCTGCGGCTGTGTTTGGCGTTTCTCAGATAGGGGCTTGGGGCGGTCGACGAAAATTTAATGGTAAAATGGATGAGGTTGCGATTTATGGAACCGCTCTCACTGAATCTCAGGTAAGGGCTCATTATGAGGCAGCTAAGGCCCCACCGATTAGAGGTAATGAGGCTGATGGAGGCGCTTATATTGTTGAAGGGTTGAATGGAATTGAAGGTAAAGTGATGTCTACTAATGGAGAAGAGCTATTAGGAATGTTGGTTTTTGGAGGTGCTAATAGTAATTCTTTTGTGTCAGTTACAAATTCTAATGAGGATGTAACTGATTTCGATTTTGATGATTTAATATCAGTTAATGTTACTAAAGTGCAGAAATTGCTTGGTGCTGAGACGGAATCCAAAATCGCATCTAAGGCGCTAGCTCTTAATCGAAGAGTTCGGCTAATTGGAGGTTCCTTGTTAATTGGAAAGATTACTAACATCGAGGCCAAGATGATAACGTTGAAGAATGATTTTTCTTCAATGTTAATTCCGCGAGCTGCGATTGCGTCTATTGATTTTGTTGGAGGTACATTAGAGAGCAAAATTCTTAATTCACGACCAGAAGGGGTATTGCTTTTTGATGGTGATTTTTTAGAAGGGCAATTAGAAGAAATGGTTGGTGGAGCTGAGTTGGCGATTAAGCAAGTGGCAGTTGGTAAAGTTAAAGTGCCTTTGCATAAAGTTAGAGCAGTAAAGTTTAAAGAGGTAAATGAAAAGGGGGGCGACGACGGTTTTAAGGTTCGCACACGATCAGGGTCTCTGATTAACGCTCAATCTATTAGCTCTAAAGGCCTGAAATTGATAATTAGGGATAACTCCAGATACTTTCTGAATATCTATGCAGGCGAAGTTCTTGATATTACAAGGAACAGCAACTGAAGGTAGTACATAATTAATGACTGCCTTGAGAGGGGCTTCTTTCTTAGGAGCTTATTTTGTATTTGTTTTAACTTGGCTGACAGCCTATGACGAAGCCAACTATAACAAATAAGAAAACTAGAGCGAGAACAGTGATGACCATAATTATTCTATTTATACAATAATTAATTTCTTTCAAATGAATATCATTATTTTTGTTTTTATATAGAATTTTCTGAGAATCTAATTATTTAGCAATAATGACAACACCTTCCCTAGAACAGCGGGATTTAATGAGGCTTTATCCCGAAGGTGAATCGCCAGTAATGTATCAACGGTGGGAAAAGCTTCTATTTTTACATTGGGAAATGGAACCTGAAGCGATACAAAGCACATTACCTTCAGGTTTGTATGTTGATACATATGAAGGAAAGGCATTTGTTGGAATAGTTCCTTTTTATATGCGAGGAATTAGGCCCAGAGGTTTTCCTGCAGTTCCATATTTATCCAATTTTCTAGAGACTAATGTTCGTACTTACGTTCATGATGAGAGAGGGGTTCCTGGTGTTTGGTTCTATTCTTTAGAAACTAATAGGTGGATCGCCTGCAAGATTGGACGATCGGCTTTTCATTTACCGTACTTTTGGGCAGAAATGAGAGCGGATGAAGGTGAAAGAATTAATTATAGACTGCGTCGTAAGCAGTCAGGCCTTGATGAGGTTTCGTATTCCTATAAGTTGAAACCTCATTTGAATGTTTCTGAGATTGGGACTTTGGATTTTTTTCTTTTGGAGAGATATTTACTGTACGCTTACAAATCGGAAAGTGAGGACATTATAACGTGTCGCGTTCATCACGACCCTTACAGATTTTGTTTACAGGCGGAAAAAGAATGGAATTCGACCCCATGCTCATGGAATGGGTTAAGCTTACTCTCCGATGATGTTGTGCATGCCTGTGTTGCAGATTCGGTTAGCGTTGATGTTTTTGCACCAAAGCCGCACGAATGCTGATGTAATTGGGCAGTCCCGAACTGTAATCGTGTGGGGTTTAACCGTACTTTTGGTGCGCTTTTTTTGAATCTATGAATGGAGCGCGGATCAATCCATTATCAAGCTTTTCACCTTCAGGATCAATGTAGAGGCGTCCGGTTCTCCTTGGTGGGCCTTTTTTATTTGGCAAACCAAGAACATGAATATTGAAGATGAAAGCAGGTTCGTCTTCTGCCTTGAACCAATGGACGTTATCCTTTTCGTCGGAGATGCTAGAGGTTTGTCCGGGGCCGAACTTGTCATCGATGGAGGGCCTTATAATCATATGGTCTTTCTCGTCGGAAATACGGTCATAGTGCCTGCCATGAAAATTTCCTTTTAAGACGATGAAAGCCGTGGCCATATTATTGTGGCCGTGAGGAACAACTGAGCGCCCTTTCTTTAATGCGAAGACTTGACTCCCAAAGACTAGACTTTTGGGGTATCCGTTAGATCTTGGAAGCTTAGGGCGGATACTTCGAGCTCCATTGTCTACGAACTTAGCGCTTTTTTCGATTTGATCGAAATTGATAAGTTTTAGGAGTTCATTAAGTTCAATTTTATTCTGAAATAGTTCCTCGACTTGTTTCTGCCATTGTATTTGGCTGATTTTCGTTTCTTTAACGCCTAAGCCTATCTCATGCACCGCGTGAAGCCATTTCTTTGCTGTGTATTTATCTTTAGCTGCGAGTAGATCAGTTGAGCAAAGGTGCTCTAGAAGTGAAATACTAAGAATGGTTTTGACTGAGCCCTTAGTGAAGTTTCTTCTAAGGATTTCATTTTCATTCTTTTCTTTTATTCTATCGGATTTTCTATCGGAATCATTCATAGCTTTGTCTAAATTAGCGGCTCAAGTGATATTATTGAATGCTTTCCGCGCTCAGGTCAATGAGTGTTATTGTATATAACTCATTCGTTATGATGCAGATGCGCCAGATGATATCCAGGACCTTAGTATTTTAATCTGTTTTTTTCGAAGTGATGCTCCTTCTGGCGGCATTATTTGATCTTCAATCAGTTCTAGGAGTAGGCTCTCATCGGGTTTGTATTTGATGATGGATGGTCCGCTTTCACCTCCATACAAAATTGATTTTAGTGTCCTAAGATCGAGCCCGGCCTCCGTTGCTTCCATTCCATGGCACTCGACGCAGTGTCTATCTAAAATGGGTTTAATGTGAGTGGAGTAGTTTATTTTTTTACTTATCAGGTGAGATTTTGATTGAGAATTATTATGTACGCAACTTGTATGACTCATTCCCATTAAGAGGATGGGTATTAAATGAGTGAATAGTTTCCGAGCACTCATACTAATTAAGTATTTTCTCTGGCCAGTGAATTTCTATTCCTTCTTTCTGAATTTTTCGTTGGAATGAATTTAAAGAAGATTTCTTATTTCTAATGGCTTTGGGTGTTGATTTTTTATTGATTGAGGTGGCCGCTAAGTATCCAGCCACTTCTCCAATATTCCATTCGACAGGGTGAAGCCTATAGCAGCCATTAGTAACATGAGTAGTTCCTATGTTTTTTGCTGAGGCGATTAAATTATTTAGTCTTTCTGGGATTAGTGATCCGAGAGGGATCTCAAAAGGTAGGGCAGGAAAATCAATGTAATTATTTCCTCCACTACTAGGATGAAGATCAATCTGATAGTGTCCTATTCCTATTGAATCTGCGTAACGTTTTGCTTGGATGGATTTTTGTTTCTTAGCCAAGATCAGTGTTCTATTTTCCAATCCGCAGTCCTGCTCTTTAATTGTTTCTAGGGCTTTAATCCTTAGTGATTCTCGCACGTATGGATATTTTGCTAGACCGTCCTTTGTTCCGAAAACGTCTTTCCTTAATCGTAGACCAGGCCAGCCCTCTTTGCCGTCATCGCGTGGAGCTTCTGTTTGTAGCCAATAAAGTAATGATAGGCTAAGTTCTTTTGATTTTTTGATGTGCGATGATCTCTCCTCTATAGATGCTCCGGTCAGATTGCCCAGTAAGTAGTCGTTCTGTGGCCAGTTAATCAAGCTTATGTCATTATTGTTGCTGCCTTCTTGAAAGTTTTCTTTGGCTAGTATACGGCGATAAGTCCAGAGGTTAATTATTCCGGAGCCATGAGGGCCGTGAGGATTGAAGCCTAATAATCTTTTTTCGCCTGAGGCAGGGTGGGTGTAATGAAAATCCAAAAGTCTCCCCGGCCAGGGTGGATCTAATTTTGGGATGTAGGATCGCCAGAATTTATAATTCTTTGGCTTTTCAATTAAATGCTCCTTATCAGGATCGTAATCGACAGCAAAGCATGTGGTGAACGCTTGCTGGTTCATTGGAGAGTGTTTTTCTGGCATGTGCAATTCACCAGTTTCTTTTCTCCCTTCTGTTCCCATGACGTGTTCACAATTTGTTATCGGTAGTAGGTCGCCAAGCTCAGATGCATCGGCGAATATTTTTCCGTGAATGATTAGGGAGTGTCCGCTCTCAGTGTTTAAAGTTTTAACAGAATTAATGTTGTCGCCATTGAGGTTGGCAGAGATGGGGATTGTATTCTTTAATAGGATAAGTTGCTTTTTTATGATGTAAGGAAGAAGAAGTGATTCTAGGCATCTCAGCGCAACAATTGGTTCGTGACATAATCGTGACACTGACCCGTTCCCGGGGTTCAGGTGCTTTTTTCTCTTGGCCTTATCGCTTAGGGGGTAATTTTTTTTATAATATTCCCGGATTGAAGTGCGAAGTGATCTGTAAGACTTTGTTGAGCCGAGCGATTCGATCCATTTATGCTCATCAGGGGGAACGCCTTGTGAAGTTAGTTGACCGCCGATCCAATCCGTCTCTTCGGTCATAATGACCTTGATACCTGATTTGAGGGCTGACAGAGCCGCGGCACATCCGCCTAACCCTCCTCCCACTATGACTAAATCAGATTTAAGTTCTTTTGTCCGTGGGGATCTCTTTTGATTTGCTGATGCTATGGACCCGCTAGTAATGGATGATGCACCTAAGCCGGCTAATATCCTGGTTAAACTTTCCCTTCGTATCATTATAGGATGTGCTCGGCGTTAATTTTCCTTTATGGGATTTAACTTGATTTGTGGTTGTGGATTTTGAGCTCGTTAGATAACTCTTGGAGTGTTTCGTCGATTCTTTCTACGTTTTGAATTGTGATTGGAATAGCTTCCAGAATAGGAACTGTTTGTTGAAGATTCTCAAACTTCTCAATACTAATTTGAATGTTCTCAAGTTTTTCAATCCTTTTTTCAAGCTCTCCTATTTTTTCTGAATCGTTATTTTTTGAGCATCCGAATAAAGTAAGGGTTAGTAATGGCGTAAAAAAAAGAAGTAATCGCATTTGGTCAATTTACTCAGAAGCTATGGGTTTCTGCAAATATGAATAATATTGAGTGCATATAGAGATTTAAAATCTGATCGATTTTCTGTTGAGTTTGTCCGTAAAAGACATAAATTTTTTGTGGAAAACCTAAAAATTGCACCCCAGAATGGGATAATTCTTTGTAAATATTTTTATTTATTATGCGTTACTTGTATCTTCTTACGGTTTCATTTTCATTAATGAATTTAGTTTTTGCTGATCAAGCAACAGAGGCAAAAGCTAATGCTGGTGATCAGCAGGCTCAGTACGATTTGGGGCAAATGTATTGGTACGGAGAAGGAGTGAAACGTGATGCGGCTAAGGCTGTTCAATGGTTTCGTAAATCAGCGTCTCAGGGTCATGCAAAGGCGCAATTTAGTTTAGCTACTGCTTATGAAGCTGGAGATGGAGTTGATCAGAGTCTTCGTGAAGCGGCTAAGTGGTTTCGTAAATCAGCTGAAAAGGGAGACATGGATTCTCAAACTCAATTAGGATTCTTTTATGCCAAGGGTAAAGGATTAGTTAAGAATGAAGGGCAGGCAGTGTATTGGTGGAAGAAAGCATCAGCCCAAGGTCAAAAAGTAGCCCAGGCTCATTTAGGGGTGCGGTATGCTACAGGAATAGGGGTGGCCAAGAATACGGTGACTGCTGTTAAGTGGTGGAGGAAGTCAGCTGAGCAGGGAAATATGCTAGCTCAGTATAATTTAGCAGTGATGTATGTCCGTGGCAGAGGAGTGCAGAGGAATGTAGATGAAGCAGTTAAGTGGTATCGCAAAGCTGCAGCTCAGGGGCACCAAGGAGCAAGGCAGGCGTTAAATAAACTTAGGAATTAGGTTAGCTGTTAACGAGATCTTAATCGGGTCATGTGTGACCTTATGGTTTGATATTCCAAATGAATCTAAAAGTACCGATATGAAATTTAATAATGTAAATGCTTCAGCCGTAGCAAATATCTATTTTGATGGAAAAGTGGTCTCACATTCACTCACAGATGATTCTGGAGCAAGGATAACACTGGGGCTCATTTATCCAGGAACCTATCATTTTAACACAGAATCTCCTGAGAAAATGGAAATCACTTCAGGGTCTTGTGATGTGACGTTGGATGGGGAGAATGTAAATAATGCCTATGCCGAGGGTGAGCATTTTGATGTTCCAGGAGATTCAGGATTTAGTATTACTGTGGGAGAGGGTATCTGCCAGTATGTCTGTACTTTTTTGGAGTAAGTGAGGATAAATATATTATTTGTTAGAGATTAACTTGTAGGGTTTCCTGTTTGTTGAGTGCTTTAATCCCTTTAAAGGATTTAAGTGAAGTTCCTTCACCTACGTTGATTGTGTATGAACCGTCTGTGAAAACCTTTGGTCTGAATGTCGTTCCTTTAATTCTTATTGTGTAGACGATTTCTTTGCTTTTTTCATTGATGATCTGAACGACTTGGTTTGATTTATTTATTTGCAGAGAAGGTAAGTAAGCAACGGCCTTGCGGCCATAATTGTCGAGCTGGTTGAATGTGAATGGCCAGCCTGGGTATGGTTTTGCATCCTTAGCTGACACGTCAACGTTGCGGGGCCAGCAAATAAAAGTAACGTCTCGTGTTTTCTTGTTAATTCTTGTCACTCCAAAACCTGCTGCCCTAGTAGTGAGTCTGTCACCACCCTTTTCAGGTGAAGGGTTTGCAACGGCAATGGCGGTGACCTTGTTATTGAATCCATCAAAGTGATCTCCGAGAATAGGGTCTATGCCTGGTCCGCGATTCTTGCCTGGCTCAAGTGGTTTCCACCATCGAAGGTAAAGATTGGCGATGGAAGGGACGCAGAACGAGTAGATAGAATCACGCCATTCATTGATTCCATGATGAAATACAGTCGCAAGATGCTGGTCCCCAGCAAAATGGAAAGCGTAAGCTTTGCGGAGGGAGGCTATAGCTTTGTTTCGTCCAGTTTGAGGCCAGCCATTAGAATCAAGGTCAGCGTGTAACCTGCCTCCAATCTTGCCATGAATGTGTGCGCCTCCACAGAAAATGGTTTGAGACAAAGCGACTTTCATATCGGTGTTCTTCCAATCCTGAGACCATTCATCAAGAAATTTAAGTTGTCTTTCACCTAACAAGCGTGCCTGAGGCACGTCCACTGACTTAGGGTCGTAGTTAGGGTTGCGGATATGATCCGGCCTTGGTCCTTGTTTGGGAATCATTCCGGCTGGGCCAGTTTTAAATTTTCGATCCTCAATGATGGCAAAACTGATTCGTCCCCAATTAAGATTAGTGTAATAAGTGCCTATCCCTCTATTAATTGGGGTTGGATCATAAGGGTCAGGGAGATGACTCGTCTGGGCCCGTTCAACTTCCTTCACATATTCGACAGGCATGGTGTATCCACCATCTGATGCGCCTGGCAGAGTGGACTTCTTGCCGTTGTGTCCCCAGAGATTCGGTTGTCCGACGTCATGGTCGTCAGGTATGGTGACTGTGGGGTGATTTTTGATCACTTCACCGAAGTCTCTACCAAATTTCAGCCAAGCAGCATAATGGCGCCGATGATCGTAAACTTGGTCTCCTGAGAAAAACAAAAGGTCAGGTTTTATTTTCTTAATATTTTTCACAAGATCATTTTTGGGTATGTCGCCTCCATGATTGGGGTTGATTGAATTGCCGGTAAATCCGACCATGACAAATTCATCTTTGTCGGCTGGATTTTTCTGAATTATTCCCTCGTATTGGGCCTCTTTTCCATGTCTGACCCGATAAGAAACTTTTTTTGAGTCATCCCAATTATTAACCCTGAAAGGAGCCGTCCATCCGCGTTCAATGATAGTG
>JASLJT010000009.1:0-7875 GCA_030747955.1 Verrucomicrobiales bacterium | reverse complement strand
TTCAGGAACAATCTGTTTATTTATTCGTCCTCTCCTTATACCGGCAACCGATCTGGCGGCGCCCTGAAAACAGCCAACTGGTACTCAAAGTATAAATCCTCCGGCACTAAATATAACGGTGACAGCAGTCAGGCATGCAGCGGCGATCCGGGCCTTGTCGATCTTGAGAAACAAAATTATCACATCAAAGCAGATAGTCCATTACGCGGTAAAGCAATTAACCTAAGCGAGTTCTATAAATCGGACTTCGACGGTCGTCCATTGCCTAAGACCGGCAACTGGGATATCGGTGCGATTCAATACAACACGACCAAGCCGACCAAAGCATTGCAGCCGAAACGGCGACGTCCTTATCCTTGAGTATACCGCAAATGTGGTCATCGGAACTTCTCTGAATATAATTATAGAAATTTCAGAAACCCACAGATCCCAATCGAGATAGTTTAGAAAAGAGTGGGATGTGTTTTGGGAATCGAGCCCAACGAACATCGAATTCCCAGTTCTAAAAGTCTACTTAGACAATATTTAGTATTTTAATGTAGCGATTGATGGATTTTTTTAACCAAATAACTTTCCAAAAGTTTTAAAAGCGAGGACGAGTGTCACTATTAAACCCATAGTGACTGACCACAGCATCCATTTAGATATTCGTGGCTTTTGTTGATCTCTTTGATTGATTTTAATTCCTAAAAATAAAAGAGCTAATGCTAGTGTAGGCCCTCCCAAAATGGTAGATGCTTGTGCGATTATAATGGGGTCTATACTATTTTTTGAATCTGGATCTATAATAGCAAAAAAGGCTCCGAGGAGACCTGCCAGCAAAGCCAATGCGGTGCAGTGCTTTGACCATTTGGAATCGATTCTATTTCCTTTCCCGAAACCGTCCGCAAGGAGACGTCCTCCAATCATTGCATTAATTAGAAACGAACTGAGGGCCCCAGCGAAAATCCCGAGAGTGAAGATTATGCCCGCCCAACTTCCAAAAAGGTTCTCCATTTGAATGGCCACATCAGTTACAGTTTCGAGTTTGATGGCTTTTCCTGACAATGTAGAGGCGGCGGTTAGCATTATGACGAGTGTTATCAGGCCTAGAGTTGTGATGCCAATTACTGTATCTACAAAAGTTTCTTTGACGTTATTAGACCTCCAACCACGGTCTCTCACTAGGTATGCTTGATAAAAGGCGCCAGCAATTGAGAACGTAGTAGCGATAAGTGCAAATACAGACAATGGATCTTTATTTTCCGGTAGGCTCGGTTTGAGCCCTTTTATTGACTCAATTAAAGAAGGTTTACTGATGATGCAGTTAAATATGAAAGCAATAACCATGAGTCCGACTAAGACTTTCATCAATTTTTCAACTGGCCTGTATAAAGATTTTGATCGGTAAACGACTAATAACAAAAAAGAATTCAGCGCAATTAAAGCTGTGGTTGGGAGGTGATTCCGTATAAATACTGAGTGATGATTGTCACTGTATGGAGCTATTGCTTTAAAAATAGCCATGTTGTTTGATGTTTGAAATCCGGCAGCGATCAGGAAAACTGTCAAACCAACAAATATTGCGGTAACCCGGCCAAAGCTCTTTGCAATTTCGTCACAAGGTGTTCCTTCCATGAATACCCCTAACCTTGCAGAAAGAGCTGAGCTTCCGATCATTAAGAATACTGCAAGTACAATGACCCATGTCATTGAATAACCGAAATCTGCACCTGTCTTTGATGCGGAAAGGATACTCCCAGGCCCGCAGACAACTGCCGCTACGATAATAGCTGGTCCAATGCTTTGAAGGCGCTTATTCATTAATCAAATTTTTCTAGGATTGAACAGCCGCACGTGGGTTGGTCTGTGTGATTTGTTCTATCTGTGCATCATTCATATTCAAATGATTTTTAAGATTATCTATAATCTTTGGCGCAGTCAGTGTGGACCCAATCAAATGGGACCTGTCTGGCGACATGGCAATCCCGTCTTTTTCAATTAGGATATCCCAATTACCCAGAGTGTATTTTCCGGGTTTCATTTTCGCTGCTGATATAGAGTCAGTTACGGCAATGGCATTTTCAGTGGGGATGATTTTTAAATAATTATTAAGTGAATGGAAAGGTATGTGGATTCCATCGACGATAAATGTTATCCATATGCGGTCGCTAATTTCTAATATTCTTTGAATGATATTGTCATGACGATCCAAAGTCATTGGACAACCATTGCCGAGGTGAGTGAACATAGTTAGCCCATTTTCAATGGCTCCCGCCATTTCATCTCGGGTAGGATTGCAGTGGCCCGCTGAAACAGTAATGTCTAATTCATTGAGCATTGACGTCACTCGGTAATTGGGATCTCTTTCAGGAGCTAATGTGACCAACTTTGTCAGGCCCTGAGCAGAATCTAGGAGTCTTTTAGTATCATCAATGTTACTCATTATCGCATGATTAGGTGGGTGGGCTCCAATGTAACCAGGGGACTCGTTCAGGAACGGACCCTCAATATGAAATCCCGCGATCATTTTTTCGCATACGGGGTCTAAACTCCTAAATTTGTTAATTGTGGTCATTTTTTGACACATGGAATCGATGGAATCGGTGATTACCGTGGCCAGTATATGTTCGACTCCGTCATTTTTCAGGGCTAGGCATGCACGATGAAGAGATTCTTCGGTTAATGAATCGGAATTGAAGTCCGCTCCTGCATAACCATTGATCTGAAGATCATAAAAGTTCACTGTTTTATTCTAACTACTTGCCCGCTATTTGCAGATTTTAATGCGGCCCAACCCAATTCGGCTGTCGATGCGGAATTTTCAAAACTTAAGAAAGAGGCTTTTTCTTCTATGATGCAGTCTAAAAAATGATTTACGCATGCTCCGGTTTGATGATTGACGACGTCACCACTGTCGGGGGTCGTTGTGTCTTCAGGCCACACTGATGAGTTTGGGCATTTCGAAGGATCCAATGGATAGACCCACTTCCCATCAGTTGTTTTATTAGACCAAAGTCTTATCTTGTTTGGCCGGTCCAGATAACTGTCAAAAATTAAACCGCCCTCAGTCCCATGAATATTGTGGTAAGCGTCATATCCATTGGCGAGATCGACGTTCCCAAAACAAAATCCTGCGGCTCCATTGTCGAAATTTATCATTATGTTATAAATTGGTGCAGTCTCAAATCCTCGCGTGCTATCCTCATTTTTTGTTGCGTAGACGGATTCCGGTTTCGCATTATTGGCGTCCATAATATTCAACATAACAGAGATTGCGTGAATAATTCCCATGCCTATCGCATCCCCCATAATTTCGGATTTTAGTTTCCAGGCTTTATCTCCGCTGATGTTAATAGGATGTCGGTAATTGACTTGTATTTGTGTAATCTCACCGAACTGCTTCTCATTAACCATTTCGCAGATTCTTTTTTCCATGGAATCAAAATTCATTAAATAATTAACATACGTAATTAGATGTGGTTTCGATTTGGCTACCTCTAGCTGTTTTTGGTAATCCGAGTAAGATGTAGAACAGGGCTTTTCACAGAAAATGTGTTTGTCTGCATTCATCGCCGCGATGGATTGTGGTCCATGCGATGAATTAGGGCTGCACAGAAAGACTGCGTTCACTTTCGGGTTTTCCAGCATTTCAGAATAATCTTTACAGTATAGATCCTGGCTTAATCCTAGATCCAGTAAGGTCTCGCGAGCGTTTTTCTCTGATCTTTGGTGTAGGGCAATTATTTCACCATTGTCATGTTCTATAATTCTTTGCATTAGGGTCGTTCCCATCCAGCCCGCACCAACAAATCCTATTCCAATTTTAGAGTCACTTGCCATTTGATTTAAGTTTATAGCCCAAGAGTTTAATTAATATTGATTTTTGAAGCCGATTCACTGTCTAAAAATAAACTGCAATCAGGATGTTTCTGGAGGATCGATGCGGGGCAAGAGGGAGTTACCTCACCTGTAATGGTCTTCGATACTGCTGAGGCTTTTCTTTTGTCTGGCACGCTACATATTATCATTTCACTTTTCATTATTTGCTTAACAGACATTGATATGGCTTGATTGGGCACGTCATCCAGAGATTCGAACCAGCCCTCACCGAGTTGCTGTTTTTGGCAGTCCTTATCAAGGTTCACAATTATATAAGGATCGCTGGTTTCAAAGTCTGCAGGAGGATCGTTAAATGCGATATGAGAATTCTCACCTATACCGATAAATGCCACGTTAATTTGAAGGTCATTGATTATTCCGGCTAAACGCAGACATTCGCTTTCAGGAGTTTGCTCAGCATTAATGAAGTGAAAGGATTTGATTGGCACGGGTAATTTAGAAACGAAACGTTTCCAGAGGTAGAGCCTAAAGGATGCGGAATGATCTATTGGAATGCCAATGTATTCGTCCAGATGAAATCCTGTAACTTTAGTCCAGTCAATCCCATTTTCTTTAGTAAGATGCTGGAGCATCTCAAACTGAGATGCTCCAGTGGCTACAATGATATTAGCTTCTCCTTGTGTTGAAATGCTTTCTCTGATTTTTTGAGCTCCTATCCTGGCAGCTTCTTTTCCAAGATCGTTTTTGCTGGTTGCTTTATGGATATTCATTTGTTGGCAAGATCGAGAATTACAGATCAAAATAGTTTGAGACAATATTAATCCAGGTATTTGCCATTAATGCATGACCGGCTACGGACGGATGTACGCCATCACCTGCCCAATATTCTGGTTCGGTGCCTGAAGCGACGGCGTCATCAAACATTTTCTGGAATGGCACAAATAAGGTTTCGAATTTCTTAGAGACTCTCTTCGAGGCGGCTCTCCTTTCGTCGAATTCCGGGAACCATGTATTATTTATTGCGCCGCATCGCAGTACAAATGGTTCGCATATAATAATTAGGGTGTTAGGGAGTTTTTCCTTAGTTCTTTTAATGAGTTCAGAGTAATGAATTTCATAGTCCTGAACCGTCCCTTTGTAATTTCCATTTAGCTTGTGCCAAATATCATTCACTCCAATTAATATACTCAGTATGTTCGGTTTAAGGTTGAGGCAATCCTTTTCCCATCTCGCGGCGAGGTCAGGGACTTTATTGCCGCTGATACCGCGATTATAAATTTTAAGTTTCTCCTGAGGAAGCTTAGCCAGTGTTTGCCCGGCGATGGCATAGGGGTAACCTCTACCAAGCATCCCGGGATGATTTGCTCTATTTTCAGCTCTTCGGTCGCGTCCCGCATCCGTAATTGAATCTCCTTGGAAAAGTACAGAGGAACCTTTTGCTATTTTTTTTGGATTCGCTGCCGAGGTTTTTGATAAGAATGAGAGGCAAGCTCCAGAAATTATTGAGTTTTTTAAGATTGAACGCCGGTTGAGTGAGGATTCTGATTTCATAATGAATAAATTCGAGAGTATTATTTCCGTTCGCTGATTGCAATGATTCTGACTTTTTCAGGATGTCCTTTATTTAAATTAAGGTTAATAATAAAAACTTATCTTGAACTTTTGTGTGAAAAACAAAGAGAATAAGCTAAGCCGTTACATTCCATGAAGACTCTATTTATTTTAGTATTAATTTATATCAGTGCGGGTTTTACAACTGCAATTGAATTTAAGGATGAGGAAAAAGTCGTGCTACTCGGAAATGCATTCATTGAAAGAGATGTTAACTTTGGCCACATTGAAACTCACCTTGCACTTGCCCTTTCGGACAAGAGGCCAACATTCAGAAATTTAGGTTGGAGCGGAGATACGGTTTATGGTCATGCGCGTTCTTATTTCGGACCACCGCAGGAAGGTTTTGATCGACTTAAAAAGCATATTCAATTCTTAAAGCCTACTCTAGTATTGATGTGTTATGGGGCAGTGTCCTCATTTGATGGAGAGCCAGGACTGGGTTCTTTCCTTGAAGGATACAAGAGGCTGATGGCGATGATAAGATCAACTTCCCGCGCTAGGATTGTTCTTGTGTCTCCACCTCCTTGTGAAACTCTTGGCTTTCCTCTGCCTGACATGGGGCCTCAAAATAAAAGATTGGCTCTTTATAGTGAGGCGATTAAAAAATTAGCTACCGAGGAAGACTGTGATTTCGTTAATTTATTTGAGGCTCTCGGAGCAGGTAAAAAAAGATTAATTCCTCCGGTCACTATCAATGGATTACATTTCAGTGAGCAGGGGTATAAAAAAGTAGCAGTGGCTTTAGGTGATGGGTTGAAAGTTAAGGGTCCCAATGTTGATTCGCCTAACAAGGAAAAATTGAGGCAAATAATTATGGAGAAGAACAAATTATTTTTTAACCGTTGGAGACCTCAAAATGAAACTTATCTGCACGGATTCAGAAAACATGAGCAGGGTAACAATGCAAAGGAGATCCTGCAATTTGATCCTCTAATTGCCAATAAGGATAAAAACATTCAAGAAATTGCACTTAGACTTTCCGCTAAATGAAAACACTAAAATTAAGTAGGAGTAAGAGAATGATGTTTTGTTTTAGAGTCATTGCTTTTGGTTTTGTAGCATTGTCAGGTAACGCCTTTGCACAGAGGAACCTTCCCCTCGATGCTATTCCAAAGCCTGATCCGAGTGAGCAGATTAAAACATTTGTTCTTGATGAAGGTCTTGAGATTAACTTGTTTGCTTCCGATCCAATGATCGCTAAACCGATAGGTATGAACTGGGATGAAAAGGGAAGGCTCTGGGTTGTAAGTAGTCGTCTCTATCCTCATATTAAGCCGGGTCAACGGTCCGATGATAAGGTTGTGGTTTTAGAGGATTTGAATGGGGATGGAGTCGCCGACAAATCTACTGATTTTGCAAAGGATCTCTTAATTCCTACGGGAATTATGCCTGGGGATGGAGGCGTTTATGTTGCGAATTCAACGGAAATCCTATTTCTAAGAGATCTTGATGGTGATCTTAAAGAAGATCAAAGGCGTGTAGTCCTGAGCGGGTTTGGTACAGAGGATACGCATCATATTATTCATTCCTTTAGAGGGGGGCCGGACGGAATGATGTATTTTAACCAATCGATATACATTCATTCTCATGTTGAAACTCCTCATGGAGTAAGAAGACTCATGGCTGGAGGAATTTGGCATTACCGCCCTGAAACCGGTGAATTGGAAGTCTTTTCTCGAGGATTTGTTAATAGCTGGGGGCATATATTTGATAGGTATGGACAAAGTTTCGCAACTGATGGTGCTTACGGTGAGGGCATTAATTATGTCTTTCCCGGGAGCGTCTTTGTTACGGCTTATAATGCTAAAAGAATTATGAGAGGGCTGAATCCAGGCCAGCCCAAGCAGTGTGGACTTGAAATAGTTAATTCTAGTCATTTTCCCGATGAGTGGCAGGGAAATTTAATTACCAATGACTTTAGGGGGCACCGAGTTAACAGGTTTGTTATTAGTGAAAGCGGTAGTGGATATGTTTCACGTCAGGCGCCTGATTTGATCAGGACAACTCACAAAGCTTTTCGGCCAATTGATGTGAAAGTAGGGCCAGACGGCGCATTGTATATAGCAGATTGGTATAACCCTATTATTCAGCACGGGGAAGTTGACTTTAGAGATTCTCGAAGAGATCAAGTTCACGGGCGTATTTGGAGAATAACTTATAAGGGCCGAAAGCTTTCTCAAAAGCCGAAATTTAAAGATCAAGGAATCCGTGCAGTAGTTAATCAGTTAAAATCCCCTGATTCATATACGAGGCACTTTGCAAAAAGAAATTTAAGGTTAAGGAAAAAGTCAGAAGTCATTAGAGAATTGAAGTTTTTGGAAAGCTCTGAAGGAATCACCGAAGAGGACCGGCTTGAAATTCTTTGGGCGAACCAAGCTGTTAATGAACTTGATGAGTCTCTTTTGAAAAAACTCTTAGTTTCTAAAGATCATAGGATTC
>JASLJT010000008.1:0-8797 GCA_030747955.1 Verrucomicrobiales bacterium | reverse complement strand
CTTGTGAAATGCTTTTTGGGGCCTTTATAATTTCTCCCAGATCCTTGAGCTGAGAATCAGCCAGTTCATTGAACACTTCTCCTTTCCAAGGATCCTTTTTGGGTTCCTTGTGCAGACTCTCACTGACCAAGCCGATCGGCTCTAATGGAATCACGGCATCAATTGATGAGATAATATCATTGCCGTCTTGTTTTTCAGTTATCCCTGTCTTTTTCTCTTCAGTAGAATGGTCCTGATCTCCGCAACCAATGATTGCTAGACTGAGTAAAATTGGAGAAATGAGAAGGAGAAACCGCATCGAGGGGCATCAGATGAATGAAATATTAACACAAAACCTGAATTATGATATGAAGAAAGCAACCATTCATGAATGCTCCTTTAGCTGGAAACTGTTCTTATTGAGTGGTATAGGAATTGGAGTGAGTTCTTTGTCCCATCAAATGCTAAGAGTATTAATTTCTGTAGCTCCTATTTTTTTTCTTATCGGTTGTTCTGGTGATCTCAAAAAGTCTAAAGAAGAATCAAAAAAGCGATCAGTGCCTGTGCTTGGGGTATTGCCCGAATTTCAACTCATTGAACAATCGGGGAATGCTTTTGGCCTTAAAGATCTTCGGGGTAAGGTTTGGATTGGGGATTTTATATTCACTCGCTGCGTCGGCACTTGCCCCATGCAGACTATTGAGAAATCACAGATTCAGGACAGTTTAAAAAAGGGGGCTGACTGGGAAGATATTAGGCTCGTAACATTTACGGTGGATCCGGAAAATGATACGGCTCCTGTATTACAGAAATATGCTGATACTCATTCAGCAGATTCTAACCGATGGAAGTTCTTAACTGGGTCTCGTGAGGATCTTTGGAATCTAAGTGCTAACGGTTTCAAGTTGGCCGTGGCGGAGGATTCCAAGAACGAGAAGATGCCGATTTTGCATAGTTCCAGATTTGTTTTAATAGATCAGATTGGTAGGATTCGAGGTTATTATGATGGGCTTGATGATAAGGGTAGGGCTGACTTGATGCGGGACCTTGATCTGGTACTTAAGGAGGATCAGGTAGTGACCGAGTCTGGGGAAGGGTCTATCACTTATAAGAAATTCCCATACCCAGAAGGAATTATAAATCCTTCTTGGCTCGATAGTCGGAAAGAGCTTCAAATTGCATCTGCTGACAATGTTGGTGCCTTTCATGACTTTCAATTTCAGGACACTATTGAGGAGAGTGGCATTACTTTCGCTAACCGGATCGTTGATGACGCAGGCAAATATCACAAAGCAGTACACTATGACCATGGGAATGGAATTGCGGTAGCTGATGTTGATGGTGATGGACTATTGGATTTGTATTTTACTACCCAGATTGGATCTAATGAATTATGGAAGAACCTTGGGGGCGGGAAGTTCAAAGATATTACAACTAAGGCAATTGCCCTGGATGATAAGATAGGCGTCAGTGCTTCTTTTGCCGATACTGACAATGATGGGGACGCTGATCTTGTAGCTACTACTGTCAGAGGAGGTAATTATTTCTTTGAGAACGATGGTAATGGAAACTTCACTGACCAGACAGATCATGCGGGGCTTGATTATATAGGACACTCTTCAGGCGCTGTATTTTTTGATTATGATAAGGATGGTCTCTTGGACCTTTTTCTCTGTAATGTTGGTGTCTATACGAGTGATGAGAGAGGCAAGGGCGGTTACTGCATAGGTTTGCAGGACGCGTTTCAGGGGCATCTTAAGCCCGAAGAGCGTAATGAACTCAGTAAACTGTATCGTAATGAGGGTGATAATGTTTTTGTGGATGTTTCCGAGAAAACTGGCCTGCTTGATTATAGCTGGACCGGCGATGCTGCTCCTTTGGATTTTGATAATGATGGGTGGGTTGATCTTTACGTTCTTTCAATGCAGGGGCACGATCAGCTTTACCGGAACGAACAGGGAAAGTCCTTTAAGAAAGTCAGTAGGGATGTTTTCCCGAAGACTCCTTGGGGAGCGATGGGCATACAGATATTCGATTTCGATAATGACGGGAACCAGGATATATATATTACCGATATGCATTCGGACATGAGTCAAGAGGTTGGTCCTAACCGTGAAAAGTTAAAGAGTGCCATGAAGTGGGAGGAGAGCATACTCAAGAGCGGAGGCATGAGTATTTACGGTAATGCTTTTTTCAGGTCCTTGGGAAATGGAGATTTTGAGGAAGTCTCTGATAGTATCGGGGCTGAGAATTACTGGCCCTGGGGACTGAGTGCAGGTGATTTGAATGCTGATGGATTCATCGATGTTTTTATAGCCTCGAGTATGAATTTTCCTTTCCGTTATGCTATCAACAGCGTTTTGCTCAATGAGTCAGGTAAGCGATTTGCTGATGCTGAATTTATTCTGGGCGTTGAACCAAGGCGTGACGGTAGGACAGCAAAGCCTTGGTTCACTTTGGATCCTTCCGGACAAGACAAGGAGCACTCGCTTGTTAAGGAATATAACTTAACTGAACCGGTTGAGGTGTGGGGCTCATTGGGCACTCGAAGTTCTGCGATTATCGATATTGATAATGATGGTGATTTGGACATTGTCACGAACGAGTTTCATGATGGGCCGATGGTTTTGCGAAGTAATTTATCGGAAAAGAAACAGATCAATAAACTTCAGATCCAACTGATTGGTAATGGCAATGGTGACTCTAACCGTGACGGACTGGGAGCGACGGTAAAAGTGACCGCGGGATCAAAGGTTTATACGCAGGTCAATGACGGAGTCTCTGGGTATCTTTCTCACAGTTTAATTCCAATGTATTTTGGTCTGGGCGATTCAAATAGGGTCGACAGCGTTACCGTGCTTTGGCCTTCCGGAAAGGAACAGACTGTAATGGATATTGATCCTGAAAAGTTGTTAAAGATAATTGAGGATTAGTATGACAATCATTTATAAAAATATGATTCTATCAGTCATCAGGAAAATGCGTGAGGCGTTAATTTTCATGGCCCTTTTTTTGGGTTTAAGTGTAACGCCTTCAATCGCAGAGACCGTTGTCAATGTTGGTGAGATTCGCCCTTTCTTCGGTCCTGATGATCTTAACCTCGATCCTGACAGAGTCATAGTTGCAATTGATGCTTACGGTGACACAGACCGTGAAGTGAACGGGGTCAAGTTTTTAACCGATAAGTCAGCCCCTCCAAATGTGACGGTGACCGCGACTCACAGAATTAATGATTGGGCAATCAGGCCTGTTTATAGTGGCGCTGATAGGCAATCAGTTGATAACCTTGAAGAGATCATGCAGGACATTCGCTGGTCAGCGGCTCCGAGTGCGGTTGAAATCTCGGTTTCGGAACTGAACCCCGGGATTGAGTATGAACTGCAGATGCTTTTTAACGAAGGGGCGGACCGGGACCGCCGCTGGGACATTGCCATTGAAGGAGAACTGGCCGTGGATGACTTCAGTTCTGAGGGTGAAGGGGGGTGGACGCCAAGGAACGGCTTTGCCTACATTGCCCCTTTTGTGCTCGAAGAAGGTGATGATGTTCTTAATGTTGAGATGGTTAAGCATTTTGGAGGTCAATCATCAAGGGGATCGGACAATAACCCCATCTTACAGGCTTTCACGATTACCGAGATTACAGTTCCGGAAACTCCTGAGTCCGTAGGGATATCAAGTTCCGACTTCTTTGCTGAACAGAGCGTGCCTGTAGGTACCCTCAGTACCTTTGATCTGAAACGAAATTCCAATCACCTCTATTCTTTTGTGCCGGGCCAAGGAGATAAAGATAACGAAAAGTTTGAAATAAAGGAAAGTAGTATTGTTCGTTCCCGCACTTATGATTTCAGCACGCATGAGCATTTCTCTGAATTTTCTGTAAGAGTCCGTTCGACAGATGCCGATGAACCGTCACGTTTTATGGATCAGATATTGATTCTGACTTTGGCGAAGCCTTTGGCTCCTACCGTCATGGATATGACCGCCGATTCAATTAGTTCGGGTATACTGGTCCAGGGCCTTGTCGGTAAATTGTCTGTCAATGATCCGAACGCATTTGATTCGCATTTTTATTCATTCGCTGAGGGGCCCGGTGATGAGGATAATAAAATATTCTCAATTGATGGTGATAGTTTGCGGTTGGCCAAATCCATACCGGCCGGAAAGACTGATCTTAGCATTCGTGTTAGGGTCACTGATTCAACGGGTCTTTATATTGAAAAGAAATTCACTCTAAAAGTGACTGACCCTTCGATTCGTATTAATGAATTAATGGCGAGTAACGGAAGTTCTCTCGATGATGATGATGGTGATGCTTCTGATTGGCTTGAAATATATAATGAGCAGAGTGGTACCGTTAATCTCGAGGGATGGCACTTAACGGATGATGCGGATCAATTGACAAAGTGGACATTTCCTAATGTTAATATTGCTCCGAATGGATTTCTTGTCCTCTTTGCTTCGGGCAAAGAGAGAGGACCTGACAGGCGTCCGTTGCACCTCAATTTTGAGATTGCCAGTTCTGGAGAATCATTGATTCTGGTCCAACCGGACGGAAAGACAATAGTGGATCAGATAGATTTTCCGGCACAGGGAGTGGATGTTTCGTATGGTTATAATGCTGAGGCCAATGAGGTTGGCTTTCTTAGGAAATCAAGCCCAGGAGAAAAGAACGGTAACATTGCTGATCAGGTTGCTAATGAAGTCACTTTCAGTCATCAGAGAGGATATTATGATAGTGCCTTTGAGCTTGAATTAAGTTCTGCAATTCCGGACTCGGTGATCCGCTACACGACCAATGGCTTAAAGCCCAATAATTCAAGTGCAGTCTATACCGGGCCGATCCGTATCGGTCCGTCAAGTAGCTCGGGGACTCGGGGCGTTCGCACTGTCAGAGCTTTCTCAACGCATCCTTCCGCAGTAATTTCGCCAGTTTCAACTCACACTTATATTTGGGTCAGGGGAACAGGATCTCCTGATTCTAACGGAGTAGTTGGACAGTCCAGATTTATTTCTTCCATTAAAAATGATCAGAAATATGGCCCGTTAATAGATGATGGATTATTATCACTCCCGGCCATTTCAATCATTAAGCCGAGCGGTATGGGAGGATCTGAAGGGGAAGGTTCTCTCGAGCTGATTAGTCTTGATGGGACTGAGCCTGGTTTTGGGATCGATTGCGGGATGAAAATTGTTGGAGGAGCCAGTGTGGGTTCTCCGAAAAATAATTTCCGCTGCTATTTTCGGAGTAAATATGGCGCATCAAAGTTACGTTACCCGCTATTTGCCAATCACCCATATACCCAAAAGACCAGCGAGGTCTTTGATGTGCTTCAGTTGCGGAGCGGATCGCATGACAACTTTTACTGGATGGCTAATCCAGGCAATCCACCGGGAAGGAAGCGTCAGGGGGACGCTCAGTACGTTCGTAACCGTTGGGTAAATGATATGGAAATGCTCATGGGTCATCCATCAATACATGGGCGTTATGTTCATTGCTACCTGAACGGAACTTATCATGGCCTTTATCATGTTCATGAACGGCCCATGCATAGTTATATGGATAAGTATTTCGGTGGAGATCCTGAGGACTATCATTACACAAATTCAGGGAGGACTGGCAGTGATCATGGAGAAGGAGATAGCTGGTCACGTACTTGGAGTAAGGTGAAAGATGCCGCGTCGGCTGGAGGAGAAGAGTCCCGCGAATGGATTAACTGGAGTCACTTGGCTGATAACCAGCTATTATATTTTTACTGTGGCAATGATTGGGACTGGACCACTACACATAACTGGATGGCAGCTGGTCCTAAGTATCCAGGCCGAGGAGGTTGGAGATTTTATTCCTGGGACTGTGACGTGATGCTTCATGATGTTGATGCGAACAATCTTGGAGTCAGTGCTCCGGACGGTGTTTTTTCATCATTGATGAGGGACAAGGATTTTAAAGTTTTCTTTAGTGATCGGGTCTATAAGCACTGTTTCAATGGAGGTGTACTAAGTCCGAACGGTCCCAGAGCCGCTCACGATTATCGGATGAATGAAATTTATGATGCGTTGGTTCCGGAAACGGCACGTTGGCAGCCGTCCAGTGCGCGTAGGCTTCCATGGGACCGTGACGGGGAGTGGAGAGATGAGTGGGACTATATGCAAAATGTTTATTGGCCGAGGAGGACGGAAATTCTTCTTGATCAGTTTCGATCAAGGGGATGGTATCCACTGGAGGCTCCGGAATTTGAACAGCGCGGCGGTTCTGTAAGGTCTGGTTATTCACCGGTAATCCTGGCAGAGAAAGGTGATTTATACGTTACAACAGATGGAACTGACCCTAGGTTACCTGGTGGGGCAATTAGTCCAAATGCAATTTTCATCAATGGTGCCACTGTCACTGAAGAGCTGATTTCAAAAGAATCGGTTTGGAAGTACCTCGATGATGGATCAGATCAGGGAACGGCTTGGCGTTTACCTGATTTTGATGATTCGTCCTGGGAACAGGGGAAGGCCGAACTCGGTTACGGTGACGGTTCAAAGGGAGCTGAGGGGACGTTGCTCAGTTATGGTTCTGTTGGCAGTAATAAGCATGTGACGACGTATTTCCGCCGGAATTTCCAGATCAGTGAGGTTGCGGAGATCATTGACATTAGACTTGGTCTCAGGAGAGATGATGGGGCCGTCGTTTATTTGAACGGAAAAGAGGTATGGCGTTCCGCAATGCCGGATGGTGAGATCCTTTTTGATACGCTGGCAAATGATGGAGCAGGAGGCTCGGAGGAGTCCATCTTTTACTTGAATGAGGATGTCTCTCCTCAATTGCTTTTGGAGGGTGAAAATACTATTGCGGTTGAGGTTCATCAGGTGGCTCGGACCAGTTCTGATATCAGTTTTGATTTTGAGTTCATTGTCACGCGACCCAGTGATCCATCACAGTTTCGGATTGATAAGAGTACTATGGTGAGGGTTCGTGCACTGAATGGAGAGGATTGGTCGCCATTGAATGAAACAACCTATACTATAGGAGATCCTGCCGATTCCACGAATCTAGTGATAAGTGAATTGCATTATAGGCCCCTTGCACCGAACCCAGACGAAGACCCTCAGGGCATTTATTCCCGTACTGACTTTGAATTTATTGAAATTCAGAACATTTCAGAATCCCCTATCCATTTGCAGAATTTACAATTCACTGAAGGGATCAGTTTTGATTTTTCCAATTCGTCCGTCATTGGATTGAATCCTGGAGAAAGCGCGGTTCTAGTTGAGGACAAAAATGCGTTCATGGCCCGGTACCCTGACGCTGATCCTTCCAGTATCATTGGCGAATTTAAAGGTAATCTAAATAATGATGGAGAGTTAATTGAGCTGAGGGACTCGAGTGATTCTTTGGTTCGATCTTTTACGTATAATGATAAGATGCCCTGGCCCGAAGGAGCTGACGGGTCCGGTTATTCATTAGTGCTCATTGATCCTCAAAAGAATCCGGACCATGCATTAGCTGAAAATTGGACAACTTCGCGCTCATTGCATGGGGCTCCTATTGGAAATGATAAGGCTTATAATTTTTCTCAATGGCAGGTTCTTATTTTTAATGATAAACAAATGGCGGATGTTAGTTTTTCCGGACCGGATGCTGATCCTGACCTTGATGGATTGAACAACTTTGCTGAGTTTGCTCTCGGTTCTTCGCCAATTGATCCATCAGACCGGTCCCGCTTCACTGATTTAGATTTATTGAAAATAGGGGGCACTCAGTATTATGCATTTTCCTACAGTCGGTGGACAGGCGCGGATGGAGTTTCCTTTACAGTTCAGGTTTCAAGTGATCTGAAGGACTGGAAGAGTGGTGAGGAATATCTGGTCCCATTAGCTACTGACTCTGAAAGTGCAGAGGGAACTGTTCATAAGACGTTTCGCTCGGCGATTCCTTCAAATGAGAGGAAAGGGCAGTTTTTCAGGTTAAAAATGGTTGCCGATTAATTTCAAGCTGTCTTTTTGGAGCTTCTTTTTTTGCTTAGTGCTTGAGCTGTGGATGGATCATTGTCAGATTTGCCTGATAAGGGTAGTAAATATTAACCGCTATGGCTAAATCTTCAGAAATATTGATTCTTATATGGGCGTTATTCTTGGCAGTTCCTTCAATCGGTGCTGTTGAATTTAATAAGGACATTCGGCCAATACTTTCGAGTAAATGTTTTCAATGTCATGGGCCTGATAAGAATCATCGTGAAGCCGGGTTAAGACTTGATACTAGGGAAGGGGCAATTAATGACAATGATGGGGTCAAAGCGATTGATCCGGAAAATCTGAATGAGAGTGAGATTCTGTTTCGTATTCATTCGGATGATTCCGATGAGATGATGCCTCCGCCCGAATCCAAGAAAGAATTGAGCGACAAAGAGAAGTCACTGATTGATGAATGGATCAAGTCTGGTGGAGCCTACGAAGATCATTGGGCCTTTCAGGGAATTAAAAAAATTAATCCTCCAGAAAAAAAGCCGGAACTAATTTCCCGCAATCCGATTGATGACTTTATTCATTCCAGACTTTTGAAGGAGGGCCTCAAGCCCATGCCTGAGGCCGATAAATCAACACTCATAAGAAGGGTCACATTTGATCTGACCGGTTTACCGCCAACGGTTCCTGAAGTTGATGCTTTTTTGGCCGACGATTCTCCTGAGGCTTATGAAAAATTGGTCGATCGACTTTTAGGGTCCGAGTCATATGGGGAACGGATGGCACTGGCTTGGATGGATGCGGCCAGATACGGTGACTCATCAGTCATGCATGCCGATGGTCCACGATACATGTGGCCATGGCGCGATTG
>JASLJT010000007.1:0-2921 GCA_030747955.1 Verrucomicrobiales bacterium | reverse complement strand
TGGAAAACCCGCTCGTACTGCATCTCCCGTGGTCCTTGCCGGGTCGTTGGCCTGACCCGCTCGCGGTAGCTCTGGGGCCCCTTGGTGGCGCCTTTCTGAAAATAACCACGACTCCTATTTTCAGCGGTTCCTATTCAATGCTGTTCGGTGGGCGACTGGAGAATTAATTTCAGAGCAACTACCAGTGAATCCTGATCTGCGCCGATCAAAGGAAGGTTGGGTCGTCAGAGGAAATTTCCATTCTTCAAGATCGATTGCTACAAAGCATCTGGACCTAAGAACATTAATTCGAGTTCCTGATGCATTACCTGACATTCAGCGATCTTTTATATGGGAATCGGTTCCTGGTTCTGTTGTTTACCTTAATGGTATACAGCTAGAAGAGAGTAAACTCGGGCATTGGATTATTCCTCCAAAAATATTAAAAATGGGTGACCTGAACTTGGTTGTAGTGAGGATAAGTAAGTCAGATCCTTTTAAGAGTTCGCCGACAATATTCAGTGCAAAAGAATCTTTCGAATTGGACATAAAACATTGGCAGGAGAGACACTCTGATGACGCAATTGATCCTAATTTCCCGATTCCTCCTCAGTTTGGTGCGCCTACAGATTTGATCCAGAAATGGGCACAAAGAAAATAATTTAATTTCTCCTAAATCCACTGATAATTAGATAATAATTAGACATTCCAATTACCGCTACTTTTTCTCGCATCAAATGTTATCAAAATGCTCAGACATTGTTGTAATAATTACCGCTTTCGCGTTGATATCGGGATCATTTGCTGAGGAGAAGGTGAAGGAGGGTTGGTGGTCCTGGGAGCCTTTGAGAGGCATTAAGTTGCCAGTTGTAGAGAAGGCTAACCCGATCGATCGATTCATTGTTTCAACATTAAAAGCACAAGGATTGTTCATGTCCCAGGAAGCGGACCGGAGAGTTTTAATTCGCCGGCTCTACTTTGATTTGTGGGGAATGCCTCCAACTCCCAAAGAGGTTAATAGATTTATTAAGGATCCTGATCCTAGCGCTTATAAGAAGTTAGTGGATGAGTTGCTCCTTTCTCCACGTTACGGGGAGCGCTGGGCGAGGCATTGGTTGGATGTGGTTCATTATGGTGAGACTCATGGTTATGATAAAGATAAGCCAAGGCCCAATGCTTGGCCTTACAGGGATTATGTCATTCGTGCATTCAACGAAGATAAGCCATATTCTCGTTTCATAAAGGAGCAGATCGCCGGAGATATTCTTTGGCCGGACACGGTAGATGGTATCGTTGCTACAGGATTCATAGCTGCTGGTCCTTGGGATTTTATTGGTCATGCTGAGGTCCCGGAAACCAAAATTGATGGGAAAGTGGCTCGTCACTTGGACCGAGATGATATGGTTACCACAACGATGAATACATTTACTTCTCTCACGGCCCAATGTGCTCAGTGCCATGATCACAAAAGGGATCCGGTGACTATGGAGCACTATTATTCCTTACAGTCAGTGTTTGCGGCTTTGGATCGTGCTGATCGTCCCTATGATATGAAACCCGACATTGCGTTGAAGAGGCAAAATCTTAGAGAAAAGAAAAAAGAGACAGAGCGAGGTATTGCTGAGAATAAAAAGAAAATCGACGCTAGCCGCAGTCCTGAAATTGTTGCTCTTCAGAATCAAATTGAGTCCATAGAGAATAAGCTCAAAGCAGCAAAAGGTGACCAGAAAGGCCGGTCAGGTAGGTATGGATACCATAGTCAGGTAGCTTCGGTTCAGGGAACAATGAAATGGGTGCAAATCGATCTGGGCTCTCAAAGAAAAATTAGCAGTGTTATTTTGGCCGGTGCTGATGAGTATGGTTTTTCGGATTTTGGTTTTCCTCACCGTTTTCGCTTGGAAATTTCTACTGATTCTGAATTCAAGGATTCCAAAATAATTGCTAATAATACTGGTTCTGATTTTCCAAGACCAGGATCAAAGCCAGTGATCCTTAATGGAGATGGGTCCAAAGCGCGTTATGTTCGTTTAACTGCAACTAAGCTTTGGAGCCGTCGTATGAAGGGGCAACCTGAAACAAATGATTGGATATTTGCCATGGGGGAAATGGCAGTCATTTCCGACAAAGAATTATTGGGAGCTAAAGAAGTGACAGCTTTGGATAGCATTGAGGCTAAAGAGAGGTGGGGAAAGTCTAATCTCATTGACGGCATTTATGGGACACATTCCCTAGAGTCATTAATTGCTAGTGAGAAAAGTAAAACGAATGGATATCATAGCGCTTTTGCCAAAAAGATTAGCACACGGAAGTGGGTACAAATTGAACTGCCTGAAATTCAATCAATCGATAAAGTTGTTATTTATCCCGCCCGTCCTACGGACTTTCACAAAGACACACCGGGATTTGGTTTTCCTGAAAGGTTTAAAATTTTACTGAGTGATCGCGAGGACATGACTGGTGCCGACACCATCATTGATGAAACGGATTCTGATTATACGAATCCAGGAGTGGATCCGGTAGTTTTTGATATTGATACAAAGAGGGGTCGTTACCTTAGACTTGAGGCAACCAAATTAAATCATCCAAAGGGCAGTGGTGGACCCATGCTTGCCTTATCTGAGATGCGCATTTATAGCGGTTCTAAGGAGATTTCTAGAAATGCCAGAGTCACTTCGCTAGATACAATTAATAGTGGTCTCTGGCACAGAAGAAACCTTGTGGATGGATACACTAGTAGACGACTCATTGTCGATGATGTTACTGAGGGTCTTTTGAGTCTAGCTAAATTACAACCAGATGAATCTGAGAATAAACTTAATGAATTAAGGGTCAGATTAAAGGATCTTCAAAAATCTAGTATTGACCCAGAGTTGATAAAAGAGAAAGAAAGCCTAGCTAAATCTTTGTCCAGTATCAATTCGGAGTTCAATGGTTTACCTAAA
>JASLJT010000006.1:0-13551 GCA_030747955.1 Verrucomicrobiales bacterium | reverse complement strand
AGAAATACCACAATCACGCATGCGTCTAAAATACATCTGCGTGTGCATCTGCTCTTCTCTCATCGCTTCATAAACGCCAGCTCGATAATCTTTGGGAGCATCAGGAAATTTCAGCAAAACAAGCGCCATTAATTCAGCTGCCAAGAGTTCATGATTTGCCAAAAAATGCATCATGATGCCACGCTCTTTTTCATCAGCGATCCGATTAGAACCAGGGAAATCGGCACGATTCCCACGATCACCTATTGTCAATGATTCTGGACGCTCAGGGAACCGAGGTGTTTTGATAGCTTTGCCGCAAAAATTATCTTCAGCTTCGCGCGGACCTAGTAATAATTTATCCTCCAAAGAAGAAGAGAAAAGTATTCGCTCTGCAACTTCTCTTACATTCTCAGCCATATTATATATTCACTGGGACGGCAGAGACCGACATTACGGCATGACCATCCCTCATATCATCATTTTCAAAGTCTCCAGAAATTCTAACATGCTGAAATCCTGCACTCTCTAACAATAATTTAATCTCGTATTTCCCATACCATCTTAACCGAGAAAACTTAATCTCCGAGGATTCAGGGATCCCAGAATTGTTGATTAATTCAAATCTATGACGAACTTCCATTATGTTTTCGCATCTATCTAAATCAACGCAAGAATGACATAAAGCACGACTCTCAGAACCTTCAATTTTTTCATCCTTCTCCAAACGCCAAACCCCATCTAAAAACTCATGAGAAATTTCGTAAAAGGGAGTGAACAAGCTCATAACAAAAAGACCTTCAGGTTGTAGGTGCTTTCGAAAATTCTTTAATGCTGTTAAAGCATCATCTCGCTCATCTAGTAATTGAAAACTCCCACCAGGAATAATAATCAAATCAAAATTATTCTCATAATTAAAATCAGTCATATCCCCCTCAATCAAATCCGCTATGGTATCCTCCACAGAAAGCCTTTTCCTACACTCGTCAATCATGGCACTCGAATTGTCCAAACCTGTGATTTTTATTCCCTGTCGAGCAATCGGAACAAGAACACGACCAGTTCCACAACCCACATCTAAGCAATTAGCTCCTCTATTCAGTGCTAAATCAACATAATATCCCACCTCATCAAAATCATCACTACCTCGAAAAAGATCGTACAATTCCGCCTCAAGTCCGGTATATTTTTTAGCTGACATTCCGCTTATTCGCCCGAAATTCGTTGTTCGTCATCATTAATTTAAAGACTACACTCTTTATTCAATGCCAAATAGCATAGATCAGACAAATACTCAGTTCTTCCACTTTAGTAACGAAGAGGCTCCTTTTGAGCTTAAGTGCGGGGAAAAACTAACTAATTTTACTCTAGCCTATGAGATATATGGGCAAATGTCTCAAAATAAAGATAATGTCATTCTTCTCTTTCATGCTCTGAGTGCTAGTCAACATGCTGCTGGGTTCACGGAAAATATCGACGGGCTCTCTATCGAATGGGACAAAGAATGTCAGACAGGATGGTGGAATGATTTTATTGGATCTGGCAAGGCCCTAGATACAGATAAGTATTGTGTGATTTGTGCCAACTATCTTGGCGGATGCTACGGATCGACTGGCCCAAGTTCAATTAGTCCTGAAACTGGAAAACCTTTTGGAGGTTCGTTCCCTCGTATCAGCATCAAAGACATTGTCAAATCACAGATTGAATTACTTAATCATTTGGAAATAGAACAACTCCATGCAGTGGCGGGGAGCTCCTTAGGAGGACTCATGGCTGTTAGCTTAGCCACACAGTATCCGGAAAGAGTTAGAACAATCGTAGCTCTAGCCAGTGGAATAAAAACTTCCGTCCTGCAGCGAATTCATAACTTGGAACAAATCACAGCAATAGAATCTGACAGTAATTTTTTAGGCGGGAATTATTATGATAACAATTCTCCTGAGGATGGACTTTCCCTTGCAAGAATGATTGGGCACAAGGTCTTCATCTCTCTAGCAACTCTAGAAAGGCGCGCCAGTAAAGAAGTAAAGAAAGAAACCGAAGAATCTTCGTGGTATCAGATACAAACTTCAGTCGAATCATATATGCGCCACCAGGGACAAAAATTCGTTAAGCGTTTTGATGCTAACACTTATCTCCGGATTATGGATGCATGGCAAAATTTCAACATATTAGATGAATCAGGTTTCAGCGATTACGCAACAATGTTTGGTAGATGCAGTCATCAAAAATATCTTATTTTCACTATAAATTCTGATGTTTGTTTCTACCCTGATCAGCAAGAAGAACTCGTTTCCGCCATAAGCAAAGGCGGCATTACTCCTATGCATATAACAGTGCACTCTGAAAAGGGGCATGATTCATTTCTCTTAGAACCAGATTTATACGCTCCTCACATCCATTTCGCTTTGGATGAAAGTGATTAATGACAGGGATATTGGGTAATTAGAGCCTTTTAGACGTTAAAACGGAATTCTATAACGTCCCCGTCCTTCACTTCATATTCCTTACCTTCAATACGAAGTTTGCCAGCATCGCGGGCTGCAGATTTGGATTCACATTGTACATAGTCATCATAATGTAATACCTCAGCTGCAATGAACCCTCGCTCGAAATCAGTATGAATGACTCCTGCCGCTTCAGGAGCCTTGGCTCCATTCCTAATGGTCCAGGCTCTAGTCTCCTTCTCACCAGTAGTAAGATATGTACTGAGCCCAAGTAGCCGGTATACTGAACGAATCATTGTTGAGAAACCACTGTCAACGACTCCCATGTCAGCTAAGAATTCCTTGGCCTCTTCAGGTGATACGTCGATGAGCTCCTCCTCAATACGAGCCGAAATTATAATTATTTCTGCACCATGAGTCTCTTCGGCATACTGTTGTACTCTAGCAACCATTGAGTTGTCCTTTGGGCTATTTATAGTATCAGCAAGATCATCTTCGGAAACATTGCATGCAAAAATTGTACGCTTCGAAGTGAGTAGGAAAAATTCCTTCATTATTTCATAATCATCATCGTTTATGTCTGCGGTTATAGCCGGCTTACCTTCGTCAAGATGCGGCAGAATCTTATCAATTACTTCCAGTTCTCTCTTGGCCTCTTTGTCATTTCCCCTAGATTTTTTTTCACGTGATACACGGCGCTTCGTCAACGATGCATGATCTGCCAAAATAAGTTCCGCGTTAATAATTTCAATGTCTCTTAGCGGATCTACCGTTCCTAATTCATGGATAATATCATCATTTTCAAAACAGCGAACGACCTGCACGATGGCATCCGTTTCACGAATGTTAGCCAAGAACTTATTGCCTAGACCGGCTCCTTCAGAAGCTCCTTGAACCAATCCTGCAATATCGACAAATTCTATAGCAGCTGGAATAACCTTCTCAGAACCAGACAGTTTACTGAGAACCTCCAATCGAGGGTCAGGTACAGTAACGACACCAACATTTGGATCTATCGTGCAAAAAGGGTAATTTGCCGCTTCCGCGTTTCGGTTCCGCGTTAAGGCATTAAATAAGGTTGATTTACCAACATTTGGCATACCTACTATTCCGGCTTTAAGCATAGGACGGTGAGACTAGACGTGAAGAGCAGTGTGCGCAAGAGTATCAGATGCACAAGCTGGACAAAATTGTAGCTTATCTGGACCAAGAATTAAAAATTAAGCAGATCCCTGACTATCCAGGGGCAATTAACGGTCTGCAGTTAAGAGGTAAAAAAAACATTAATAAAGTGGGTGCAGCTGTTGACGCTGCTTTACCTGTAATTCAAGAAGCGGCAAAAGACAGCATCGACCTTTTGCTTGTGCATCATGGTCTATTCTGGGGTGGCGCGCAAAGGATCGATGGGGCCCTATACAGAAAGATTAAAACTGCAATGGATTCAGGAATGGCCATTTATTCCTCCCATATTCCACTCGATATTCATAATAAATTTGGCAATAATGTTTTATTTGCAAAGTCAATCGGGCTAACCAAAGGCATCCCATTTTTGGATTGGCAAGGGATCAATACAGGACTTCGCTTTGATGTAGAGATGAATCGATCTAATCTCTTAAAGAAAATAGAAAAAACATTACAGAATAAAATTCACATTGCACCTGGGGGCCCTGCAAAAATAAAGAAATTAGGGATAATCACAGGAGGAGCAGGGACATATGTTGATGCTGTTGCAAAAGAAGGAATTGACACATTCATTACCGGAGAAGGCCAGCATCACACTTTCACTATGGCTGAAGAACTTGGGGTAAATCTCATATATGCAGGCCATTATGCGACAGAAACTTTTGGCGTCACTTCACTAGCCAATCACTTAGCAAAAAAATACAAATTGAAGAAGCAATTTATTCATCATCCTACAGGGCTATAACAATTTGTTAGTTCAATGAGAATAAAATCAGATTTCTTCCAAACTGATCCTGTATCCGCTGCACGTAATCTTATAGGAAAACGAATAGTCTCCCAAAAATGTTCGGGAATTATAGTCGAGACTGAAGCTTACGCTGCCAAAGGAGATGAAGCAGCTCATACTTTTACTCGACCCAGCGCTCGAGAGTTTGTCTCAAAATATAATGCTGGCTCGGCATATGTTTATCTCAATTACGGAATGTATTGGCTAGCCAACGCCCTCACTAAAGGGCCAAAAGGTAACGGATTTGTACTTCTCAGAGCTCTCGAACCAGAAAATGGAATCCATTTAATGCGAAAGCGGCGCAATGGAAAAAAATTAAAAGACCTTTGTTCGGGTCCTGGAAAACTGACAATTGCAATGGGTATGAGCGGCAAGAATCATGGACAGTCTTTCACCTCCCCGCAAAGTCGTTTCTGGTTTGAGGAAACAGACGATGAAACGGACATTGTCACGGACACTCGAATTGGAATCAATCGTTCAGCCCACTTGCCATGGCGATTTCTCAAAAAGAATAATGATTTTGTAAGTAAAAAAAAAAGCAGGTGAACCTAGTTCACCTGCCTCTTAAAAATATTTACTCCAAACTATTTACCACTATCAATGTAGCTTCCAGGAGCAACTGCTGGAGTGTTCTGATAACCTGCATTTTTGCTCTTACATGCTCCTAATGTCATGAGGCCAATTGATGCAGCTGCTAATAATATGATACGAATCGCTTTCATAGATCTTTTTATATTGAGTAAAATTAAATTAATAATAGTTCGCACTAAAATTAAACGACAGAATCTCCTTTGCAAGCTCTACCTCACTACTGATAAATAAAAATAGATGATCCAATCTGCATAAGGTCATAAAGCTCTATAATATCCTTATTGAACATTCTTATACATCCACAGCTCTCCGGTTGACCCAATGAATCCTCATGGTTAGTGCCATGAATATAAATATATCTATCATATGTATTCGCATTCTCTGGATCCATACCAGTCAACCAAAGGATTCTACTTAGAATTAGATCTTCATCGGAAGATTCTGAAAAATCAAAAAGACCTGCTACGCAACGGCCCTTGAAAATGGTCCCATACTTTTCGCCATCACCAATTTTTTCCTTTATTTCAAAATGTCCTACCGGAGTCTTATTACTATCAATTTCATTGCCTATACCATATTTGGAAGTTGAAATAATATATTCTCTATGCTCGACATTTGCGTCAAAAACACGTAATCGCTGATCTTTAACAGAAACTTCTGCCCTATATGCTACTCCCGTTTGCATCCTCTTAACCAGACGCTAAAATCATCATCTAGCAAGAAACGACTCAAAAGTAATTAAATTCATGTCAGAACCACACGTAGCTATCGTCGGAATCACCGGAGCCGTTGGGCAAGAAATGATTCAATGTTTGGAAAAAAGAGATTTTCCAGTCAAAAAACTTACTCTGTTAGCATCGGCAAGATCAGTAGGTAAGCTATGCTCTTTCAAAGGACAGGAAATACCTGTTCAAGAATTAACATCCAATTCATTTGATGGTGTAGACATTGCTCTTTTCAGTGCCGGTGGAACCATTTCAAAAGAATTTGCTCCATTGGCAGCCAAATCAGGCGCAGTAGTTATTGATAATTCATCTGCTTTCAGAATGGATCCAGAAGTACCACTGATAATACCTGAAATAAATCCTGAAGCCGCCCATTCAAACAAAGGAATCATTGCCAATCCCAACTGTACCACAATCGTTACGTTAATGGGATTGAATCCACTACATAAAGAATGGCAAGTAAGAGGAATCATTGCATCAAGTTATCAGGCCGTATCAGGAAGTGGCGCACAGGGCATAGAAGAGCTAAAAAATCAAATAAGTGCAATAAGTGAAGGTTCGAGCATTGAACGAAAAGTCTATCCTCATCAAATAGCTTACAATGTCATTCCACAAGTGGATACGTTCCTTGAAAATGGTTATACCAAAGAGGAAATGAAAATGGAAAATGAAGGACGCAAGATCCTTGGAAACTCTACATTAAGAGCTTCAGTCACTTGTGTCAGAGTCCCTGTTTATCGTTCTCACTCGGTTTCAGTAACCGCTCAATTCTCATCGGAACCCGACGTCCATAAGGCGAGAGAATTAATCAATGCCGCACCAGGTGTAAGTGTTCGGGACGAACCCGCTTCAGGCATTTTCCCAACGCCTCTTGACACTACTGAAAAAGATGAGTGTTTAGTAGGGCGTATACGGAAAGACATTGTCCTCGATAATGCATTATCCTTTTGGGTCGTCGGCGATCAAGTCCGCAAGGGAGCAGCCCTTAATGCCGTACAAATAGCCGAACTTCTTGTATGAACAATAGAAATATTGAGGACCCCAAAATTGATTTAAAAACTTATGCTGCAACTCAGCGTAAACTAATCGATCAAGCACTTAATGGGTTCCTTCCTCGCGGGTCCGTAAGACCTAAAACCTTACATAAATCCATGCGCTACAGCTTATTTGCTGGAGGCAAGAGACTAAGACCAATTTTGTGCCTAGCTGCAGCCGAAGCCTGCGGAGGAACGATAGATCAAGCCATGCCCTCCGCATGCGCAGTTGAATGCATACACACTTATTCTCTGATTCATGATGATCTTCCATGCATGGACGATGATGATATTCGGCGCGGCAAACCAACTAACCATAAAGTGTTCGGAGAATCGGTCGCTGTTTTAGCTGGAGATGCTCTTCTAACACTAGCTTTTGAAATTGTGGGAGGATCCAATCCAAATCGCCGATACGATATAGGAGACATGGTAAAAGAACTCGCTGTGACATCGGGAAGTAAGCATCTAGTTGGTGGACAGGTTCTAGACATTGAGGGTGAAAATGCAAAGATCGGACCGAAAGCTCTTCGATTTATTCACGAAAGCAAAACAGCAGCCCTTCTGACTTGCTCATTAAAGCTAGGAGCAATGTCGGCAGCAGCTACACCAAAAAAATTGGAAGCCCTAACTAATTTTGGCCGCTCTACAGGACTCGCTTTTCAAATTATAGACGATATTCTGGATGTTACACAGACAAGTGAAAAGCTCGGAAAAAGTGCCGGTAAAGATGAAGCGGTTAATAAATCAACTTATCCTGCAATTTATGGTCTCAGCAAATCAAGAAACGAAGCTGCAAAATTAACTGAAGCTGCTATCAATTCTTTAAATATTTTTGGCAAAGCAGGCTCTCGGCTTAAAGAATTGGCACACTACCTATTGGATCGTGACTATTAGTGCAGCCAGATCATAAGGCCTTAGCACAATGATCCCCCATCCTTCCATATACTTCACGCCCCACCTTCCCATTCTCAAGGAGATCCTCTGAAAAGATGATCTTTCCTTTCTCAAAGAATATCATCGTCATGGATCCTCCGAAATGGAAAAAACCCTTCTCAGAACCTTTTCTAACATTTCCAACGTCATAAGTTTGTTTAATTCCTCCAACACAAGTTGCCCCAATTTCGACTAACGAAATACTTCCAAATTCATCAGAATCAAGCTCAGTTATATACCGCCTATTATGCCACAGATAGGAAATGTTTCTCTTAAGAGCCATCGGGTTCACTGAATATAAAAAACCATTTATTAGAAATGAAGATGATGCTTTACCATCACACGGAAAATGAAACCTGTGATAATCAGTAGGACACAATCTAGAAACCAATACCGAACCACCTTCATAGCGTTCTGCAATCTTTTGCCCACCCAACAACTTCTCAATTTTTAATCTCTGGCCCTTAGCCCATAGAGGCTGATCTATCGAAATATTATTAATTGCTAAATGCCGTCCATCCGCGGGAAACACAACAATTTCTCTAGCATGTTCTATTGGTCTTTTTGCAGGTTTCAACTTTCTACTAAAAAAATCATCGAAGCACTTGAACTCATCTACGTTAAGAAGGAAATCCTCGGAATTTAATCCATAACATTCAATAAAAGGTAAAATCTTCTTCACCGAATCCGGATTATTCATCCGCTTTCCATACCAACCTGAAAACCATGAACGCTTCACGGCGGCCCAAAGCGCAAGCTTACCAATCGGATTGCCATAGATAAATCTTAAATATTTTTCACCATAAATAGCCTCAGTCTCAACCTTTCTTGAATATCGATTGTAATATTGAACTGATTCATCCGATGGCATGCTATCATTATCGTTCAGCTAACAGTTCACGCAATAGATCCTTGACCAGACAGAATGATAACAAATTTCTCTTACCCACCAAATCCAGAGTAAAAAATCCGCCAGGACATAAATCTCACAAATACCTGATTAAAACTCAAAATTTCAGGCTTAGATTGCAAAAAGGAAAAATATGCCCCGACGGATATACTCTCACTCTATGTTATATTACTTAGCAAACCGCATGCCAAAGCCCATAAAAACAAAAGCCTTTCAATCCTTCACACGCCTTTTGGACTCTTGCTCAGCACAAAGAAAAGATGTATTTAATTTAAGGGTAATGAAGTTCTTAACAATATTGATAGCTTCTCATCTTAGCTATTCACTCTCTTGCTTGGCGATACCTCAAAATTTTGGAGGCAACTTATTTGGAGCAACTTTTGAACCAAGAACTATTAATGAAGACTACACGGAAAATCTGATTGCTGCTTCCGTATGGACTGACAACAAGTTACCTGGAACTTGGAAATCCATACCTTCACTTGATGGAGATGAAGTCAAAATCCTGAATGTAAACCCAATAATCTTTGGTCAACACTCAAGTTCTATTTATGCTAATGAAGAAAAAGGAAAGCTCAAATCTATTTCGATTTTGTATTTGGATTCAGGGAAATTTATTAATCAAAGAAAGATAAACAATACAAGTAAGGACATTAAGTCACTGAAAAGAGAATTTAAAAAATCTTACGACCTCATCGAATCCACAATTAATAAGACACTCTATAAATACACAAAAAGCACACCAAAAGATTCCTTCGTGGGACAAACTGATTTCCTCCGCAATAATTATAACGATTATAAATTCGGAGAATTAACTTTGCGGGTCTCTGCGAATAACGGGCAGAATATTTGTTTGATCATTATGAGAAGCGCTGACGTTAGCAAAACCTATCTAAGCTCAGGAACTGCCAAATTAGTCAAAAGAGAACGAAGGAAAGAACTTCAACAAAATGTACAGATGCAGGAAAGTGGTGACCTTAAAATAAATGGAATCCCAATGTTCCGTCAGGGACAAAGGCCCTATTGTGCTATTAGCACTCTCGGAATGGCTACTCATTATTTAGGACTGAGACTAGGAACTGATGCTTTAGCTGCAGGAGCAAAATTTCGTTACATCGACACTGCAAAAGGATCCAAAATGCTTGATCTTTACCGCGCCGCCGCAGAAGAAAGCGATGCTATTCTACAAAGAGGCCGAAGCTTTGATTTTGAAAGGGCTCAAAAATATTTAGAAAAAGGTTTTCCGATTGTAGTTTGGCGCCGGTACAGCTATGAACGAAATCTATTGCATAGCGCTGCCGCTCGAGGCACCAAACTTCCAGAATCGACACCTAATGATCGACTCACCTGGCCAACCTCAAAGAATGCACCTGGTCACGCTTCTGTAATCACTGGTTTTAACAAAAAAACAGGAGAAGTAATATTTATGGAGAGCTGGGGAGAACATGCACGCAATAAACGTATGCGAACAGAAGAATTAGAAGCCACCAGTTACGCCACTTTTTATTTTAAACTCTAACAACCAAAGGCCATTACACCTTGTATATCCTGTCGGTTCTTAATCTTTCTCGTTCATCGAAGACTCTTTTTGAAGCCATTTGGACAACTAACATGCTCCCGAAACCACACCCAACAGCTATTAATAACCATATAACAATTTGATAGCGAACTGCATCAACAGGAGAATTTCCTGCGAGAATCTGCCCAGTCATCATACCCGGTAAACTAACAATACCCGCAATCGCCATCGAATTAATTACTGGCATAAGGCCAGCCCGAAGAGAATCTCGCAAAATCATTTTTAAGGCTTCTTGAGAACTATGTCCCAGCATGAGTTTGGCCTCTATTATTTCACGACCTTCCCAAACATACGTCGTAAATCTATCTAAACTTAAAGCGACTGCTGTCATAGTATTGCCCAGTAGCATACCAAGGACTGGTATCGAATATCTGGGATCCCACCAATTTTCAGCGCGAATAATTGCAGCCAATCCAAAAATAGAAACTGCGAAAGATGAAACAAACATTGAACACGTACCAATCCCATAACCCCATCGTCCACTCACTCTATACTTCTGCCTGACAGACACTTCCCTTCCTGCAACAAGGAGCATCACTAAAGCGATTAGAGTCACCAGCAGAAAGTTGTTTATTTCAAATACATATTCAAGAATCAACCCCACAAGCGATAACTGTATTATTAAACGTAACGAAGCAATTAGAAGGGGTCTTGCCAATCTTAAATCTGCTCTCCATGTCGTAAGAGCAAGAATCATGATTAAAACACATGCCAAAGAAATCCTCTCAGTTGGCAGGCTAACGATGTCACCAATTATCATATATCCTGATCTAATTGTTTTTCATTCATAGACATCTTAATATCTGACACGCGATTCAACTGTAATTCATCATGAGCTACCCAAATCACGGGAACTGAGCGCTCTTCCCTATACCTACGAATCACACTTTCTACTAAGAACACTGAATCAGAATCAAGATTTGCAGTAGGCTCATCAAGCAAAAGGGCACCCGGAGACCTTGAAAGAAGTCGAGCAAGGGCCAACCTCTGCTTCTCACCAGAAGAAAGTCTTGAAACCTTCCAACTGAGCACCGACTCATCGGAAAACCCCAATTCACTTAACAAATTTAATGCTGAAGAGTTAAAATGCTGACCAACTAATTCATGCCACCACTTAGATTCGGATGCCAACAGACCAACTTTTTTCCTCCACTCTGGACCAGACACATCATCTCTGAATTGCCCATTGAGACTAACTTTACCTTCATTCACATCAAGATCAGCAATGGCTCTTAAAAGTAAAGTTTTACCAGAACCTGATCGGCCCATTAATCCCAAACAATGCCCCGAATCAACATCAAAACTCAAAGCATGCCAATCAAGGAACTTAAGCTGATCAACCTTTAACACAAAAAAAAATAGAATGCGGTTCAAGTAAACTCAAGACTACTGGCAGAGATTATCAATGAATTTGGAACATTATGCTAAAATCCTTAGTATGAGGCTTGCTGATCTTGTATTCGAAACTAATATAAAGCTTCCCAAATCCCTATAAATCGCTGCAAATTGTCAAATTATATAAAACAATCTCAAACCATCTCTTACCAAGACCAGTTAACTTTGCTTTTAATCTTTATTCACTGATCAGAAATGAGCATCTATCTAGAATACATCAAAGAGATTGAGGATCGAAAGGCTCAAGGGTTGAGCCCTAAACCAATTGATGGTGGTGAACTGTTAGCCGAAATCATTGCACAAATAAAAGATCTCGATAATGAACATCGGGAGCAGTCTCTTAATTTTTTAATTTATAATACGCTACCAGGAACAACTAATGCCGCTAAAGAAAAAGCCAATTTCTTAGAGGAGATTATTCTTGGATTTTCCGTAGCTGAAGAAATTTCCCCAGCATTTGCATTTGAGTTGTTGTCTCACATGAAAGGTGGCCCCTCAGTTGAGGTCCTACTTAACTTAGCCTTGAGTAATGACACATCAGTCTCACAAGAAGCTGCAAAGGTCCTGAAGACACAAGTGTTCTTATATGAAGCAGATACAGAACGACTCGAGATTGCTTTTAAAGATGGAAATAGGATCTCTAAAGAAATTCTTGAAAGTTATGCTAAGGCTGAATTTTTCACAAAACTTCCAGAAGTAGAGGAAGAAATTGAGGTCGTGACATACATCGCTGGAGAGGGAGACATCTCCACCGACTTACTTTCTCCTGGAAACCAAGCACATTCTAGATCGGACCGTGAACTGCATGGGAAATGCATGATTTCTGAACCTGCGCAGAATGAAATTAAGGCACTTCAAAAACAACATCCTGGCAAGAGTGTGATGCTGATTGCGGAGAAGGGAACGATGGGAGTGGGATCATCCAGAATGTCAGGAGTAAATAACGTCGCTTTATGGACAGGTAAGCAAGCGAGCCCTTATGTTCCATTTGTTAATATTTTCCCTATTGTCGCAGGGACAAACGGAATCTCCCCTATCTTTCTAACCACTGTAAGCGTAACTGGCGGAATTGGAATAGACTTGAAAAATTGGGTAAAAAAGTTTGATCCTAATGGTAACCCGATCTTGAATGAAAACGGTGATCCTATTATTGAGCAAGTTTACTCCGTAAAGACTGGAACAATTCTCACTATTAATACCAAAAAGAAGAAATTATTTTGTGGAGAGAAAGAGCTAGTTGATATCTCTTCAGCCTTAACCCCTCAAAAAGTCGAATTCATTAAATCTGGAGGATCGTATGCCGTTGTTTTTGGCAAAAAGCTGCAGAGTTTCGCAGCCAAAACACTAGGGATAGAATTACAATCTGTTTTTGCTCAGGCTAAAGAAATTTCTCATGAAGGACAGGGACTCACTGCGGTTGAAAAGATATTCAATAAAAACGCAGTTGGGGTAACAGAGGGAGTAATTTTACACGCTGGGTCCGACGTCAGAGTAGAGGTAAATATCGTAGGATCACAAGATACTACTGGCTTAATGACTTCCCAAGAATTGGAGTCCATGGCTGCGACAATTATTTCTCCTACTGTTGATGCCGCCTATCAATCAGGGTGCCATACAGCTTCAGTCTGGGATAAGAAAGCACAAACAAATATTCCTAAACTCATGAAGTTTATGAATAGATTTGGACTTATTACCGCGCGAGATCCTGAAGCAAAATATCATGCCATGACTGATGTCATCCATAAGGTTTTAAATGATCTCACAATTGATGAATGGGCGATCATTATAGGAGGAGATTCTCATACCAGAATGTCTAAAGGAGTAGCCTTCGGAGCTGATTCTGGAACTGTTGCTCTTGCTCTAGCTACGGGTGAAGCTTCAATGCCCATTCCTGAATCGGTAAAAGTAACATTCGAAGGAGACTTAAAGCATTATATGGATTTCCGTGATGTAGTTCATGCCACGCAGGCTCAAATGCTAAAAAAATTC
>JASLJT010000005.1:0-19146 GCA_030747955.1 Verrucomicrobiales bacterium | reverse complement strand
GAATGATCCTACTCAAATTGAAGCGGCTCGGGCAATGGCTCAAAAAACAATCACAGACCCTACCCTAAAGGATGACGAATCAAAGATACGGTCAATGTTCTTACGTGTCCTATCACGCCCTGCACTAGGTTCTGAATTGGAAGGTCTTAAGCAATTACTCGAAAAGCACCGCGAGGAATTTTCAAAGGATCCCAAAAGTGCCAATGAACTGGTAAGTATAGGACAAGATCCTGCACCAGAAAATATCGACCAACCTGAACTGGCTCCGTGGATATCGGTTGCCCGTGTTCTTCTGAACCTTCATGAAACAATTACCCGCAACTAAAATGGACCCTTCTCTTCTCAGGCGAAGCTTTCTTAAAAGGTCCAGCATCGGGTCAGCGGCCCTAATGTCTCTTCTTAAAGATTCATCGGCCGGGATAATCAAAACTAACAAATCAGCCAAATGCAAGAGAGTCATAGTCCTCTGCATGGCCGGAGGACCCTCGCACTTGGAGACCTTTGATTACAAACCAAAATTAGAAGAACTGGATGGCAAGCCCATGCCAAAATCGTTCACAGAGGGTCAACAAATTGCACAGTTGCAGGGCCAGGCGAATAATCTAAAGGTCCTAGGCCCTCAACATCAATTCGCCAAATATGGCAAGAGCGGGCAGGAAATTTCTGCAGTCCTTCCAAATATTGCCAATAAAATTTCTGATGATATCTGCATCATTAGGTCAATGCAGACTGAGCAAATCAATCATGACCCGGCACATACCTTCATGAATACCGGATCAATTATATCGGGTCGCCCATCGATGGGTTCATGGATTAATTATGGACTAGGAAGTGAAGGTGAAAATTTACCTGGATTCGTAGTCCTAACCTCGGTCGGAGGAGGGCAGTCACAACCAATCGCAGCTCGTCAATGGCATAGCGGATTCCTACCCAGTCAGTACCAAGGAGTACGATTAAGATCGAAGGGAGACCCTGTCCTTTATATTAACAATCCAAAAGGTGTAACTTCGGACCGACAAAAGGATGTAATCGACACAATTAAAAATCTAAATGTAATCGGCAATCAGACCCTCAAGGATCCTGAAATCGGTGCGAGAATCAGCCAATATGAAATGGCATTCCGTATGCAGATGAGTGTACCCGAGCTTATTGATTTTTCTGATGAACCAAAGCACATCACGGATCTTTATGGAACAAAAGGTGCTGACGGAACCTTTGCCTCAAATTGTTTATTGGCTCGGCGCCTAGCCGAACGTGGGGTCCGGTTCATTCAACTTTATCATCGTGGCTGGGACCATCACGGAGGCATTAAGGAAGGTATAGAACATACTGCAAAGCTAGTCGATCAAGCATCTGCAGCACTAGTGCTAGATTTGAAGGAAAGGGGCCTCCTCGAAGACACCTTAGTCGTTTGGGGCGGAGAATTCGGCCGCACTCCTATGGCTCAGGGAAAAGGTAGAGACCACCATATCAAGGCCTTTTCAATGTGGATGGCTGGAGGAGGTATCAAGCCAGGTATTACATACGGAGCCACTGACGAACTTGGATACAGCGCAGAGAAAGATATTGTCAATGTCCATGACTTTCATGCAACCATGCTCAACCTATTAGGTATCGATCATGAAAAGTTTACTTACCGGTATCAGGGACGTGATTTCAGGCTCACCGATGTTCACGGCAAGATATTAAAGGACATTCTAGTATGAAGCTTCTTACCATCACGATCCTGCTGTTAGGAACCTATCTTCTCCATGCAGAAAATCCGGATTTCAACAGTGAGGTCAGGCCAATTCTTGCCAGTAATTGTTTCCAGTGCCATGGCCCAGATGTAAAAGCCCGTAAGGCAAAACTCAGACTGGATCAAAAGGAGGGTGCGACTAGGGACCTTGGTGGATACCGCGCGGTATCCCCCGGCAAACCCACTGATAGCGAACTAATGAATCGCATCCTTTCCGATGATCCTGAGGAAATCATGCCTCCAACCAAAACAAAAAAACACCTGACTATCGAACAAAAAGAGATCCTACGTAAATGGATTACCTCAGGTGCTGATTATCAAGATCATTGGGCCTTTGTCAGGCCCAAAAAACCAAAGGTTCCAAGAATCGCCAATGAGCCTAAAGTTAAAAATAATATCGACCGTTTCGTTCTGGCTCGTTTAAAGCTGGAAGAACTAGAACCTGCCGCCGAAGCAAGCCCCGAAACGTTAATCCGCAGGGTAAGTTTCAGCCTCACTGGCCTACCGCCAACACTCGAAGAAATCGACACATTCCTTGCTGATAAAGCACCAAATGCTTACAACAACATGGTCGACCGCTACCTTAACTCACCGGCATACGGTGAACATATGGCCAGACATTGGCTGGACCTCGCTCGATATGCTGACTCCAACGGGTACCAGTATGATACTGAGCGGCAGCAGTGGGTGTGGCGTGACTGGGTGATTAATGCCTACAACAGTAATAAGCCGTTCAATGAATTTACCATTGAGCAACTGGCCGGTGATCTCCTGCCACAGGCCAGCGAACATCAACGACTTGCCACGGGCTTCAACCGGAACCACGGAATCACCATCGAGGGGGGAATCATTGACGAGGAATACCGCACCGAGTATGTCATGGACCGGGTAGTAACAACTAGCCAAGTATGGATGGCATTGACCATGGGTTGTGCGCGGTGTCATGACCACAAATTTGATCCCATCTCTCAGAAGGAATTCTATCAGGTTTTCCACTTTTTTAATCAGGTTCCAGAACGCGGCGCTAATGGGTTCGCACCGAAGCAGCGCCTTACTTCCCCGCTCGCAGCCGCCAATAAAACGGAAAATGAGAGAAAATTATCACAGTTAAAGAAAGAACTGGAAAAACCTCTAAATCTAGGTGCTCTTATCGATCAATGGACTTCCCAGATAGCCCTGCAACCCAAAGAAGGATGGGTAATCCTTTCCCCAAAGACCATAAAATCCACAGGAGGCGCCACATTAAGTAAGCTCGCTGACAACAGCATCCTCGCTGGGGGCGCAAATTCACAAAAGGATATTTATGAGATCACGGCTGAAGCGGCAGCAGGGAAAATGACCGCGGTCAGACTCGAAGCCCTGACACACCAAACGCTCCCCGGCAACGGACCCGGACGACACAGCAACTCGAACTTTGTCCTCAGCGAATTTGAATTAACTGCCATCTCCATTAAAAATCCCTCACAAAGCCAAGTAGTCAAATTCGCAAGAGCCATTGCCGACTATTCACAGGCCGGGTATGGAGTCTCTAAGGCCATCGATGGCACCACAGCAAATTCCAACGGCTGGGCAGTTGATGGGCCCACCCGCAAAGCACCAGCAACAGCCATTTTTATTGCTGCATTACCCTTCGGTTATGAGGGTGGCTCGTTATTGCGTTTTCGGCTTCGCCATGAAGCCGATTTCGCCGCACATGGCATGGGTCGCCCCAGACTCTCCGTCACTACCGATCCGGCAGATTCCCTACAACTACAGGGCATCCCTGCAGACATCCGTGAAATTGCTAATATCATCAATCAAAAAAGAACAAAATCTCAATCCGATCGCCTTAAGAAATATTTCCTGACGCATCACAACCCTAACAGGAACCTTAAGAAACGTATCGCAACGATTGAAAAACAATTAGCGGCCTCTTTCCCCGAAACGATGATAATGCAGGACATGGCAAAACCAAGGGCAACGCACGTGCTTAATCGGGGACAATACAATGAACCTGGGGAAAGAGTATCAGCAGGTGTACCTGCCATTTTTCCGACAATGAGAGCAAACAATTCGAATCGTCTCGGCTTTGCGCAATGGTTAATGGATCCAACCCATCCACTGACCGCCCGAGTCGCAGTTAACAGGTACTGGCAGCAACTCTTCGGTACAGGATTGGTAAAAACAGCTGAGGACTTCGGTATTCAGGGAGAACTACCGTCGCACCCTGAGCTACTCGACTGGCTCGCCCTTGAGTTTATCCGGAGCGGTTGGGATACCAAACATATGTACAGCCTATTACTCAATTCGGCGACTTATCGGCAAACCTCTCATGCCGGAGAGGCTGCCTACCGTAACGATCCGGAAAACAGATTGCTTGCCCGTGGTCCACGAATGCGACTAGATGCCGAGGAAATTCGTGATTCCTGTCTTGCCAGTAGCGGCCTACTGGTTAACCAGCTCGGAGGCAAGAGTGTCTATCCCTACCAACCTAAGGGACTCTGGATGGAACTCAATAACAGGCCCGGTTACTCAAAAGAATACCAACAGGGCAAAGGAAATGACCTTTATCGCCGTAGCATTTACACTTTCTGGAAACGAACGGTTCCTTCTCCAATGCTGAAGACATTTGATGCGCCGGAACGCGAATTCTGCACCACTAGACGATCGCGAACTAACACTCCTCTACAAGCACTAGCGCTGCTCAATGGGCCGCAGTTCGTTGAAGCTGCACGGCGTCTAGCAGAACGCATGTTGAGCGAGGGAGGACAAACATTAAACGAACGTATCACCTATGGGTTCCGTCTTGTGACAGCTCGGGTCCCCGTGCAATCCGAGCTTACATTGCTGCGTTCCTCCTATACGGAAAACCTGAAGCTCTTCGAAACAAATCAATCGACAGCTCATAAACTTCTGAAAGTTGGCGATTCACCTTACAACACTAGGTTGAATATCTCGAAACTGGCAGCGATGACCAGCGTTGCCCGCTTGCTCTTGAACCTCAATGAAACAGTTACAAAAGGATAATCCTATATGCATGAACTTCTCCTTGAATCCAGTTTAATTCAGAATCGTCGTCAGTTCTTCGGGCAATCCAGTACTGGCATCGGGGTCGCGGCTCTATCATCACTGCTGAGTGGTGAACTTTGCGCAAAAGAACGGACCAAAGACGGCACCCGCTTCGGCGGCCTCAAGGGTATTCCTCATTTTGCGCCTAAAGCCAAGAGAGTCATCTATCTGCTTCAATCTGGAGCCCCATCGCAGGTCGATCTGCTCGACTATAAGCCATCCCTTGAGAAACTACACATGAAGCAACTGCCCAAGGAAATTCGTGATGGTCAGCGCCTAACTGGCATGACGGCAGGACAGAAAAGCTTTCCCGTAATTAAGTCACCATGGAAATTCAGGCAGCATGGCAAGTCCGGAACCTGGCTCAGCGATCTGCTGCCACACATGGCAGAAGTAGTCGATGACATATGTGTTGTCCGCTCAATGCACACCGAAGCCATTAACCACGATCCCGCTGTCACTTTCTTCCAGTCCGGTCATCAGCAGCCTGGCAGGCCAAGTATCGGATCCTGGCTCAGCTATGGCCTAGGTAGCGAAACTGAAAACTTGCCGTCTTTTGTCGTGCTACTGAGCAAGAACACTTTTCACCAAGCTCAGCCACTCTATGATCGCCTCTGGGGCAGCGGCTTTCTTCCTTCAAAATATCAGGGAGTAAAGTTCCGTAGTGAGGGAGATCCCGTCCTCTATCTAAACGATCCCGCTGGTGGCGGGTCAGAAAGCAGGCGATCAATGCTTGATCGCCTTGCCAAACTCAACCAAATACGCGAAAAAGAAATAGGTGATCCGGAAATTACCACAAGAATTGCACAATATGAAATGGCCTACCGCATGCAGGCATCGGTACCAGGACTGGCAGATATTTCAGACGAACCGGAAAGTACTTTCAAACTCTATGGAGAAGAGGCAAAAGAGCCTGGCTCCCATGCTGCCAATTGCCTATTAGCACGAAGACTAGCTGAACGGGGTGTAAGATTCATCCAATTATTCCACCGTGGCTGGGATCATCACAGCAACGTTCAGCGCTACTTGCCTACCATTGCTCGGGAAACCGATCAGGGATCAGCAGCCCTAATTGCAGATCTAAAAAGACGGGACATGCTCGACGAGACACTCGTCATCTGGGGCGGTGAGTTTGGTCGCACTGTTTATGCGCAGGGCAATCCCAATTCTTTTGGCCGTGATCACCACCCAAGGTGCTTTTCCATTTGGATGGCCGGCGGCGGCATCAAACCAGGCATCACTTATGGGAAAACCGATGATTATTGTTACAATGTAGAAGCGGATCCAGTGCACGTGCATGACTTTCACGCCACTATATTGCACTGCCTTGGAATTGATCACGAGCAGCTCACCTACCGATTCCAGGGACGCGATTACCGCCTTACCGATGTCCACGGCAAGGTCGTCCGTGGAATCCTTTCTTGATACCCTTTACGGGCGCATCTTCTTCTTCCAATCGGCAGGCTTTTCAGCAACATCCGTATTATCGTCGTAATATTTACGTATCGCAACGAGTTGCTTTTTCATGTCCTCTTGTAATTTTTCTTTACCAGTTTTTCCGTAAATGTTCTGCAACTCATCAGGGTCTTCTTGAAGGTCATACATTTCCCACTCATTGCCGAACTGATAAAAATGCATCAATTTATATCTCTCGGTCCGTATGCCATAATGGCGTGGAATCATGTGCACACTCGGAAACTCATAGTAATGATAATAAATGCTCTTTCTCCAGTTCTCAGCTCTTCCATTCTTTAAGATTGGAACTAAGGACATTCCCTGCATATTTTCAGGTATCTTTGCTCCAGCCATTTCAAGAAAGGTCTCAGCATAGTCAAGATTCTGAACCATCTGAGTCGCCCTAGAGCCTGACTCCGTGACCCCAGGCCATTTAACAATGAGCGGCATCTTAAGTGATTCCTCATACATCCAACGCTTGTCATACCAGCCATGATCACCAATATAGAATCCCTGATCTGAAGAATAAATTACGACCGTATTCTTATCCAATTTTAGCTCTTTAAGGACATCCTGGATTTTACCAACACTATCATCTACTCCACGAACGCATCGTAGATAATTCTTTGCATATCGCTGAAACTTCCAACGGACAAGGTCCTTCCCGGAAAGCTTGGATTCATGGAATTTTTTATCCAGAGGAGCATAATATTCTCTCCATGACTTGATCTGCTCTTTGCTCATTCGCTTCATGTTCCACCAAGCCGATCTGTCTTGCCGCTTCTGTGAAGGGGTCCCTTCATAGTCAGCTGTCAGGTCAACGAACAAATCATAGTTAATGTCCATGTGCCGATCGATCTCAAGTTCCTGATGCCTTGCAGGAGGTGCATTGTCCTCCCACTTATCAAAGAGTGTCTTCGGCTCAGGTATTCTCACGTCCTTGTAAAGAGACAAGTGTCTCAGTGCCGGCATCCAATTACGGTGAGGAGCCTTATGCTGAACCATGATCATGAACGGCTTCGATTTGTCACGCCCTTCTTTGATCCATTCCACGGCAAGATCAGTAACAATATCAGTACAATGCCCATCAATACGGACACGGCCCTTTGGAGTAATCAGATCAGGATTATAATAAAGTCCCTGTCCAGGTAACACTTTCCAGTCATCAAAGCCCTGAGGCTTACCCTTCAGATGTGATTTTCCATACAGGGCAGTTGTGTATCCGGCCTTTCTGAGAATTTTAGGAAAGGTTTGCTGGTTCCAATTAAAGGAATTCCCATTATTCATGAAACCGTTTTTGTGACTGTGCTTTCCAGTCATAATCACAGCACGGCTAGGCCCACAAATCGAATTAGTGCAGAAGCTGTTCTCAAAGAGCATTCCCTGTTCAGCTAACTCATCTATCCTCGGAGTCGGATCAATGGACTTCAACCAACCATTGTACGAACCGATAGCATGCGGGGCATGATCGTCTGAAAAAATAAAAACAATATTTGGTCTCTCTGCAGCACCGGATTGATTAGTTGAAAAATTCAATGCCGAAAAAATTAGGAGCAGTATGAATGAACTTATTCTTGTCATGAAAATTGAGGTTATGATTATATGAAAATTATCTGAAATCTATTTAACGGGACAATATCCAAACATTTTTAAAGGTCACGGGATTACCGTGCCCTTGGAAAATGATAGGCCCTTCGGGCACTTCCTTACGACCTCCACCAGCGCCTGTCCCTTTTGGTAACTTGACTTTATCATGTATAATTACGCCATTGTGTTTCACTGTGATAGTGGCATCACTGATTTTTTTCCCACCGTCAAACTTTGGCGCAATAAAATCAATATCATAAGTTTGCCAACGGAGTGGAGGAAAGCACATCGGAATATCTGCAGCTTTGAATTTATAGAAACAACCACACCACTGCTTAGGGTCTGACTTGAGGGGAACCTTTACCTGATCCCTATCATAAACCAAACCAAAGCTATCAAGTATCTGAGTCTCATAACGGTTCTGTAAATAAATACCGCTATTGCCACGGTCCTGACTACTTAGTGGTGAGTCTGGTTTGTACGGAAGCCTAAACTCCAAGTGAAGAGTAAAGTCTCCATAATTGCCTGTCGTTTGTGCGCCAGCCATGAGCAGACCATCCTTAACTGGACCATTAATATGTTCAGTTTTCTTGCCATCAAATAAAATGGTCGCTCCTTCGGGTGCCTTTGCTCCAAGAGTCGGGCTGACACGTTCAGTCCTTTTCATGCCATTAATTCTTTTCTTCAAAGACTCGACATTAATCAGCTCAACATGAGGATTCGACTTGTCCCATCCTTGTCCAGGCAGACCTCCCTCAAACTTACTCACATAGAATGTTCCCTTTCCTAGTGCCGCTACCTGCACACCCACTCCCTTAGAAACATATTCCCCTTGCAACAAATAGTCAGGATCCTCAGTCGCTGCTTTGTCCGCGTCCGTCCAAATGCGTCTGGACTGCTTATCCGCTGACAAACAATAAGAAGAACTTAAAATAGTAACCCAAATAAAAAGGCTAATAAAAGTGGGACATGATCGTAAGAATCGTTTCATTAAGCAATTTTGACACTAATTCCAAGAAAATTGCAACAGAGGAAAATAGATGCACTGAAAAGGCAATTTGAATATCACCCCTATTTTATAATTGCCTTTGCCTCTGCCATCATGGATTCGACGGCCGCTACATCATTGCCTGCGCCTCTAGCCATGTCAGGCTTTCCTCCACCCTTTCCTCCAATGATCGGAGCCAACTTAGAAATGAGGTCTCCAGCATTAAAACGGTCCGTAAATTCAGAAGAAACAAAGACTCCGAGATGAACTTTATCTGAATCGATAACAGTTAAGACTCCGACACCTGAAAACTGTTTTTTCTTCAGTCCGTTTAAAAGTTCCTGTAATAGAGCGGGCGTTCCTTCAAAGTTATGAACGATGAGGGGCACCTCGCCTTGAACATCTGAAATTAAACTAGAGAGCATTGAATCTGCCTCCGCTGCAGCATTGGCTGATTGTCTTTTCTTGAGAGTCTTATCAGCATTAATTACGGCATCCTTGAGAGAGTCCCTGAACAGTATCCAAGTTTCAATCTCTGAATCATCACCCGTGAAAACAGGCATGTCCTGACTACCATCATCGAGAGATTGGAGAGCCGATTCAAGCTTCTGCTGTAATCCATGGGATTCCCCTTTGAGAGCAGAAATTCTTTCCTCAACAAAATGCTGAGCAGCGATACCACAGACCGCCTCAATGCGTCGGACACCCGCAGCAATAGCTCCCTCGCTTTTAATCTTAAATAGTCCGATATCACCCGTGTTTCTGAGATGGGTTCCACCGCACAATTCCATTGAATAACCGTTCAACTCTAATTCGGAGCCACCTATCTGAACGACCCTCACCATGTCACCATACTTGTCACCAAAGAACTGCATGATGTCCTTTCTTTCTCTAATATCTGAGTGTTCCACCTCGACCCAAGAAACCGGATCATTGTCCGAGACCTTTTCATTGACTAATCTCTCTACCGCAGACACCTGATCAGGTTGCAAAGCCTCACTGTTAAAATCAAAACGGAGCCGCCCATGATCGACTAAAGATCCCTGCTGAGCGACCTCAGGACCGACGACTTCATGCAATGCCCAGTGCATTAAATGAGTCGCAGTATGGTGCGTTTCAATCATTCTTCTACGTTCAGAATCGACCTTCAATGTCACATCGATTGGGCTCCCTTCCCACGAACTAATCTGCCCATCAATACGAAGGCAAAAAGCTGCACCTACCTGAGTCACATCCAATATTAAAACAGTTTCATCACCAACTACTAATTGACCATGGTCACTGACCTGACCGCCCTTCTCAGCATATAAAGGACACCTATCCACAATCGCGTAACACTCACCATCACGCTCAAGAAATTCGACAACGCGAGCCACTGATTCATCCTCATCAAAACCGGTGAATTCTGTCTCAACTTCAGACTTAAAGTCCAGAGCAGCAATGACCTCAGATTGAGCGTTACCCTTGCTAATTTTTTGATGCTCCTCGAGACAATTGGAGTAATCCTCCATATCCACGCGTAACCCACATTCAGAAGCCATCAGTTCTGTAAGATCAATAGGAAATCCATAAGTCGATTCCAGATCAAAGGCCGTCTTCCCTGAAAATATATCACCGCTTGTCCTTTTCTGTTCCGTTTCGAAGAGTTTCATTCCACGATCAATCGTCTGCCCAAAAAGCAATTCCTCAGCATTAAGTAATTCTATGATCGTCTCTTTCTTTGCACTTATTTCAGGAAAAATTTCACCAAATTCAGAAACCAGAGTCGGAATTAAAGAACTAAGAAAGGGACCATCCTTACCTAAACCCAATGAACGTCCAAATTTGACCGCTCTTCTCAAGATCCTCCTCAACACGTAATTGCGGCCCGCATTACCTGGCCTAATCCCGTCAGCAATAGCAAAACTTAAAGTACGTATATGGTCTGCTATGACTCGGAACGCAATGTCAGTCTGCTCCTGATCCGTTAACCCTTCCTTCTTGATTGGAAGCGTACAGCCATAGGTCTTACCGCTCGCCTCTTCTAATGCGTCAAATATTGGCCTGAAAACATCAGTCTCATAATTCGAAATTGGTTTTGAAAAATCAGTAAATCCTGCTGTTCCCTGAACCATAGAACAGGCTCGCTCAAAACCCATCCCCGTATCAACATGGCAGGCTGGAAGAGGCTTAAAGGTTCCGTCAGGCTCAGCATTGTATTGGATGAAAACAAGATTCCATAACTCAATGCACCGCGCATCATCAGCATTGACTAATTCTCCTTTAGTATCTCCTTCAGGGGTCAGATCCACATGAATTTCAGAACATGGTCCGCATGGACCAGTGTCTCCCATCATCCAGAAATTATCTTTCTTGTTTCCATGCACTATGTGCACATCAGGATCAAGGCCAGCACGCTCAAAGACCAAACGCCAATACTTGTAGGCCTCCTCATCAAACTCGGCAGGGTCCCCATCTCCCGGCATATAGACAGTCGCAAAGAGGCGAGATGGCGGAAATCCCCAACGATCAACGAGAAGCTCCCAGGCCCATTCTATTGCCTCTTTTTTGAAGTAATTACCGAATGACCAGTTCCCCAGCATCTCGAAGAGCGTCTGGTGATAAGTATCAAATCCAACATCTTCAAGGTCATTATGCTTGCCCCCTGCCCTGATGCACTTCTGCGTATCAGCTGCTCTCGGAGGTTCATAGGGTGCCTTTTGCGTTCCTAGAAAGAATGGCACGAACTGATTCATTCCAGCATTAGTGAAAAGGAGCCCAGGAGATTCGGGCAACAAGGATGAGGAACGAACGATACTATGTTCCTTCTCTTTGAAGAAATCTAAAAAGGACTGTCGAATCTCTTTGGAAGTCATTGATATGAACAAAAAAGAAAAGAACTCAACTTGCGATCATAAGCAAACGCCACGTTCATCTTATTTCACCTTGAATAATAACACTTACATTCTGATGGGAGTCTGTGGATGCGGAAAAAGCACCATAGGCGCACTTTTGGCTAAAAAAACCCAAGGAATTTTCAAAGATGGAGACATTTTTCATCCAAAAAAAAACGTCCAAAAAATGAGCTCAGGAATACCTCTGAACGACAAGGACAGGAAAGATTGGCTCAATGGGATATGTGAATCGATCACTTCACATACTGGTACTTGGCCATTATTTTTCGGCTGCTCGGCGCTAAAACGTCAATACAGGGAACTATTAAATTCTGAGATCAAGGGAAGTAATGTCCATTTCATTCATCTCAAAGGAAACCGTGAACTTATCAGTGAGCGTATGCAAAAGAGAGAAGGACACTTCATGAAATCGCAAATGATAGAATCTCAGTTTGAAGATCTTGAGGATCTCGAAGAAGGAGAAAAAGGATTTAGTGTTTTAATCAATAATAGTCCGGAGCAGATCTGCACAGAGATTATTACCCATATTTGAGGAACTTAACTGAACAGACCGCTCCTCTTCAGTAACGCTTCCGGATCAGGGTCTCGACCCATAAAATCGTGGAAAAGTTTTTGCGGATCCTCAGAGTTGCCTTTACTCAGAATCTTAGAACGGAATTCGAGGCCGACCTGAGGATTCATGATCCCTTCTTCAAGGAACCGAGTAAATGCATCTGCGTCGAGGACCTCAGCCCACTTATAGGAATAATAAGCTGCAGCGTATCCTGTGGGACTCGCGAAAAGATGGCCAAAACGACGAGCCATCGTCGAAGCTTTGGTCAGGGTCGGAATAGTGTAAGCAACAAGGAGCTCTTCAGTCAGTGCATCAAGATCGCGCCCAGGCTCCGCTTTTGAAGCCTCATTAATGTGCAGTTCAAGATCAAGCTTACCAAGGCTAAGCTGACGCATCATAGCAGTGGCCGAACGATAATTGCGTGCATCTAGCATCTTCTTAAAAAGATCATCCGGAATTAATTCGCCCGTCTCATAATGCCGCGCAAAACGATCCAGTGATTCTCTTGCCCAACAAAAGTTCTCCATGATTTGAGATGGCAATTCAACGAAGTCCCAAGCCACGTTGACTCCATTAAGTGACTTAATATCCACTTCACCTAAGAGATGATGTAAAAGGTGTCCAAATTCATGGAATACAGTCTCCACTTCATCATGCTTCAAAAGGGCTGGTTCATTACCAACCGGAGGAGTCATATTGCCGCACATTAATCCAAGGTGAGGCGTCCTCTCTCCAGTATCTTGAGGCTCTCCAGTAATAAGATAATTCATCCATGCCCCGCTGCGTTTAGACTCACGAGGAAACCAATCAGCATAAAAGGAACCGAGATGATTGCCCTTTTCTGCATCATGTATTTCATAAAATTTAACCGATTCGTGCCAGACATCAGGCCTTTCATCCGGTTCCGTGATCTTCACTCCAAAAATTTCCGTTACGATAGAGAACATTCCCTCAATGACGCTCCCTATTGAAAAGTACGGCCTCAATTCCTCATCATCAAAATCGTATTCCTCCTTGCGCCTCTTTTCTGCCCAATAAGCAATTTCCCATGGTTCTAGGGGACCCGATTGATTTCCCTCTGACTGGGCCTTGTAATCTTCGAGTTCTTTAGTTTCAACATCAAAGAATGGCTTTGTCCTGTTATGTAAATCTTCAACAAATCCTAATGCCCTTTTACCATCCTTGGCCATTCGGCGCTGTAGGACCTGATCAGCAAAGTTCTCCTCTCCCAAGATTTCTGACTTCTCCTGACGGAGGCTCAATATTGTCCAAACGAGATCGGTATTATCATAATCTCCGCTAGCGCCTATAGCACATGTCCCTTCCCAGACCTGCTTACGTATCGAATCTGATTCAACATGCTCAAGGACAGGGAAAAAGGATGGCGCCTGTAAAGTAAACCTCCATTTAGGTTCCTCATCACTCGCAATGCCTTTGGACTTTGCGCTTTCAAGAGCAGCTGACTTCGCTAGGACTGGCAAGCCCACTAAATGATCCTCTTCCTCAATTACCATTTCCCAGGCATTGGTTGAATCGAGAACATTCTCTGAGTATTTTTGAGTTTTCTGCGCCAGTTCGGATTCCAGCTCCATGAGCCTCCCTTTCTTCTCATCGGACAACTCAGCTCCACTGTTCCGAAAATCAGTGATCGTCTCATCAAGGAATCTTCTCTTTGTCGGAGATAATGAATTGGCCTCATCAGTCTCACTGTAAGATTTGACTCGGTTCCAAAGACCAGCATTCAAAGGAATCTTAGCAAAAAATTCAGAAACCTTTGGGAGCATCGTATTTTGCGCTTCACGCAAAGGATCCGAGTTACAAACCGAATCCAAATGACCTACTAATCCCCAAGGGCGGCTCAACGTTTCATAAGCGCTCTCAAGTGCCAATAGTGTATTTTCAAAAGTTAGTTCAGTTTTGGGAGAATCATCACCAGACAAGGCACTAATCTTATCCTCGGCCCTTTTTATAGCTTCGGAAATATCAGATACCACATTTTCCGGCTTCAGTTGAGACCAGCGAATTTTAAATTCATCTTCAAGAAATGGATGTTCCATTCGGATAAGTGACTGAGATATTGCCAAGCATCCAGAAAAATATTCCTTTTTATCACAATCTGAGCTTTGACAAAATCATCGAAGAGTTATAAAACCCGAAGAATCTACAATGAATAAAGAATCCGCTGTAAAAGAGAGATACGCTGCCGGAGCAGACATCCAGGAAGAGGCGCTCTGCTGCCCAGTCGAATATGATCCAAAATATTTGGATATTATCCCAGAGGAGGTCATTGAAAAAGATTATGGTTGCGGTGACCCGAGTCAATACCTCAACGAAGGGGAAACGGTATTGGATCTTGGGAGCGGGACCGGAAAGATCTGTTTTATTGCGAGTCAGGTCGTAGGGGCCAAAGGCAAAGTCATTGGTGTCGACATGACTGATGATATGCTTGAAGTGGCACGACGGAACGCTCCAATCATTGCCGATAGGACCGGATACGCTAACGTCGAGTTCCGCAAGGGCCGCATTCAGGATCTCGCTCTTGATCTGGAACTGCTTGACCAAGGACTTTCTAAGGGAAAGGAAAATGGTTCTGAAGCTTATCTTCAAGCGGAACAATTAGCCTCTCAGATCCGATCCGAAGAGCCAATGATTCCGAATGAATCTATTGACGTCGTAGTATCAAACTGTGTCTTGAATTTAGTCGATAATGATTCAAAGAAACAACTATTCAAAGAAATTTACCGTGTCCTCAAACGAGGAGGGAGAGCCGTCATATCCGATATCGTTTCGGATGAACCTGTTCCCAAAAAAATGCAAGATGATGACGAACTGTGGAGCGGGTGCATATCGGGTGCTTTCCTTGAAGAGGAATTTCTATCCGCATTCGAAGAAGCGGGATTCTATGGTGTCCGCGTGCTAAAACTTGACACAAAACCATGGCAAACAGTCGAAGGAATAGAATTTCGTAGCATGACGATTGAGGCCTCCAAGGGAAAGGAAGGAACATGCCTTGAGAGGAATCAAGCCGTCATATATAAGGGCCCATTCAAGCAAGTCCTTGATGATGATGGGAACGTAATGGAAAGAGGCAAACGCTATGCAGTCTGTGATAAGGTATACAACATATACAAAAATGAACCCTACAGTGATTGTTTTGAGCTAATAGATCCGATAAAGGAGATCCCAATAAATGAAGCTAAGATATTTGATTGCAGCACGACCCGATTAAGAGATCCAAAGGAAACGAAAGGCATGGATTACAAAGTCACCGATTCGGGTTCGGATTGCTGCGGTGAAAGTAATTGTTGCTGATTCAAATTTGTCTAAGATCGATTCTGGATCCACTCGAGGACAATTTTAAACAGCTCATCTCTTTCTTTATCGAAAGCAAGGAGGTGGTGACTTTCCTTAAAGAGATTTTTTGATTTATCTTTGGCCTTTAAGGCATTAAAAAATTGATCTACCTGATGTGGCTTTGTGAAAATATCTTTTCCTGGATAAAGGACTAGGGTCGGTTTCTTGATCTTCGATGCGGCCTCTGAACCGCTAAATACCATACGCTCAATGGTCCCAAGAATCCTCAAAGTAAACTTGGGAACATAATGTTTAGTCTTGGCCATTTGCTCCCAGTGATCCTCACCCTCGGATACCTTAGCTTCACCGCCTCCAGACAAACTGCGCAAGGAAACCCTGTAACTGGGCCATAATAACATTGCCGTACGCACTAATAAATTTTTGATCGGCGGTAATTTTCCTGGCAATGCAATCAGGGGAGAAGAATAAATCATTCCTCCGATCTGCTCCCTATTCTCTTTGGAAATTGCTGAGAACCCATGCATCAGTATCAGTGAACCGATACTCTCCCCATACAAAAAAATAGGAACTGTGCCAATTTCTTTTCGTACCGAGCTGATGAAGGAATTCAAATCAGAAAACCACAGCTCAACATCTTTTAAATCACCGATCCTCTCAGTGTCAGGATCATTTCCCTGACCACGCAATTCATACGCGTACACGGATATTCCTTTTTGTGAGAGTTCTGATCCTAAGTTGTTGAAATCAGAAGCAGCACCACTGATACCATGGACCCCAATTATTACAGCACGAGGAGCGTTCCCATTCTTAGCAATCCATTTAGAATATGGGAATTGGGCCCCATCAAAGCTTTTCCACTTTGCAGTTAATGCCGCATCTTTCCCGTAAGAAGGCACAGACATCAGGATTAAGGCTCCTAAGTAAATGATCCTTAAAGGACTCATATGCATACTAAATACTATAATCACAGATTTGTGAAAATCCTCAAAAATCTATAGATGAGTTATTCAAATCAGTACAAACCATTTCAAGAAACCTATAAAGCAAGAAAAGTACTAACAGTTTATTATTTGATGATTTATAATTGATTTTTAGTCTCTCAATTGCATCATTACTTCGTGCTGAATAAAATCAGAACTTTGCTTATCTGCATATTTATTTTCACTGTGGCCGGAGGCCATTGGGGAATGATGCAGGTAATCGCTTGGTCTGAAATGTCCAGCCAGGGGAATAATATTAGCTTCATTGGAGCAATTTTTTCAGACTCCTGTGAGCTCTGCCATAAGATTTCAGAAGAACGTGGTAAAGAAAAGAAGGACCCTCAATCTTCAGCCAACGTTAAAAACCAAATAGTTCCCGGGACCGAGTTTCAAATCAATTTAATCTATTCCCCGCAAATCATTGCATTAATAGATTATCATTCCACTTCACTCAGAGGCATTAATTTAGAACCCGCAACGGGGCCTCCCCGGAGCTGCTAATCCAATCAGCTTTCAAAATGTCTCGAGAGTCCATTACTGGACCTTCATTCGCGAGACAATTTTTCTGTTTCTCGAAATAATTATAGAGACCCAGAAAAATTAATTACGAACAATTTTTACCACTCTATTACCTATAACTATCAAAATGAATAATTTAATACTCACTGTCACAATCCTCTGTGGTTTCACTCTCAATGCTTCAATTACATCCGCAGACGAATCTCATTCATCAGACAAATCAAAATGGAATCCCGGACGCCCCGACAGCCATGCTCCTATAGGAGTCATGGGTGATCACACTCATGGAGCCAATGAATACATGTTATCTTATCGTTTCATGTCCATGGAGATGAACGGACACAGACAAGGGAGCCGTTCACTTACTTCAGCAGATGTGTTTGGCCTAGGCTATGACATTGCAGCTTTGGACATGAGCATGGACATGCACATGTTCGGATTCATGTATGCCCCGTCTGATAAATTGACATTTATGGGGATGATTAATTTTGTGGAAAATTCCATGAACATGTTGCACAAGCCAGATCAAATGAATATGGGAGGCGGCATGGATATGGGAGGCGACATGGATATGCATCATCATGGCGAGAAAATGGGCCACAGTTCGTCAGGAATCGGAGACCTATCAATTGGTGGATTATACAAGTTTTATGATGAAAAAAATCAGCGCGCACACTTGAATCTTAGCGTAGTCCTTCCAACTGCTGGGGTAGAAGAAAGTGAGCATGGGATGCTACTACCTTACGGAATGCAACTCGGTTCCGGGACCTGGGATCTTAAGCCAGGAATCACTTGGCTAGGACAATCAGGTTCGTTCAGTTATGGGGCTCAACTCATAGCCACAATTCGACTCGAGGATGAAAATGAAGCCGGTTACGCGCTCGGAGACCGTCTCGATACAACAGCATGGCTGGCCCGCGAATTAATGGATGGACTCAGTGCTTCTGTGCGGCTCAGCTATACAAAGTCGGATCCTATCGAGGGGCACTTTCACAACGCGCACAATCATAATTCACCCACGTTACAGCAGGCTAATTATGGAGGAGATTTTCTGGAAAGTGGAATTGGCTTAAACTGGCAATTCAAAAAAGGCACACTCAAGGGGCACAGATTCGCAATTGAAGGTATCTTTCCTCTCGATCAAGACACGAACGGAGTCGGTATGGATCGCGATTATACAGTCGTTGCAGGCTGGCAATTTGCATTCTAGGAAAATAATTATCTCCAGATACCAGACTCTTTTAATTGCTTCTGAGCAGTCCCGCTCCAGTCCCGGTTCGCCGCCGGACTGGCGGGGCTCGGATGCAATACTCTCGACACATTCATAGAAAAATTTAATTTTTCTGAAACCGTAGAAATCTTTGACTCTGCGAAAGCTCCAACACCAACGGCCCACTCAGGTTTCAAAATATCCAGTATCCTCTCAAGGTGCTTATCACAGAATGCATCCAGTCTCTTCTTTTCGTTAGACGGTAACTTGTCAGGAGTCCGGTTCTTGCCTGATTCTTCCATGAAAACTAGAGGACAATAATTAGCAACGAAATGTTCTTCAAAAAAATCTTCCGCTGTTCCAAATTTTTCGGCAAACAGACCCCATAAACGGCGACCGCTCACTTCGGACCGAGAACAGTTAAAACCCTCGACTGGGCGCTTTGGATGTTCGGGACTGGGCCTCTTCACTTTACAATCAATGCGCATCCAGTCACGGACAGCAGGTATTTCTCCGAAAGGTATCCCTGTCTGCGCCATTCCCCAGGGACCCGGATTCATTCCAAGAAACAGTACCTTTTTCTGGGAACGAGAAAATCGTTCCAGATATTGCTCGTGCGAATCCCAAGCATATTCCAATGGATTGTAAACACATGAAACAGGCGAAGCAAATTTGAGCCCTGAGACAAAAGAACTGAGTTCCTTTGCCGCGTCCTTCATTTCCTTCGCTGTGCTCATAAATAACTTTAATAGTTCCTCTTTAAAGAAGGCACAAGACAAAGAAGGCCCGAGCATTGCGCCCGGGCCTTCAGTCTATTTAATCAAAGGTTAATTATAAAGATTAGTCGTTATATGCAGTT
>JASLJT010000004.1:0-2786 GCA_030747955.1 Verrucomicrobiales bacterium | reverse complement strand
CTGAGAATTTTGATAAAAACTGTCAGATCTGGAATGATCTATTTCAGGATCCATCACAAAGGCCATTAACTCAGGGATTCGGTTCTATTACCGCAGATAAATCTGTTGTAACTCATAGCTCAGGGCTGACTATTAGTGCTTGGATTCGCCCAACAAAAGTAACTAAAAATTGGCAGACCATTGTTCGTCGTGAGGATTCTTGGAGGCGCCAGTTATTGGCCATTGGTGACACAGATGGAACTTGGGGAATTTGGATGGGTGCGGGCATTGAAGGCCAATATGTGGAATTCGGCGCTCCAGTGAAACCAAGTGACCTTGGAGATGGTAAGTGGCATCACGTTGCTGGGACCTTCGATGGGAAGGAAATGAATCTCTATTTGGATGGGAAGCAGGTCGGGAGTAAGGCGATTGTGGGCAAGCTTTACACTCAGAGTATGGAGCCGATGGAGATCGGATCGTATCATCAGAAGGAAGTTTTTCACGGGGATCTTAATGATGTTCGCTTGTTTCGATCAGGGCTTAGTAAGCCCCGGATTGAGGAAATAGCGAAGGGTAAACAAGATGTCGCCAAAGAGGAAATGGTGGGGAGCTGGAAGCGCAAGAATGATGTTAAACCAGAACTGAATCAGCCGATTGAAGTAATAGCACATAAGCGCATTCGGGAATTTCTTCTCAGGGCTTTTAGGTCTCCAGCTGATGCAAAAACCTTAAATTTGTACACGGAATATTTTGATAAGCAGTATAAGGAAAGTGGGAATTTCACCAAAAGTATGAAGGATGTAGTATCAGGGGCATTGGCTTCTCCGCGGTTTATTATGGTTCACAACAAGGCAAGTGACGACTTGCCTAATCATGCCTCATATAATTTGGCGACCCGCCTGTCATTTTTTCTGTGGAGCTCGATTCCTGATGACGAGTTATTGGCATTAGCAGGGGAAGGGAAGCTTCAAGATCCAGAAGTCCTCGAAGCCCAGGTTGATCGGATGCTCAATGATCGTCGGGTGAAAAACTTCTGCGACAGTTTTGCCCCTCAATGGCTAAAGATTAACAATTTAGTTTCTGCATCACCTGATTTTAAAACTCACAGAAGTTACTACTTCGGTGGTGATGATAAAATATCCTACAAGAGAGGCATGCACATGATGTTGGAACCACTTCTGAATTTTGAAACTGTTTTTATTGAGAACAGACCTATTATGGAATTAATCGATTCCGACTTCACATACCGCAGCCACTTGCTCGAAGAATGGTACCAAGGCAGAGCTGCTACTTATGCCATTAATGTCAACCTCCGGGATATTGAATTCACTCGGAAGCCACTAAAAGATAGAAGGTTCGGTGGTGTGATTACAACGGGAGCCGTGATGGTGATGACATCCGGCCCGTTTCGATCATTACCTATCACACGAGGGTCGTGGGTTTCTTCGGTCATTTTCAATGATCCCCCGGAGCCTCCGCCTGATGATATTCCTGACTTAAATGCGGATGACGCAACACTTGAAAAAGAGGGGCTAACAGTAAGGCAGAAATTAAATCGGCATAGCGAAGACACCCAATGCTCTGGTTGCCATCAAAAAATTGATCCATTGGGATTTGCTTTGGAAAATTATGATTTACTAGGTCGCTGGAGAGACACGTATCGAACGGGCTTGAAGGTTGATGCTAGTGGTGTATTATTCGGGAAGCACCCTTTCGAAGACGTTGTCGGATTTAAGGATGCTGTTCTAGCTGAAAAGGACTTGTTTGCAAAGGCTTTCACTAAGCATTTGTTGTCCTACGGACTAGGGCGAGAGTTGACCGTGTCGGAAAGAGTTGCGGTTGATGAAATTGTGAAAGCAAGCGAGAGTAATAATTACAAATTGAGAGACCTTATTAAACAGACAGCGATTCACTCAATTTTTAGCCAAAAGATAAAACAATGAAACAAATTGATAGGCGTAAGTTTTTGTTAGGTACAGGAAGTGGCATGATGGCCCTTCCTTGGCTGGAGATGTATGCAGAGGATGCGATAACCAAGAAATTAAAGGAGCCTTCTTTACGTTTTGCTTCGTTTTATTCGCCGATGGGTTTTGTGAGAGATCATTTTTTCCCTGAAGAGGGTAGCCAAAATTTTTTAGCGATGCCTACTTTGAGTCCGCTGAAAAAAGTGGGGGAAAAAGTAACTCTCATCACTGGCTTGGCCCGTGTTAATGTTAGAGGGGTCGATGTACACAATCAATGCAGTTCATGTTACTTGTCTTCAGCCAATCCTCATGGTGAGTTGAAATCACCTTATCCGATGGACAGAACCTTGGACCATCTGATTGCAGACAAGGTAAGCCAGCGGACTCCTATTCGATCCTTGGAGCTGAATTGCAATACGTTTAAAGATCTCAAAGAATCGATTTATTTGGATAACATTTCTTGGTACGGGCCTGAGCATGTCGCTACATCTATGAAAGATCCGCGGCAGGTTTATAAGCGCCTTTTTAGCACAGGAAAATCCGATAAGGATATTACGGACTTGATTTTGCAGGATGCTTCCAATTTTCAAAAGAATCTGAGTAGTCATGATAAAGATAAGCTAGATGAATACTTCACATCTGTCAGAGAAATCGAAAAGCAGATTGAGAAGCTAAGTAAGTACTACGCTACTCATGAGAGGGCGGATATGAAAGAGCCGGATGAAGAGCCGATGACGCGTGGAGAGTACATAAGGATGATGGGCAAATTGCTTGTGCTGGCATTTCAAGGAGATCTTACACACGTTGCCACGTTCATGCTCGCACCGGAAAGGTGGGGAACTC
>JASLJT010000003.1:0-7860 GCA_030747955.1 Verrucomicrobiales bacterium | reverse complement strand
TTGGGCGAGGCTTTTTAGCATTTGCGAGGGCCTCATTTAATTTTTTCAGGTCCCCGTTATTTTCTTTATAATATTTAGTGATCTCGGCAACTTCGGTCTCGGTCCGTTCGTTCTCGGCCTTGGCAATGATCGAGGTGACATTTCCTGGTAGCCCAAAGTTAATTGGTTTGGGTGAAGAGGTCACAGAGACTCTGAAACGTCCAAGCGAATAGTTATTTCCTTTGTACCTTTGATCGAGGTCGAACCTGAGAAGTCTTCTTCCCTCGGCCTTGGGCTGATCTTTGACTTCAAAAATGGCGGTGTGTGGCTTATTCATTTGAGGAGAGATCGCCCAACCATTTCCGTTATCACCTCTTTGCCCATCGATGGCTGTATTGACAGCATAACCGTCCTGACTGAAATCCGCTTTTGCATTTTCCAAGGCAAACTTTTCCAGTTTTGGAGTTTCTGCCCTATTGACGCGTAACGCGTCAACGTAGACGACGTTCTTATCATCGATTGGATCGAATCTGAGCGAAGTTAGCTCACTGTCTGTCTGGAAAAAGAAACGGTAATTTTGCCACCCCTTCTTTCCTCTGGGAAGGGTAAGTCTTGTGGATCTTTCCTCAGAAATGTTATTGTCTTTTTTGGTGGTCCAGAAGAATTGAACGTGGGCCTTTCCTTGTCCTGGAAACTCAGCCTTAAGATCGACCATGAATGTTCCTGCCGGAGCGTTCAGTGCAGTAGTTACTGAAGGGTCGTTCCCTTTACTGTTAATTTTAAGGACCCCTTTCTCGACTGAAACTTCTGCCTGATTGGGCTTTTCCCAGCCATCAGTACTCTGGTCGAACGTCCACAGTTTGATGACTTTCCAGTCCTCTTTCTTCTGAACAGCGGAACCGTGGATTTCAAATTCTGTGAGGACAAAGTTTCCGTCACTACCGGCCCTTCCTGGTCCTCCCTTAGGTAATCTGCTATCAGGTATTGCTTCGATTCTGACGCCTGTGATATTTTGGGTCGCTGTCGTGGCGAAGATCCTGTAATTGCCGATCCCGTTCTTTCCAGAAGCAAAGATGGAACTGTCATTCTCAAGTTCGAGCTTTGATCCGTTCGTCGAGTTAAAGCCTATAGGATTAATGACTTCCCAGGAAGAGTCCGTTGAGCTGGCCTTGGCCCATGCGGATACTTTTTGAGGGATAGTTTGCTCAAAATCTTTGACTGCCTTATCAGCTGCTGCGACGCGTTCGGCCTGTTCTTTGTTGAGCTTTTCTTCACGCGCGGCCATTTCCTCACGGTACTTAGTGAGCGCTGACTTAGCTGCACCAATAGCATCATCTCTTTCCTTTGTGGCCTTATCCGTTTCGGCTTTGAGGTTTGATTCACGTTCATTGACCCTTGAAACAATGTTTGCATGGTCCTTATCAATGTCATTCATCAGGGAAAGGCTCGCGGCAAGCTCCTCATTATTTGCCGGGCGTGATAGGAGGCGAAGAAAAATCTGGTTAATGACTTTCTTATCGTCCTCGGATTCTTTCACGAGTTTTGGGAGTACATTATTTGGATCACTGATGGCATTTCCAACGGTCGGTCCTGAGACGAGAGCCATAATTGGTCCGAGTTGAAGGCCACTACTGCGCTCGCATTCGCAGGCGCTTTCTCGGACCGGTCTTCCAGCATTATCTAAGAATCCATCAGGTAACTTAATGCCAACGTCAGGGAGCTGTGAGGCTCGCGTCCCTTCAGGAACACCAGGAAATTTTGGCTGCGCTCCTAGAGAAGCGTAAATGGTGTCGTAAAGGACCTCGGCTGGTAAACGTTTGGCTTTTCCGTGTGAAAAGTTGGTGCCGTCATCATTGTTCCATTTGTTAGTTTCAATGGAGAGCTGATACGTTCTTGATTTACAGATCAAACCTAGCACGTGTTGAATATTAAATTTACTACTGATAAATTCCTTTTCCAGATATTCTAGAAGCTCCGGATTACTTGGTGGGTTTCCAGCACGAATATCATCGAGAGGTTCTATGATTCCTGTCCCGAGCATGTATCCCCAGAGCCGGTTCACGTAACTCGAAGCAAAGTACTGGTTCCCTGGAGCAGTGATCCAGTCAGCCAGTTCGGCTCTTCTTGTTTCTTTTTTTGGTTTTGTGGTATCTCTTCCAGCCAAATAAGGGAAAGACGGTGCAGACACTTCTTTGGTCCTGTCGTGGATGACTTCCCCATCTTTTTTGTCAGAAATGAGTTCGTAAAGAGGCTTAGCGCCTTCGACTGCGGTGCCTCCAATATTGTTCTTACCTGAAGCCGGGTCCCTTTGCAGATCGACTTGAGCAAAGTACGCAGCTAACTCATAATACTGGTCCTGAGTCCATCTCTCGAAGGGATGGTCATGGCACTTATTGCAATTGAATCGGGTCGCCAGGAAAAGGTGAGTGGTATTTTCCATTAGCGCGTCAGGCTCACGAAGTATCTTATAATATGAGGCAGCTGGGTTCGTTTTGTTTGAACCAGTGGACGTGATGATTTCACGGACAAACTGATCGTAGGGCTTATTGTTTTGAACCTGCATCCTGATCCACTGACGGAGACCCTTCGCTCCTTCCTGACCAAGGAACTTTCGGTTCACCTGCAATAGGTCGGCCCATTTGTTTGTCCAATGATCAATGTATTCTTCGGATCCGATGAGGCGATCAATGAGAGCGTCCCGTTTTTGTTTTTGATCTGTTTTATCAGATACAAAGTCCTGTATGGTTTGGGCCGAAGGGGGCAGTCCGGTAATGTCCAGATATACTCTTCTCACAAATTCATAATCATCACATAGGCCAGAAGGGAGTATCTTCATGCGTTCCCATTTCGATGCGGCCAATTCATCGATTTTGTTATTTGCCGGCGGATTCTGCCAAACGAAACCACTCCGATCTCCCATGACTGTGACTGTAGTCGCAGTATAATTTCCCTCGTAACGGATAAGTATAGGCGCTTCTCCTCTTCGGATAGTATTAATTAGCGAATGACTTTCTTTTTCCGGCTCGGCCACTTCGGTGTTTCCACTTTGCACGAAGGCATCCCTAGTAACGTCTCGCTTGATCCCGTCACTATAAGTGGCGACGACCCGGATCTGTTGTTTGGTTCCAATTGTCTGAACTACTGGATTCTTGGGGAACACTTCGATCCCTTTAACTTTAGGGGTTGAGAGGTCGAGCTTGGCTCCACTTGCGATCCAACTCTTTACAATGTTGTAATAGTTTGAATTAATTTTAGTGACTTGCCCCCCTTCGTGAGGGACGGCTCCAGTCGCTTTCAGCAGTAATAGGCTTGAGTCCGGAGCAGCAACATTGACGCGCCTGCCGCCCAGGTCATCAGTGAAAGCTCGAATATCATAGATTGGATCGTATCCTCTCAATGAGAGTTTGAACCCATTCTTTCCGTCCTTCGAACCGTGGCACGTGCCTGCGTTACAGCCCATCCTTGAGATGACGGGCATAATGTCTCTCACGTAGTCTGGTTTGAATTCATTTGCCTGGCCTTGGACTTTCACTGAGAGACTGACCGTTTTTCCTTTGAGTTCGAAATTAATTTTGGATTCTCCATCTTTTAAAGGCTCAACAAAACCTGAATCATTTATTTTTGCGGAATCCCCTTCGATGGTAACTTTAGCTAGCCTTGTCACATCAACGCTGTCCCCGCTCAATAGCTTCGCGGTGGCAATGACTTGGGCATTGGCAAAAGGAGAACCGAGCTGAATCTCTGTCGGATTCAATGAGAGAGAATCAATTTCTAATAAATTTTCCTCGGCATTTAGCCCACAGGTTAAAATGAACGAGAGGATTGTTCCCGTGCAGATTATATTTTTCAGTGCTGTCATAAATTAGAGTGGTGTGTGAAATTTAAAGTTCAGGGCTCTATGAGCTTCTATATATAAGCTTGTCTACTGGTTTATTGGTACAGGGACAAATTCAGTGATCTTCTGTCCGTTCGTAGTGTCAAAAATTCTCACATGCCCATCAGATCCGGCAGCAGCGATTTGGGTTCCTGCCGGATTAAATTTCACTGAATAGATTCCTGATGGGATTGAATCAATGGTGGCAATGGTTTTGATGCCGTTCTTGAAATAGTTGTTGAGCTTATCGCGTTCACCACCGTTGCGGTTCTGGACAGGCTTTTTAATGATTCCATCGATGTCACCCGGGACCTTGTAGTCTGGATCTATACTGTAAATATGAAGGTATCCGTTACCGTTCAGGCTACTTCCAGCTGCTATGATTTTCCCGTCCTTGCTCCAGTCCACGGCAAATATCCGTCCCTTTAGTGGAGGGAGGTTCCATAGCTGGTTCGAATCGTCTCCAATTTCACGCTTTTTCACACGCTGAGTTCGATAAATTTTTGGAACCCCGTCAGCTCCTCCAAATAATATTTCATCTCTGGCAGGATGCCTTGTTACGGATAAGATCCCACCTTTTAGGGCCTTCGGAGTGATTGAAGTAATGTTATCTATGAACCTTTGCTCGTCGACTTTGGTCAGTTTTGCTGACATGTCTCTTCCGACTGAAACAAGATAATCGCTTTTCATGGAAAATACGGTGTCAATAACCCAGTTATTATGGCTTCCCATGAACAGTACCTGCTTTCCGCTCTTTGCATCGATTGCTCTGACCGTAGTGTCTGAACATCCGAACGCGATGAGTTTGCCGTCCGGTGACCAGCTCCCACCGTAAACAGTGTCATAAGTTACAGGAACTGATAAGCTTAGCTTCTTTGTCGCTACGTCCCACACTTGTACTTCGCCCATCCTCGCGGGCAGTCCTCCTGTCACGGCAATCTTTTTGCCGTCCGGTGAGAATGAGATTGATTCGATCCTCTCAGACAAACCGACTAGCCTCGATTCCATTGCTGATCCGTCAGACTTATGAATCAGGACTTCATGAAATCCTGAAACAGCCAACAATGAACCGTCCGGCGAAAAGTCTAAGGCGCTGATCACTGGTGGCTGAACGTATTCTGGTGGATTTTCTGCAGTGTATCTTTGTTTGGCTCCTTCGGGCGTATCGTCTTTCGCTCCTTCTGTGATCCATTTTTTAATTAAATCGATTTCTGTTTCATGCAATGGATCAGCTTTCTGAGGCATTTCAGCTTCACCGTCCTCTGGTGTAATTAGATCAACGATATAACTCTTTTCAAGATTGCTCGGAACGATGGCCGGGTCACCGCTGTCACCTCCCGAAATGAGCTTATCAAAGTCAGTCATGATGTACTTGCCTTTTGCCTTGGAGGGCTGGTGGCATCCCTGACAGTTGGCCTGAAAGATTGGTCTAATGTCTTTGTAATAGCTGACAGCTTTATTGGCCGGCTCCTCTTCTTTACCTTTTACTAGTTGGGTGAACATTATCAGGCTCAGTAAAGGGAAAGCTTTGCGAGTAAAAAGGAGCGGATTCATTTTGGTAAGTTTAAGAGATTTGGTCTCTCCATTCAAGTTACAGAAATGCCCGTTTTTGCCTGCGTTCCAAAAAGGGGTGTATTATAACAGATATGAATATTATAGCTGTTCCACAATAGAATAAAGGCCCAAATAAGTGATGTTCGCTAAAAAATAAGGCCGCAAAAATCATCCCATACACTGGTTCCAGATTATAAGCGAGGTGAATAGTGAAGACGCTCAGCCGCTTTAATAGCTCTATGTATTGGGCATAAGCGTAAACTGTGCAGAAGCAGACCAATAAGAGCATCCAACCAATGTCCTGGTACGAGGGGATCAGATTTGGCATGTTCTTTTTCCATAGTGCGGTCAGAAGGATCCCTACCGCAGCGATTAGAGTAGCCCCTATCATCTGGTAAAGGGCAATGGTGTAATGATTATATTTTTTGGTGAATCGACTATTAAAAATTGAAAACAGAGTGCCAATCCCCGCCGAAAAAATTGCGATTAAAAGACCGCTCAGATAATTAAAATCACTTCCGACTATCAGTGCTATTGCAGCAATCATGATTCCTCCGAGCCCGAATTCGTATGCGCGGAAAGAACGTTTCTTTACTAAAATAGGTTCTAGTATTGCAGTCCAGAGTGAAGTCGTTGCCATTCCAATCATGCAAACTGAAACGTTGGCAATTTTAACCGCTAAAAAAAATAGAGTCCAATGGGTCCCGAGCAAGAGTCCGTTTGCGAGCATTTGCATTTGCCCCTTTTTTGACCCTGCGCCGGGCGCCTTTATTATTCTGATCAATATAGCCAGAATGATTCCGGCGGTCCCTACACGGTAAAAAACGAGGACCGAACTCTCTAGTTGGATTAACTCACCGAGTATTGCGGTGAATCCCCAAAGGATGACAACAAAATGAAGTTTTGCATAATCGCGGCTCACTTCGTTTTATTGATAAGTATTAATGACACAAAAGCCGCAGACGATGACTGACTGCGGCTTTTGGATTGATGAACTATTTTACTGGTAATTTATGACCAGCCATGCGAGTCGCGGACCTGAATCATAGTGTCGAGGATAGTGTTCCAAGTGTCCACCTCTTCAAGCATCGCGTTAGGGAACATGCAACCGTCCCAGCAAATATGCTCAATGCCTCTTTCCTGAGCATCTTTGAGCCAGTAACCGGAGGCCTTCACGATATCAAGCTTGCCGTTCGGATCGTCTGCGGGGCAATGCTTTCCTGTCTTGTCATGCGTCCCGGCCCCGTGCACGGTCCCGTCGTTCTGAGCGACATGAAAATCAATTGTCCATGGGCGGAGCTTGTCGGTCATTGTTTCGTAAGCGGCCCAGAACTCTTCGTCACTATAGTTCTCACTCACTAATGCATGGTCAGGAGCGTTATAACCTAGCAGATATAAATAAGTGTGTGCCAGGTCTGCTTGGAATCCAAGAGAGTCAGGCATTCCAACACCTTCGAGTATGTCCAGCATGTCTTTCCAGCTATGCATGCCGGCCCAACAGATTTCACCTTCAGCAGCTAACCGCTCACCATGTCCTTCGGCTATCTTGGCCGCTTCTCTGAAGATCTTGGCAATTTTCGCGGTATTGGCAGCTTTGTCCTCGCGCCACTTCTCAACGCCGAATTCAGCTGAATCTATGCGAATGACTCCCCGTTTGCGTACACCGGGATCATTGAAAACACCTGCTATGCGGCAGGCCATTTTCACGGCATCCAGAAATTTTCCGGTAGCCTCATCATCTCCCATGGCTGAGTCGCCGACCGTGCCAGGCCAAACAGGGGCAACCAGAGATCCGACGTCAAAGCCTTTGCCTTCGATGAGATCGGCGATTTCCTTCAGTTCATCATCGGAGGCTTCGGGATTGGTGTGAGGCAGAAAAAGAAAGTAATCGATGCCGTCGAATTTGCGCCCGTCCACCTCGGCGGCAGCTGATAAATCCAGCATGCGCTCAAGGCTGATCGGAGGCTCTTGCCCTTCTTCGTCTCCTTTGCCCACTAGCCCGGGCCACATGGCATTATGTAGTTTTGGTGATGGGTTGCTCATCTTTGCTTAGTCCTTTCGATCGGGGTTCGGGAAAATTTTACGGGGTAACATGTGCGCCTAAAAAGGATGCTTCGGGCAAGAAAAAAAACTTCTTGTCGCTTGCCTTGTGGAATCAATGAACTTAGGTTTTGGTAAAATTTACACTATAAATAATCGTAGCTAAAAACCATGAAAATCATCATTACGACCTTTCTTGCCCTTTCCACAGCCTGCCTTCTTCAAGCTCGTACTTGGACCAGTACTGCAGGAACTACAGTCGAAGGAGAATTGACCAATTTCGCTAACAGCACGGCATTCATCTTGACCTCGGATGGGCGCCAATTGCCAGTCCAGCTCCAATTGCTTAGCCCCTCAGACCAAGAGTACATCAAGGAATGGTACGTGGCCAAAAAGGAAGGCAGAACCTTACC
>JASLJT010000002.1:0-3859 GCA_030747955.1 Verrucomicrobiales bacterium | reverse complement strand
CTCTGCCAGCACCTTGAAATGGAAACTTATACTTGGGAAGTGTTGCCAGAAGAAATGCAGTCAGGAGATGTTGTTGAGCAATTGGTCAAAGAATATCAATGGACCCTAGATGGGTTAAAGCGGGTCGGACTCGTTTAAATATAAATGGACAATAAAACCAAAGGTATATTGGATTTGTGCAGGATATCTAATTTGCCTACGGTCCTTTCTAATTGTGTTGGATCATGGTTAATAGCAGGCGCGGCTCTTGGAGAATTCAATTTATTAGTACTGGTACTTGGAGCGGCATTATTTTATTCAGGTGGAATGGTCATGAATGATGTTTTTGATGTTGCATTTGATAATGAGTTCCGACCTGATAGGCCAATTCCATCGGGAATTGTATCAAAACGTTTAGCAGTCATTCTTACTCTGATATTTATGGTGTCTGGATTGACGATTATGATTCTTGGAGGTGCGCAATTGCTTTTCGTTCTGGCATTGAGCATCGTGATTATTGCATACAACTTTTTTCACAAACGCTGGTCCCATTCGGTTTATATTATGGGGGCCTGCCGGTCCATTCTCTATCTTTCATGCGCTTCGGCAGTTTCGGATAATATACCGCACAGCGTTTTTGCATGGTGCGTTTGTCTTGGCTTGTATACTGCCGGGATCACCGTCGTTGCTAGGGGGGAGGCGACTGATAGGGAAGTGAAGATCTATGGTTTTATCTTTTTGTTGTGCCCGGTCATTGTTCCTGTCTATCTGAGTTTTAATTCATTGCAATTCCATTTAATTGGGTCAGTAGTCGCAGGTTCTCTTTGGCTCTTCTGGACGATCTATTGTCTCTGCATCATTAAAGGGAGTGATGATGGGCGAGTGGGTAGGGCAGTTTCATATTTGATAGCAGGGATGGTTCTGATTGATGCTTTTGCGCTTTCTTCTCACTTGGGCTTGTATGGACTCTTCTTTGTTCCTCTCTTGCCTCTTGTTATCTGGTTCCAGGCCAAGGTCTCAGGTACTTGAGCGATATTGAATATATTTAATCCTTAAGGATCATGCTGTGACTGGATTAATTACTCAAAAGTGCTTAGGTTCTTGTTCTGCGAAAATTTCACAGAACTAATGATTGAGCGACCCATTCATCTTGAACTTGCCCATAGGATAGAGTTTACAAGGAACCTTTTTTCTCCTGAAAACTCTGTACTTGCTGATGTCATTGCTAGGTCAGATGGTGATTTTCCGCACCGCGTCATTGCATTTGTTGATGGTGGAGTTGTGGGGGGTAATCAGAACTTATTGCGTGACATCAGTTCATGGTTCAGTGGCCGAGACGGTGAGCTTGAACTGGTTGAATCTCCTATCGTGTTGCCTGGAGGTGAGCCATGTAAGAATGATTGGTCATTAGTTCCTGAGATCTGGAGATCGATCAGTGAAAACTCAATTGACCGGCATTCATTTGTGATGGCCATTGGTGGTGGTGCTTTTTTGGACCTTGTGGGTTTTGCTGCATCTACTGCTCATCGGGGCGTTCGAATGATACGAATTCCAACGACTAGCCTGAGTCAGGGCGATGGTGGTGTCGGAGTGAAGAATGGAGTTAATTTCTTCGGTAAGAAGAATTGGGTTGGAACATTTGCTGTTCCTTATGCAGTTATTAATGATTTTTCTTTTTTACAGACACTTGATGAAAGATCTAAGAGGGCAGGGATCATTGAGGCGATCAAAGTGGCAATGGTCAGGAGTAGGGACTTTTATGAGAAAATTGAAGAGTGCTCATCTCAGCTCAACGAGTTGAATGATGATGCGCTTGAAAGAATCATAAGGCGTAGCGCTGAAGAGCACGTTGATCATATTGCCACTTCGGGAGACCCTTATGAATTGGGCTCAGCTCGTCCCCTTGACTATGGGCACTGGGTCGCTCACAAGCTCGAGCAAATCAGTGCTTTTCGTATAGGACATGGTGAGGCCGTTGCTATTGGCATGGCAGTCGATCTAATTTATTCCAAAAGGATAGGGCTAATGTCCTCTGAAGATTGTGAGCGGGCCCTGTCTTTGATAGAGGCTGTCGGATTTGATATCTATGATTCAGACCTGCACAGAGCAGAGGGGGGGAGATCCGTTATTTTGCATGGACTCGAAGAATTTAGAGAGCACCTTGGGGGTAAGTTGACTATCACTTTTGTGCCTGAAATTGGACGCAAAATAGAGCTAAATGAAATGGATGAAGCTGAGGTTTTAGAATCTATTGATGAGTTGAAGGCTAGGGTAGCAGCTCATTGCAAGTAGTGGTCCTTATTCAGAGACTTCAATTCTAATTAACAGTCGCCGGGAAGTGGCTTCAATGTCTGTGTATGTAGTTGTGTCGCCTTCAGACTCGAAAGCGTCGTCCACGTCTGCCCAATCTTGTCCGTCCTCTGAGACCCATATGATATAATTTATACCAGGTTTTGAATTCCAAGTTACGTCTGCAGTTTGAGAATCTGCATAATAAGTAATATTAGTGATCTCAAATGGAATCTGGCCAGGTGCCGTGTCAGGTCCTTGTGCGTTGCTGAACTTAACGGCTATAGGGTCCATGGCTCCGTCATAGATTCGAAAATCGTCCCACGATGCATTAGCTGTGCTGTCATTCCATTGCGATCTTCCAAGGAAGAAATCTGTGTCAGTCAATCCTGATAGATCATTTGTAGTGTTTCCTGTCCTGACTTCGTCACCGTTCTTATAGATAATGATGTTAGTTTCACCTGCTGGTCCGCCCGTGTCATCTATAGTCACTACCCAGTGCACTTGTTCGTCAATTGGGTTAGGTGGTGCGCCGCCAAAGTCTTGAAGGGTCATGTTTGTTTGTGCGTTCCATCGCAGTTCATTTTGGTTGATGTTGGTTCCTCTTGTAAATGACATGTGCATTACGTTGCTTGAGGATGAACCTACGGAGAAGACTCTGGACCAGTTTTGTGAGGCGTGCTGAGTGGACCAAGTTTCTATAGTAGCGCTTTGTAGGGTGCTCACTAAATTTGCAGGCAATCTAACAAAGTCTGAGTCGGCTTTGCCTCCTCCCGAGAGGGTAACTTTTCCATCTGCCACGGATCCGTCGTTGGTTCCTGAATCTTCAATGATGCCATGTGCGCCTCCGACGGAGTCTATAAGTATTGTCCCTGATCCTCCTGTTTCGTCAAATGCCCATCTGTGTATGAGCTCTGGTAGCTTCGGCTTAGGCAAGCTTGTCGGATCAAGTGGATCCGAATTGTTTTCAACTTCAATCCCGTCTGAAATTTTGTCACCATCAGTGTCTGGGTCGAGGGGATCAGTTCCAGCTATGATTTCTTCCCCGTCATTGAGTTGATCATTGTCAGTGTCCGCATCAGTTGGAGAAGTCTTTGCTGCGACCTCTTCGCCATCGATAATGCCATCATTGTCAGTGTCTTGTTCTTCCAGATCGCTACCTAAATCTACTTCCTGCAAGTTGGTAAGACCGTCATCGTCCTGGTCCAGGCCAGCATCGTTTGGATCTTCAGCATCGAGGAAGTCGTACCGATCTTCTATCGAGTCGGAAATGCCGTCACCGTCAGAATCGACTGAAAGTGAAGGTCCGGATTCAGTGTTACTCTTAATTTGTTCAGAAGTGAGCAGTCCGTCGTAGATTCGGAATTCATCCCATGATGCGTTCGCGGTACTGTCGCCCCACTGAGAACGTCCGAGAAAAAAATCAGAATCATCAAGTCCTGAAAGATCGTTAGTAGTGGTTCCGTTACGCACTTCTTCTCCGTTCTTGAATATGGTGATTTGAGTTTCGCCGTTAGGGCCTCCAACATCATTAACGGTCAGGACCCAGTGAACTTGTTCGTCAATTGGGTTAGGTGGTGCGCCGCCAAAG
>JASLJT010000001.1:0-5624 GCA_030747955.1 Verrucomicrobiales bacterium | reverse complement strand
TATAAAGCACTTGGGGGCGTTCTTGTGGGAACTATCGTAACTGGTCTGTTCGTAGAGTTATCAATGACTGCGGCCGGAGGCGCTTGGGATAACGCGAAGAAAATGATTGAGGATGGAGCTTATGGAGGCAAGGGATCCGAAGCGCACGCAGCTTCAATTACTGGTGACACGGTAGGAGACCCTTACAAAGATACTTCGGGCCCCGCTATTAATCCTATGATAAAGGTCACTAACATTGTAGCGATCCTTGCCATTAAGGTCTTTTTCTAAATCTTATCCGCCGAATCCTCTCCCGCGGCCCCAAGGGCCCCGACGTCCGAACCCGCCCTTCTCTAGTCTTTCGTTATACTTTTCTGTCTGCTCAGTGTTCAGAACAGAACGAATTGCATCCTCTTTTGTAATGTCTTCGGCAATTGCTGATTCAGGCAGCGTTGCTTCGATTCCTTCGATTGCCATGGATTCATCATACTGTGAGGACTTCTGTACGAGTATTCCAAAGACCTGATCTTCCTGCTCTTCGGAAAGCTCTAAAGTTTTATTTAATCTATCTAGTTCTGAAGTCGCCTGTCTTTGGACGCGGTTTGTTTTTTCTACGAGTTGTTCTCTTTCATAGGTTGCGTATTGATCATCAGTAAGTTCCGCCTTCATTATTTCATTAATCTTCGGCTCGTTTTGTGACCAGAACTCACCCTGTGATTCCATGATTTCACCGAATGAACGATTTTCATCATCGAGTTGGCTTTGGAAGCGTTTCGTTTCTTCTTTTACCATGCTGACCATTTTGTCTTTGATTGATTCAGTTTGGCTGTCTGAGAGCCCAAGTTTTTCTTTTTGATTTTCTATTTCTGAAGCGATCATCCGGTCAGCTCCTTGACTCATGGCGCCAGCAAAACCTTTCATTAATTTCCTTGCTTCTGGGCTATTTAAAAGCTGAGCGAAAGCCTCCTCTGGTCCAGCAGGTTCTTCGTCCTCAGAATCTTCAGTCTCTTCAATTATTTTAAAGGGAGTATTTTTCGGTTTGCTTGGAACGGTACTGATCAGATTTGATTTGCTTGAATTAGAATTGGTCTTATCAGAGCTATTCCCGTTTTCCGATGAGTTTTCTTTTATTGAGTTTGCATTTTCAATGTCTTTGTCTGATTTGAAAAGGGCCATAACTCCCAGTCCTAAAACAAATGACAATGCCATGAATATGATTAATTGATTCGTTTTCATAAATTACCTTATTTTTTTCAACTATAGTCCAATACGGGTACGTTTCCTATAATTGCTTATAAAGGTAAACGTTCAATTGCGCAAAGTTTGTCTTTTTTTATCTAGCTAGCTCTGATTGTTAAGAGATCTTCTGTATTATCTATTAAAAATTGATCAGATAAACTTGTAATTCGTAGTTAATTGCATTATTTCTCGCGCCCATGAAAATTGACACTCTATGTTTGCACGGTGGCCATGCGCCGGACCCGACTACTAACGCACGTGCCGTATCACTTTACCGGACATCTTCTTTTGTTTTTGATTCTACTGAGCACGCGGCCAATCTTTTTGCCCTTAAAGAATTAGGGAACATTTATACCCGTTTGATGAACCCTACCACAGACGTTTTGGAAAAACGTGTCGCATTATTGGAGGGGGCGCATGAAATGGCTGGGCTTGGGCTCGCTTCTGGTACTTCAGGAGTTTTTTATTCGATTATTAATCTGGCTTCTGCTGGTGATAACATTGTTTCAGCACGTAACCTTTATGGAGGATCCTACACTCAGTTTAACGATATCCTTCCTTCTCTTGGAATAGAAGTTCGTTTTGTTGATTCTCAGGATCCTGCTAATTTTGCGGCAGCAGCTGATGATAAGACCCGTGCATTCTTTACTGAAACAGTATCTAATCCTGCACTCGAAGTCGCTGATTTAGAGGCGATAGCTTCTCATGCAAAGGAGTGCGGTGTTCCATTAGTTGTTGATTCTACTTTTTCGACTCCTTACCTCACTAATCCTCTTGCTCATGGAGCTGACATTGTTGTGCATTCACTCACTAAATGGTTCGGTGGTCATGGCACAGGCATTGGTGGTGTAGTGATTGATAGTGGTCGTTTTGACTGGTCAGCGGGTAAGCATCCTTTATTCGATGAACCGGACACTTCTTATCATGGTCTTAGGTGGGGGCATGACTTGCCTGATATGCTTGCTCCTTTAGCTTATATTTTAAGAATGAGGACAGTGCCTCTACGTAATTTAGGTGCTTGTATCTCACCTGATAATTCATGGATGTTCCTGCAGGGTATAGAAACTTTACCCCTGAGGATGGAGCGCCATTGCGAGAATGCAAAAAGGGTCGCTGAACATTTATCGGATCATTCTTCAGTGGAGTGGGTCCGTTTTCCTGGACTTGAATCAGATCCTGAGTTTGAGAAAAATCAGAAGTATCTCAAAGGTAAGGGAGGAGCGATAGTTGTTTTCGGTATTAAGGGAGGAGCAGAATCGGGTCAGAAGTTCATTGAGAGCTGTGAGTTATTTTCTCATTTGGCTAATGTTGGCGATGCTAAGAGTCTTGCTATTCATCCGGCTACCACGACGCATTCTCAATTAAATGCGGAACAGCAGGCTGAGGGGGGCATTACTCCTGAACTCATCCGTTTGTCTGTTGGTATTGAGCATGTGGATGATATTCTTGCTGATTTGGATCAGGCCCTTTCAGCTGCTACCAGTTAGTATTACTCCGACAATATTTTTACTAGCAACGGTCAATTAGGTAAACAGTTCATGAACTACCCTAGACTGGCGGGTAATGCTTGTGAGCCTTCGTTCGATACCAGCATTTGGATGCGTTAGTCTCTCATGGTCTAGGCCGAAAAGATGTAATAATGTAGCTTGAAAGTCGTTGACGTGGACTGGGTTCTCTTCGGGTGCCCATCCTATATCATCAGTGCTTCCGTAAGTTAATCCTCCTTTAACGCCGCCCCCCGCCATGAGCAAAGTGAAAGCATTCGGATGATGGTCCCGTCCCGTATTTGCTGCCCTTCCTCTGCGGTTTTCGCCTAGTGGAGTCCTGCCGAATTCACCGGCCCAGACAACTAAAGTTTCATCAAGAAGTCCTCTTGCTTTTAGGTCATTTATGAGTGCAGCGACGGGCTGATCTGACATTCCGGCATTGAATTCAAGTTCTTGATTAAGGTTCGAGTGATGGTCCCATGAGGCATGAATAATATTAATGAATCGAACGCCCCTTTCGACCATTCTTCTTGCCAATAAACAGTTCCGAGAAAAATCTGCATAAGCGTTCCCGTTACCCTTGCCGCGGCCTCCGCCCTTCGGGACAGCTCTACTGACTCCGTACGAATCAAGGGTCGTTATTTTTTCTTTTGATAGATCCACAAGTTCAGGGGCCGCCGATTGCATTCTGAAGGCCAATTCATAGCTGGCAATCCTGCTTAATGTTTCAGGATCTTTATTCGTTTTGTGGTGTGTTTTATTTAGCGACTGGAGCGTATCTAGACCCGCACGCTGAAGTTCATTGGGGAGCCCTTTTGGATTCTCAAGATTAAGTAGCGGGCTGCTGCCATTGCGGAAACGGACTCCAGCGTAATTTGATGGGAGGAAGCCGCTTTGCCAAAGGGTGGCTCCTCCGCTCGATCCTCGGCCAGCTGTCAATACGATGTATCCTGGAAGATTTTGATTCTCTGTTCCTAATCCGTAGTTGAGCCATGATCCAGTTGATGGGAGGCCGAAGCGCGCTTCGCCGCATTGCATCTGTAGCTGGCCCGGATGGTGGTTGAACTGATCGGTATGCATGGAACGAACCATGCAGATATCATCAGCGCATGTTGCGGTCCTTGGGAGAAGGTCAGAGAACCACATTCCTGATTTACCATGTTGCTTAAATTTTCTTGGAGAGCCCATCAGTACTGCTGATTCTTTTTGAAGAAACGCAAAGCGTTTTCCCTTCAGCAGTTCAGCGTTCATCTTTTGGCCATTCAATTCATTGAGTTTGGGTTTATAATCGAACAGATCAAGTTGTGAGGGTGCCCCGGCCATGAATATGAAAATGCAATTCTTTGCCCTTGGAGCAAAGTGAGGTCTTGGGTCAAGAATATTTTGTTTGGGAGAATTTGCTGCAAGTTCTTCAGAGAGCATATGATGCAGAGCAACGCCTCCAATTCCCGACGCTGAGGTCGTCAGAAAATCACGTCTTGTGTCACTGGTAAGTTGAGGGTGGGAGTTCATTCGCGGTTAATGGTTTCGTCAAGATTTAGAAGAATGCGCGTCACTGCTATCCAAGAAGCAGTTTCATTGTCGCTTATCATTTCGCAAGAATATGAGCCTACCATTTTTTTTGCTTCTTCTGTATTTACAGAATAATAGGACCGACTCTTTTGTAGGAGTTTTATTATTTCATGGGTCTCTTGAGGTGATGGGTTTCTTGCAACACAAAGAACAAAAGAGGATTTGATCCGTTCCTGATCGGTATTAAATGATTTATCTGAGAGTATTCTTTTCGCAAATGCTTGAGCCGCTTCATGAAACACTTCATTGCCCAGTGTTGCTAGTGCCATGATTGGAGTGTTGGATTTGTTTCGCTTTGCTATAGTTACATTGGCATTAGGGCAATCAAAGGTGATCAGATTAGGGTCTGGGGCGGTTCTTTTGAAAAAGGTGTACATGCCTCGCCGGTAACGGTCGTCACCATTACTGGTTTTCCATTTGAAACTTCCCGCGAAACTTTGTTCGGCGACTCCTTTCGGTATTGGTGGAAATACACTAGGTCCTCCGACCTTATGTTTTAATTGTCCTGATATTGATAAAAATAGATCTCGAATAATTTCTCCGTCAGCCCGGAACCGGTTCTGTCTATGAAATAATTTATTATCAGGATCAATCTGATCCGGTCTTTTTCTTCGGTTCGTAGATTGTTTATATGTGTCAGACATTACTACGTATTTAATGAGTTTTTTCCTGCTCCAATTCAAATCTATTAATTTTTCTGCTAGATGATCGAGGAGTACGAGGTGAACTGGAGGTGCGGACCTTGTGCCGAAATCTGCTTTTTGTTCAGTCAGACCTTTCCCAAAGAGTCGATACCAGATGTCATTGACAGCGACCCTTGCCGAGAGAGGATTTTTTTTATTAACTAGCCATCGCGCAAGATCTAGACGGTTTAATTTTTTGTTGTTGGATATTTGGATGGGGGGTAAGGAACCAGGGCCTAATGGTAAGATTTCCCCTCCTTCTTTAATAGGTTGCAGGAAATCGCCTCGGCGGAAGATATAAGTTTTACGATCTTTCTGTCGCAAAACTCTTACTTTTATTGTGCCATTCTCGAACCCCTTAGGGACTTCTGTTTCGCTTTCATCTGTATTATTAAAGAATGCATAAAACTGATAAAAATCTCGTTGGCTGATCGGATCATAAGGGTGGTCGTGGCATTGGGCGCATTCAAGAGTGAGTCCTAGCCAGACCGAGGCTGTAGTATTGGAACGGTCAATTGTTCTTTTGGTTCGATCCTCTTCGGCGTCGACTCCTCCTTCTCGATTATATAAGGTCTGACGGTGAAAGGCAGTTGCTAAGTACTGTTCAGGCGTGGCATTTGGTAGAAGATCTCCCGCAAGTTGTTCGGTTGTGAACTGATCAAAG